>DATGJB010000149.1:0-74012 GCA_035295425.1 Chloroflexota bacterium | reverse complement strand
TCATCGCCAGATGGGCGCGCCGGCCCCCGAACACCCCTCGCCGCTCGATGCGCGACGCACCGCGCTGCGCTGCCGCCTGATCGACGAGGAAGCGGGGGAGTTCCTGCAGGCGGCGGCGCGCGGCGATTGGTACGAAATGATCGACGCGCTGGTCGATCTGCTCTATGTCACGTACGGTACTGCGGTAGAGATGGGTGTTGACCTGGAGCCCTTCTTCGAGGAAGTCCACCGCGCCAACATGCGGAAGGTGGCGGCTCCCGACGGTGGAAAGAGTATCAAGCCGGAAGACTGGACGCCGCCCGACATCGCGGCGGTCTACCGGCGTGTTTACGACGCCACGCCCACGACGTAGGGTTTCTCGGGGCTGGTTCGCGCGGCTCCTGCCTGCCGGCTCGAATGTGATCCACCAGGATGATCCACTTTCGCACGACGAAGCAGCCAATTGCGGGCGCGAAGGGCATCAGAATCGGAGCCATGCCGGACATGCCCGGCTTCACGAGGACGACGAGAAAGGGCAGCCAGGCGAGCCCGAAGGCGATGGCCAGAAAGGCGATGATGCCCTTCCAGTGGTCTGGGCCTCCTCTGTGCGATGGCTTGCCTCGAGACCGGCTCCTGGGATCCATGTGGCGGGGTGCTCCGATCGTGCGGTGATGCCTTCAGTACACCGCACGACCGGACACGACGCCTCAGCCATTGGGCGGAGACGGACGCGAGGTCTTCAGCGGATCCGGGTGGCCGGATGCGCTCCTGCTTGCAGCTGCAACAGGCGTGGCAGAAACCGGGAGCTCGGTTTCCGCTCGCCAACGCCGTTCCCCACCGCCGCCCGGCGTCGATGCCGTTCCGCCGTCTCCTGTCCTGGCTGAGAAACAGGAGACAGTGCAATTCCCCGGCTGCTACGGTTGCTCACCCCAATGTGAAACAGAAGAGACTGACCGTTTCCCTCGCGTCAACTCTTCCAGCGTTCCGAGAAACCGGTCGATCTCGCCGGCCGTGTTGTAGTGGACCAGCCCGACGCGGTTAGTGCCGGTCAGACCCAGGCAGGCCATCGGCTCGACCGCATAGTGGTTGCCGGCCCAGGTGAAGATCCCCTGCTCGCCGAGTGACCGGGCCAGGTCTTCCGGTTCGTGCCCGACGACGGTGAAGGAGACCGTCGGCACCCGTCGATCGAATGCCGCCGGGTCGGTGATGCCGAAGACGCGCACGCCGGGAACCGCCTGGAGGCCGGCAATCAACCTGACGGCCAGTTCACGCTCGTGGGCCTGGACGCCTGCCATGGCATCTGCGAGGCGGGCCCGGCGGCCGGCGCCGGCGCCGAGCGAGGCAAGGTACTCGAAGGTGCCGAGCAACGCGGCCAGCGCCTCGTGGTTCTGGGTACCGGTTTCCCACTTGCCGGGCGGCTCCTCGCCCGCGGGCCGCACGCGGTAGGCAGGCAGCGTTTCCAGCAGCTCTCGCCGGCCCCACAAGATTCCCAGGTGCGGTCCAAAGAACTTGTACGCGGAGCAGACCAGTACGTCGCAGCCGAGTTGTCGAACGTCGATCGGTCCGTGGGGGGCGAAGGCGACGGCGTCGACGAATACCAACGCGCCCCGTTCGTGCGCCAGCTCGGTCAGCCGCGACACGTCATTGACGGTGCCGAAGGCGTTCGACGCCAGCCCGACCGCCAGCAGCCGGGTGCGATCGGTGATCGCGCGCCGGACGCTGTCGAGGTCGAGCGTCATCGTGACCGGGTCAACCGCGATAAAGCGAACGGTCACGCCGCGCTCCTCGAGAGCGAGCCAGGGAGCGACGTTGGCATCGTGCTCGAGGCGGGTGGTGACGATCTCGTCACCGGGCCGGAGAGTGCGGCCGATGGCGCGGCTGAGGCTGAAGGTGAGCGTGGTCATATTCGGGCCAAATACGATCTCACCGGGCGAACCGTTCAGAAAATCGGCGGCGGCATGGCGCGCTTCCTCGATCAGGCGATCGGTCTCGCGGCTGGTGAGAAATGTGCCCCCGACGTTGGCGTTGGCGCAGCGCAGGTATCGCGCGTAACCGTCGATGGTAGGCTGAGGTACCTGCGTACCGGCAGGGTTGTCGAAGAACAGGACGGGCTGGCCGTCCTGCTCCATCTGAAGCGCGGGGAACCGAGGGCGAACTGCGGCTGGATCGATCACGATGGTCTCCTCCTGGTGGGGCGCGCATCACCATAACAGGTGGCCGCTTGACCAAATCCGGCGACAGCGCCTATGATTCGCCCATCGGGACCGCAATATCGGAGAGGCGGGAGGCGTGAGTGGACGACGCTGAAGCTACGCTGCGTAGGGTACCGCTGTTTCGTGCCCTGGAGCCGAAGCAGATCAAGTCGATGTCGCGATGGGCGATGACGCGATCGTACGAGCCGGGCCAGGCGATCGTGTCGGAAGGCCAGATGGGGATGGGGTTGTACTGCATCCAGTCGGGGCGGGTGAAGGTCACCAAATCCTCGCCGCACGGCGAGGTGGAGATCCGGCAGATGGGGCCGGGCGAGACGTTTGGCGAGCTGTCGCTGCTGGACGATCGCCCGCGATCGGCAACGGTGACGGCGGTCGAGCCGACAACCGCCGTGCTGCTCGACAAGGGCCAGTTCCTGGCCGAGATCCGGACCTACCCGGAGGTCGCGCTTGCCATCCTGCCGGTGGTGGTGGACTGGCTGCGGGAGGCGGACGCCCGGGCGGCGCTGCTCTCCTAGCTCCGTTTCATGTGAAACCGGGCCGCAACCCTCGTGCCCGCTCTGAGGAAACCATGCAGATAGACGACGTCGAAGCGCTTCAATCACTCCGCTGGCTGTGCGACCGCGGTGTGGTTGTCGAGGACCTGGCGAGTCTCAATCCATGCGTTCCCGGCGAGTTCACGCTGCCCGATACCTACTACGTCAACTCGGCCACGCCGGGAGAGGTCTACGCCGGCACCGCCGAGGGCACGCTGCCGCTCGTATCGGGCCGCTGGTTCCTCATTCCATCCCGCATTGTCGAGCGCGTACCGGCGCTCACCCGCAACGCGGCGCACGTCGCCCGGGCGGTCCGCCTGACCCGCGAGTCGCCGGCGCTCTTCGATTCCTCGCAGCACGCCTGACGGGACACAGGAAACCGGCAGCAAACCTCTGGCTGGTCGCTTGTGTTGGTCGTCACCATCGCTTCATGCTGGCCGTCGTCACGGGAGTGGCCGTTGGGCGTAGGCACCTGAGCCTCCCACGGCATGACGTCTTGCTCGCTCGCGTCGCGCCTATCGCTTGCCACCCCACTCAAACGGCGTCGGCTGTCGGTTCCAGCCGTCCGCTGTGGCCTCCAACCACTCGATGATCTCCTCCGGCGTCTTGGGACGCTGGCCGTCCAGTGCGCGTCGCTTGAGGATGCGCTGAATCGATTCCGCCATGTTCACGTGGGAGCCGCCCAGTGGGGTGAAGAGGGGCATGATCCCGTGGTCGAAGAGCCACGAGATAAGGTCGACGGTGTAGTGGCCGGTGAGGTTATCCCAGACGAGCAGCGACCGCCGCGGCGGGAGGTCTTGGGGGAGGGTGATGCGGATGGTCAGTTCCTCTTGCCAGCGCTGCCGGCACCGTCGATTCTCCCGGGGTGGGGGGATGTCCGGCTCGGGTAGGGTTGCCAGGATGGCCAAGAGCTCGTCCTTCAGGCAGCGGGTCCGCCGCGATCGAGCGCTGCTCGGATCTGGCTAAGCCACTCTGTACCCAGTTGGCGACCGTTCGGGAGTTGGTCGGCTCGATCCCAGCGCCACGTTGCGATCATCGCAAGCACAAGGATCCGGCACTCGCGAAGCAGGTCGTGATTCACCGCCGGATAGTGCTCGCTGACGTCATCCGGTGCGTGAGCGATGTCGAACTCGATGGGTCCGCGACAACACGTCTCGAGGTCTACAAACAGCAGCCCCTTCTTCGTCCTGAGCAGGTTCCCCGGATGCGGCTCGCCGTGCAGCAGCTGCTCATCGGCAGGGCGCTCACCGATAGTGCCCCTCAGGCTTCTCAACGTCTCACTGAGAAGCTCCCGGTCGGCGTCAGCCAGCTCTGGGGTACGGGCGCGGTTGCCAACCAGCCACTGCGCCTCCTGGATTCGGTCCGTGAAGTGCGGCGCAGTCACATCGATCTGCCGCATGCCGGCATGAAGCCCCTCGAGCGCCCGGGCATAGTCGGATGGCGCGATGTCTCGGGACGGCACAGACTCGTGGTAGGTCCATAGCGTGACCGCGAAGCTGTCGCGCACGTAGACGCGCGGATCCACCCGAGGCTCGAGCTCAGCCACCGGGCTATCGGTTTCGGCGAGCCGCCGTGCGATCTCGACCTCGAACTCGGCGCTAGCACGATGCGTCAGAGGCGCGATCCGAGCAAGAACCTCACACGGCAGCAGGCGCACCGCGAGTCGGTTCGAGTCGTGAAGAACAATCGCCTCATCGACCCGCAGGTTAAGCGCTGCGCCTGTAGCTATACCCGCAGCCACTGCTCGCGGAACGTCTGATGCCTTCGTCGTCGCTCTCCCTCGCCGAGAGTAGGAGGTGGAACTGTGAGCCTACCAACTTTGCCAGGTCAGGTCATCGGCGGTGAACGCGGTCCCCAGGCGCATGGTGACGGAAAAAGCAACTCCCCATACAAGCGACTTACTAGCGCCCCGCGTCCACATCCTTGATGAAGCGGATCAGCCCGTCGAAGTAGACTTCCTGATCGTCGTACATGGCCAGGTGGCTTCCCTGCGGGCAGTAGAGGTAGCGGCCGTTGGGGAGGGACGACGCCATCCCTTCCATGTGCTTCGGATCCATGGTGTCGTAACGCGCTCCGATCACCAGCGCCGGCACCGTGATCTCATGCAGATCGGCCGTGCGGTCCCATCGCTCCAGCTTGCCGCTCATACCCAGCTCGCTCGGGCCTTGCAGGGGGATGTAGATGCTCGGATTGATATGGGCGAACCCGCGGTTGACCGGGTCCGGCCAGTGCTCGGAAGGCAGCCTCAGCACGTGATTGACGTAGTGATGCTCCTGCAAGAGCTTCATGAAGCGTGGATTCTCGTAATCACCGGCGGCCTCGTACCGCTGAATCTCGTCGAGCACCGCCGGCTCGATCTCCGGCATGAGCACATCGCGCGCGTACTCGCCATACGCGGGGGCGCTCGCCATCATGTTGGAGATGATCAGGCCCTTCAGCTGCTCCTGGTGGGCGAGGGCGTACTCCATCGCCAGAATGCCGCCCCACGAGTGGCCGTACAGGTAGAAGCACTCACGACCCAGCCCGAGCGCGCGTCGCACCTGCTCCACCTCGTCCACGAAGCGCGGGATCTCCCAGAGCTCCGGCTCGTCCGGCCGGTCGCTGTAGAAGGAGCCCAGCTGGTCGTAGTAGTAATACTCGATGCCGGCCGCGGGGAAATAACTGTCGAATGCCTCGAGATACTCATGAGTCGACCCCGGGCCGCCGTGCAGCAGCAGGACTCTCAGCCGCGGGTTGTTCCCGATTCGCTTCGTCCAGACGCGGAAGGTTCCCCGCGGCGTATCGATCGGGACCATCGTCACTCCGCCGCTCAAGCGGTCCTCGCGGCCAGAGTAATCGAGGTACTCGCTGACAGCACCACTCCGCTCGATCATTCCAGTCTCCCTTCTGCGCTCGGTTCACCCGATGCTACGGCCTGTCCACCGATAACGGTGAATTGCAGCTGGGCGTGCGCGGAAGGGTAGCCAGGGTTGCCGATGCGCCGCCCATCGCGCACAGCTTTCTGGACAGACCGTCAGCTCATCGCCACTGCCTGCTCGATGGGTGGGGCGTGGCGGATCTGCGGATTCAGCGTGGCGGTCAGGGAGAGCAAGCCGAGACCGGCCCCGACGCAGAGGATCGTGGCGCGCGGACCGCTCCACTGCAGCAGCGCGCCGACCAGGACCTGGCCAACCGGCATGGTGCCGGCGGCGATGAGACGAAAGACGCTGTTTACCCGCCCCTGCAGCTCGTCGGGGATGAGCGCCAGCCGGTAGCTGACCTGCACGACATCGTAGGTGGGAAGGGAGAAGCCGGCCACGGCAACCAGGAGGACGACCACGGGCAGGTTGGGCGCGGCGGCAATCGCAGTCCAGCCGATGGCGAAGCCCCAGCAGGAGGTGGCAATGGCCCGGCCGAAGCTCAGGCGCTTCTGTATCCAGCCGCCGAAGAACGAGCCTGCGATCTCGCCCACTGCGCTCACCCCCAGTACCAGGCCGATGGCGCCGGAAGATGCATGGAAAGCTCGCTGCGCCAGGACGATCAAGACCAGCGCCCAGCTGGCGTCGAGGAGGTTGATGCCGCCGGTGAGAAACGCCATGAAGCGGATCAGCGGCTGCTGCCAGAGCCAGGAGATCCCTTCCCTGATCTCGGGAAGAATTGGCCGGCGCGGCGCGGAGCGGTCGCCCTCGAACGAGGTCTTGATAAACAGCAGCGAGATCGTCGAGATGGCGTAGGAGACGGCGTCGGCGAGGAACGGCAGGGTGCGTTGTAGCGCGAAGAGCAATCCGGCGAGCGGCGGACCGGCGAAGACGGCGGCGCCGAAGCCGGCCTGGTTGCGAGCGGTAGCCGTGGGGAGCTGCTCCGGCGGCACCACCCGCGGCAGCGCCGATACCTGGCAGAGATTGAAGAAGGCGAAAGCCACACCCTCGACCAGGGCCACTCCGTACAGCAGCGGCATGCCGAGCCGTCCCGTGGCCCCGGCGAGCGGGATGGCGGCGAACGCCAGGGCGCGCACCGTGTCGCAGAGAATCATCACCAGCTTGCGGTTCCAGCGATCGACCATCGCGCCGGCCGGCAGGGTGAGGAGGAGAAACGGTACCCGCTCCAGGCCACCGGCCAGACCGGCCTGCAGCGACGAGTGGGTGATGGAGAGCACCAGCAGGGGGAAGGCGATCTGCGAGGCGAAGGAGCCGACGTAGGAGATCGTCTGCCCGCTGAGCAGGATCATGTAGTCGCGGTTACGCCAGAGAGGGATGGGGGCGGACTGATCGGGAGGCCGATCCATCGGGCTGCTCGTGGGAGGGATGTCCTACGCAGCCAGGATAGCGGACGTCTTCCCGAGAGCGGCGCCTGGTCGATCGACTTCGTCTCAGTGCGGGATGTGGTCCGTCTGGTCCTTCAGGCGCACGCCGATCGCGCAATGCGGGGCGTCGCGGGCGAAATGGGCGCTCTGGTCGCCGCGCAGTGACGTCACTGCCGGCACGAGGTCAGCTCAGGATCGTGCCGCCGCTCGCAGGTTGCGGCGGTGGGCACGCCGGTAGAAGGCGGTGGCGCCGGCCAGCTCCGGAACCGGCGTCTGCGGCCGTTCGGTGAGGTCGCGAAGGTAGCGGGCGTTGCGGCTCAGCAGGTCGGGTCCGGCGACGGCGCCGTGGGCCGGGACGACCGCGCTGACGCGTTCGGCCAGCCCGGCCAGCCGGTCCGGCCAGTCGCCGATGACGCCATCGTTGAGCAGCGGGATCGGGTTCTCCGCCGCGTCGCCGGCAAAGAGGAGGCGGCGGTCGGGAAGCAGCGCCACGATGCAGTCGGCGGTGTGGCCGGGTACGGGCAGCAGCTCGACGCGCAGACCGCCCAGCTCGAGCTCGAGCCGCCCGTCGAAGGCGATCGTGGCCGGTCGCAGAACGACGTCGGCGAAGGTCTCCGGATCCTTGCGGCGCTGCGCAGCGAGCGATCGCCTTCCCTCGCGCAGCTGTCGCTCGCGGGTCAGGCGATGGGCGATCACCGGGGCATCGGGGAAGGCGGCATTCCCCCACCAGTGGTCCCAATCGGCGTGCGAGTTGACGATGAGCAGCGGCCGGTTTCTGCTCTCGACCAGCGGCCGGACCGCGTCCAGATCAGCCGGACGGAGCAACGTATCGAGCAGCAGTGAGTAGTTGTCGCCGCAGACCAGCATCGCCCGCACTTCCACCCCCGGCTCGCAGGGCGCCTCGATGCCGTATATGTTCTCGCCCAGCGGCGTGATGGTGATCTCACGCGGGCGCGTTCCGGTCCCTGTCTCCATCGGAGTCTCCCCGCGAGACTATAGCTCAGCGCTCCTGCCTGGACTCAATCCCACCCGCCGCTAAGTTGGGCGATACCTGTATGGACGGGTTTAGACGTATCTTTTACACTGAGGCATGCATGGAGCGATCACAATGACGGAGGCCGCAAGGCGACTCGGCATCAGCCGGATGACACTCTACCGGCTGGTGCGCCAAGGCGCCATACCGACCTTCTCCAATCCTCTTGACAAGCGGCAGCGGCTCGTTCCGCTTTCTGCAGTTGAGCAGCTGCGCGACCCGGCCGCAGGGCCACGCCCCCAGCCCTGCAGCCTGGGTGCGATCGATGATCCAGACCTACCCAGTGACCAAACCGAGGAATACATGCGAGCGCACTGGAAACCGGAGTGATCACCCTCGATACCTCTGGTTTCTGGGCGGTTACCAACCGGTCGGACCCCTGTCACGCGGCGGCACGCGGCGTTCTCGAGGATGACGTGGGACCCTGGTTCATTCCGGCGGTTACCCTTACCGAGATCGCCTGGCTCATCGCAGCACGCAGCCGAAGGGCGCTCGCGATTCTTACGAGCGTTCTAACAGACATTCACAGTGGCCAGTATGCCCTCGACTGCGGCGAGAACGATCTGGCCCGAATCTCAGCGCTGCTCACACGCTATGAGGATCTTGGTCTGGACCTGCCCGATGCAGCGGTAGTTGCCGCGGCCGAACGGCATGGCGGCCGCGTACTGACGACCGACCGGCGGCATTTTGACGTGGTCGCACGCGGCGAGGGGACGCTCACGGTCTTGCCCGCAGCGAGGTAGTGCAAGAGTTCCCGTGTCTGCCGGGAGCTACGGTCCGATTGCGGCGATCGGCGACGACGCCGTCTCGCGCGCGATCTCCCTATCGCCGGATCGCACCATGGCCACCAGGCCGCGGACCAGCCGCGTCCGGCCCTGCCGTGCGATGTCGAGCAGCCGGTCATCGCGGTAGCGGGCCAGCATGCCTTCCATCTGGTCGAGCAGGTCGACAGTCTTGTTCAGGAGGTTGACGACGTCGCCCTCGCCGAGATCGACGCGCGCGGTGATATCCTCGATGGAGGCGCCGTGGCACCAATCGAGTGCCACGCCGTAGAACCAGTCGCTTGGTCCCTGGGCCAGCTCGATCCTCTCCGCCTCCTCGAGTGCCGCGATCGACCGAAACGTCTCGATCGCCCGGCGGCGCAGCTGGTTCAGGCGGCGAGGCAGCCGGTAGCTATTGTCACGGCGGCGCGCGTCGCAGGCAAACCAGCTGACGACCTCGGCCAGCTCGGCGGCATCAAGATTGTCGAAGGCGCCGCGCTCGTAGAGCTCGCTCAGGACGATGCCGGAGGGCGCCACGATCTCGCGCAATCCCCAGGCCTTGCGTGTCATGCCACGCTTCGCGATGTAGCCCAGCGCCGTCAGCACCGAGCGCACCGCTTCCGCCGTCTCGGCGGCGTCCTGGTCGCACTCCGCCTCGGCGTTTTGCACGCGCGCCTTCAGCTTGTTGATCTGGCGCAGCAGCGCCAGCCGCTCCGGGTCGTAGCGCTCGGTCTCCGCCGCGACTCCGTGGCGAGGATGGCGGCGCAGCGCCAGTGACAGGCGTTCGCGCTCCTCTCTGGCCCGCTCGTAGCGCCGGGTCAGCTGAGGGTTCTTCGGGCTGCGAGCGCGGGCACGCCGCGCCCGCTTCTGCTCCTTCTCCGCTTCCGAGAGCCGGCTCTGCAGGCCCAGGTACTCGTCCAGGTCGTCTTCCCCGGCGCCGTGGCCGAGCTCGGCAAGCTGGGCGCGCAGCTGCTCGATGCGGGCCTCGCCTCGCCTCGCCGCCGCCTTCATCTGGAACTGGCGGAGGCTGGAGCGGACCAGCTGATCCAGACGCCGCTCGGCGTGCCCGCGCGGTCCCTCCATCACGGAGAGCAGCGTGCTGTAGCGGAGGCGAAAGGCGCTGAGCACCGGCTGGAGGGGCGCGCAGACTTCCCGGTACGCCTCCTCGAAGGAGTGGAAGCGTGAGGGCAGCATGACCACCGCGCCCATCTGGTCGATGCCGCGGCGGCCGGCGCGGCCGGTCAGCTGGCTAAAGTCGTTGGGGGTGAGGATGCCGCCCAGCGGCCGGGAGAGGCTGCTGATGACGACGGTGCGGGCCGGCATGTTGATCCCTACCGCGAGCGTGTCGGTGGCGGCGACGACCGAGAGCAGGCCCTCGGTAAAGAGCCGCTCCACCAGTTCCTTGAGCGGGGGCAGGAGGCCGGCGTGGTGGAAGCCGACACCGCGCCGCAGCAGATGCATCAGGAGCGTGAGCTGCGGCAGGTTACGGTCCTCCGCCGGCAGGGTATCGAGCGTCCAGGCGATAGCGGAGTCGATGCGGTGACGCTGCCCCGGCGAGAGCGCGGGAGCGGCTCGCGCGCAGGCGCCGGCCGCATCCTCGACCGCCTGCCGGGAGAAGGCGAACCAGATCGCCGGCAGCAGTCCGGTCTCGTCGAGTGCCCGCACCACCGGAGCGGGATAGGGCGTCACGGAGCGGCCCTCGCGGACAAACATGGCGCGCCGCTCGCCCCACTGATCGCGGACCAGATGGAGCTTGCCCTGGGTGTAGTAGAAGTGCTCGAGCGGCACCGGCCGCTCGTCGTGCCGGACCAGCGCGATATCGCGGTGAACCTCGCCGATCCAGGCGGCGATCTCCTCGGCGTTGGCAATGGTAGCGGAGAGGCAGACCAGCTGCACCTGCTGCGGGCAGGTGATGATCGCCTCCTCCCAGACCGTCCCGCGATCTGTATCGGCCAGGTAATGCACCTCGTCGAAGACCACGCAAGTGACCCAGCTCAGGCTGTCCGGATCCTCCACCAGCATGTTGCGGAGCACCTCGGTCGTCATGACGACGATCGGGGCATCCGGGTTCTCGCTGCGGTCCCCGGTAAGCAGACCGATCTGCCCCGGGAAGAGTGCCTCGAGGTCGCGCCGCTTCTGGTTCGAAAGCGCCTTGATGGGCGTCGTGTAGATGGCGCGCGAGCCGTGCTGCAGCGCATTCCACAGCGCGTACTCCGCCACCACCGTCTTTCCCGAGCTGGTCGGCGCCGCCACCATGACGGAGCGGCCGTCGCGGATGTGACCGATCGCCTCGATCTGGAAGTCGTCGAAGGGAAAGCTGAAGAAATGAGAAAACGCCGGCTCAACCGGCGTTGGTATCTGGTTCTCTGTCACAGATCTATTGTATCAGGTATTTGACATTTTACCCAATGATCGTACAAACGCGCGGAGGAGACGCCGGCGTCCCCCTCCGCTGATTCACGAGCCTTGTCCGAGCTCTCATGGTAGGCGACGAGGGTGTAGTTCGCCGGTACCGGGAGCAGCCGCCGGCCGTCCTGGTTCCCGCCTGGGCCGCAGCAGCGGGAGATGGCCTCCGCGCTCGGTCATGGGGCGGTTAACGCCGGCACAGGGACGGTCCGGTCGAGCTCCCGGACCTGGTTGCTTTACCCGTGCGCCTTGATGCGCGCGTCGACGAGCCGCGCCAGAGAGGTGGTCGTCGAAACGCTGGCAGTTGCGCCAAAGCCAAAGACAAAGACCGCCGCGACATAGGCGCCGCGCTCGAAGCCGATCCCGAGGACATGGATCTTGTACGCGTTGAACGTCTCGGTCGAGGTGATAGTCACCGCGATGCTGCCCACGCCGCCTGTTCGTGTGACCTGATATTTGTACCCCTTCTGGCTCCAGATCTTGTGTTTGAGCGCATACCGCACGGCGGCGTCGGCGTAGGAGGTTGACTTGAACCGGTAGATCACGCTGCCGACCGAGTACGTGCCGGAGGCCGCGGTTCCATTCACCAGGCTCGCGATGTTCTTGATGAAGGCGCGCTCGTACCAGGCGGCCAGGCCGATCTGGCGAAACGTGTACCCGGAGGTCGTGCCGGCAGAGCCTGTTGTTGTGTAGTTGTAGGTCTTGAATCCACTGCCGAAGGCGTGCTGCACGTCGGAGCCGGACAGTGCCAGCGATGACAGAGAAGCACGCGGCGCCGCGGCGTGGGCCGGCACGGCCACGGGGAGCGCTCCCACCGAGGCGGTCAGTGCCAGCAGCGCGAGAGCGGAGCGGACCCGGCGCTGAGATGAGAGAAGATGTGACGGGTTCATCGACCACTCCTTCCGCCGGTGCCGGAGACACCGGATATCCGCATGAATGCTGCCATTGTAGCGCCGGGATCGTCCCCCATGCGTTCCACGGGGCTCGCGCTTCGGCGATCGGAATGGCGGGGTACGGCTCGACTCCGGCCCGGAGCGTATCTTCGCCGCGCTCACGCGCGACTTCGCCGCGTGGTGGAGAGCATCCGGTCTCCTCTCGACGAAGCCCAGATCCCGCACTCGTGAGTCCGCCGCCGGTGGCACGCTCTCCGGGGAGATGGGCCCAGGCGGAGCGCACAGTTGCGCCCACGACGGTAGGAGCGGTTCGAGGGAGTGCCGGAAGGACTCGCCTGCGGAAGGAAGGGCGGACGAAGGCGGCGGTGGTGGCTCAGCCGCCCAGGTCACCGGCCGAGAAGGTGTCGAGCGACCAGCTCACCCCACCGTCCCAGGCATTGACGCCGGTCAGTCCGGCAGGTAACGGGCTGCCGTCGGTGCAGCTCAGCTGCCAGCTGGAGGGCTCGGCCGTGCCGTCGGCCCACGCTTTCACCGAGATGGTCGCGCTCGGGCCCTGGTTTTGCACCCGCACTCGCTCCCAGTAGAAGGTGTTGTTGGTGGTCGAGAAGGGGATGGAGCAGAGCTGCGACGATATGCCGCCTGCCGTCTTCGTCACCTGGAGCTCGATGGTTCCGGCGGGCGAGCCCAGGCCGGCCGCGTAGAAGTCTGACGAATCGCTGTAGCGCAGCAGCAACCTGCCGACATCGTCCTTGAAGCTGCCGGTGCTGTAACGTGCCACCACCTCGGCGTTGACCGGCGTCGCGGTCCCGAGCGTCAGCGTCTGGTAGCTGCTCGACGGGTTGCCGGTGATTCGTCCCTCATTCCCGCCCACCGAGAGCATGCTGCTGGTTCCGGACTGAAGCGTCCAGGGGAGCCCGTCGCTGGCCGTTCCCCAGCCGCCGCTCACACTTCGTCCCGCGAACGAGTCCTGCCCGACGAGCGTCCCGCCGGCGAGCGGCGGACCGCTCGGCGTGGGACTGGGAGTCGGAGTTGCGCTGCTGGTAGGCGTCATGGTCGGAATCGGGGTGACGGTTGGCGTGACCGTGGTGCTCGCGGTCGGCACAACTGTCGCCGTGGGGGATGGCGTGGGTGTCTGCGTCGGAGTCGGGGTAATGGTTGCCGTGGCCGTGGCCGTGGCGGTCGGCGTTGGAGTTGGCGATTTCACGCCGGGACAGGCGCCGCTGCCGGAGTCGGTGAAGGTGCCGCCGGCTTCCGGCACGAACTGCCAGTCGTAGCCGGACTGGTGCAGCGTCAGCTGCAGGACTCCGAAAGTGGTGTCGTCGCGTACCTGGGTATTCGGCTCCGGCTGGCGGTACAGGAGGCCATGGTCGAAGCCGCCGGTGCCCACCACGAACTCACGTACGCCGTTCGCGGTGTCGAGCTGGCCGTTCGCGTCCTGCGGTGCGAAGCGCTCGTAGTCGTGGTCGTGGCCGGTGAGCGCCAGCGCGGCGTGGTAAGTGTACAGATCCTGCCAGATCGGCTGCATGTAGGCCTTGTCGCCCTCATCGCCGGATGACCAGCGCGGATGGTGCCAGAAGGCGAGGGTGCAGACGCCGGGGTGCGCTTGCAGGTCGGATCGCAACCACTGCTCTTCCGGGCTCCCGGCGGCACAGCCGCCGGAGAGCTGCGCGCAGTTGCTGTTGACGGCGATGATGTGCCAGGCTCCCAGATTGAAGGAGTAGTATCCCTTGCTCGGATCGCCGGCAATCGAGCCGAAGTAGGCGAAGTAGCCGGATGCGCCCGGCGTGTTGTACTCGTGGTTGCCGGCCTCGGGATAGGTGCTCGACTTCACGCGGCCCCAGGTGGGATCGTATGAGCCCTGGAACTCGACCAGCGTTCCGGAGTTGTACTGCGTGTCGCCCAGCGCCAGCACTGCAGCGTACTGTCCGGCCAGCAACAGATTCGAGGTCTGCTGCTGGTGACAGGTGGTCGAGGTGACAGGTGCGCCCGGCGTGCATGCGATGTCGCCCGCCGCCGCGATGGTGATATCCCCCTGCGCTCCGCCGGGTGTGCTGGTCGGCGACGGTGGGCGAGTCGAGGTTGGCGTCGGGCCGCCCTTGCGGCCGGGATAGGCGATCGGTGGCTTGCCGGATGCGAACGTCGGATGAGGATGTTGAACCGGTCCGGTAACGGCCAGCAGCAGTAGCGCGGCGACGGCGATGCAGAGCACACGCCCCATGGACGACCTTCTCCTGTGAGTCTTTCCTCCCCGGTAGCTGGGCCCACGATAGCGGAGAAGTACCTATCCGTCAAGGGGACCTTCGGCAGGTGGACCGGCCTTGCCGCCTTGACGGTACGTCGATACAATCTCATCATCCCGGGCCGCTGGTTTCGCCGTCAACCGGCGGCCTCGAGCCGGTCCCCTTTGACCTCACCGCCGATACGGGAGCGCAACCATCCAGGCTATAGGTACCATCACCACTGCCAGCGAGTGGGTGTCGCCGCTGCCGAAGATCGAGCTCCACCTGCACCTGGAGGGCGCGCTGCGCCCGGAGACGGTCCGCGAGATGTCGCAGGTGCGTCTCGGCCGGACGGGCCCGCTCGAGGTGGGGTGGGAGCGTCACTACTATACGTTCACCGACTTCGCCGGGTTCATGGCCCAGCTCACGCCCCGCACACCGTTCCGGCCCGACGAGTACGCGCGGGTGGCGCGGGAGTGCTTCGAGGACCAGGCGGCCCGGCGAGCGATCTACACCGAGATCAGCTTCGAGCCGCCGGTTACCGTGGTCGGCGACGACACGCGTTTCTGGCCGGTGGTGGAGGCGCTCGAGGAGGAACGGCGGCGGGCCGAGCTTCGGTTTCCGATCCGGATCGGCTTCATCGCCGGTCTGATGCGGACACTGCCGGTGGAGCTCGCGGTCTACCGTGTCGAGCTCGCGGCCCAGGCCCGCGACCGGGGGATTGGCATCGCCGGCATCGATCTGCACGGCGACGAGGCGTCCGGACCGCCCGCTGAATTTCTCCCCGCCTACCGGCTGGCAGCGGAGTGCGGGCTTGGTCTGCGGGCCCACGCCGGGGAGGCGCTGGGACCGGAGAGCGTGTGGGAAGCCCTCGACGTGCTCGGTGCGAGGCGTATCGGACACGGCATCCGGTCGGTCGAGGATCCGGAGCTGCTGAGCCGTCTCGAGCAGGGCGATGTGACGCTCGAGATCTGTCCGACCAGTAACGTTCGCACCGCGACGGTCACGGACCTCCCCTCGCATCCGATCCGGCTGCTCTACGACCTCGGGGTCCCGGTGACGGTGAGCTCCGACGATCCGCTCCCGTTCTTCACCGACATCGAGCGCGAGTGCCGGCTGCTGGTGGATGAGCTGGGCTTCGGCATCGACGATCTGCGCCGGATCGGCATCTACGCTGCGCGCGCCGCGTTTGTGTCCGCAGAGGAGCGCGCCACCCTGGCGGCGTCGATCGACCAGGCGTACCGTACAGCGGCAGGTGAGATGACGGCCGCCGGTCCTTCGTGAGGCGCCCGGCGGCGGGCGGCCGGCTCGCCTGGAGGAGATCCGAGGGCACGTGCTACAGCTATAGCTTCCGGACCGGCGCGAGGAAGCGTCGCACCAGCCGGCGCCTGTGGCGGCTGGCCTGCCTCATGGCGTGGCTGCCGGCCGCTCTGTGTGACCGCGGCGCCGTCCCACTCGACGCGGCGACCGCGCCCTCCGGGAGCATCCTGCTCCAGCGAGCGACCGCCGCCACGCTGGCCCGGGGCAGCTTCCACGAGGTCTACCGGAGCGAGCAGCGTGATTCTGCCGGTGGCATTGATGTCACCAGGGAGGTGGGTGACGTCTCGTTCCGCCACCGGATCCTGCGCCTCACCGTCTCCGAACAGCTCAGCGAGATGCGTCATGGCAGGCGGCAGATGGTTTTCAGCGCGACACAGCAGGTGGTCGCGGTTGGCGATCATGGCGCCCGGATGCCGCAGTCTGGTTTCTGGGTGTGTGCAGGCGGATTTCGGGTTGCCGCCCAGGCTCCTCCGGCGCTCATCGCGCTTCGTTCCGACCAGATCGGCGCAGTGCTCAATCTGGGCGCCGCTACCGCCGGCGGCCAGCCGGTCTGGCAGGTACGGGTCACCGGCACGCGGCAGGCCGGCACGCAGCGCGAACCGTACGTCGCCTTTGAGCTGGTCAGCCGGCGGGATGGCACGCTGCGCCGCGAGGTATTTCATTCGCGGTTTCAACGGGGCCGAGTGCGCGTCGACCAATCGACGACAATTGACTATTCCGCGTACGGTGAGGCGGTGCATGCCGGCCTCCCGGCGCACTGTCAGGAGCCGTGAGATGGCACCGCTTGCGCTCGACGTTCTGATCCGTGGTGGCCGCGTGGTAGACGGCAGCGGGAACCCGTGGTTCTGCGGCGACGTCGCTCTCGCCGGCGACCGCATCGCCGCGGTCGTTCCCCCTGGCCGCATCTCCCAGGGCCAGGCCGGTGAGGAGGTCGATGCCACCGGCATGGTGGTGTGTCCCGGCTTCATCGACATCCAGAGCCATTCCATCAGACCGCTGATGATCGACTCCCGCTGTCTGTCCAAGATCACGCAGGGCGTCACCACGGAGGTCATGGGTGAGGCCTGGACACCGGCACCGGCCGGAGGCCGGCGGGGCACGATCCTGGATGCATCGCGCGCAGAGATCGACCTGTCGGAGTGGAGCGAACGGGCACGGGGCTGGACTCGCTTCGGCCAATGGCTGGAGGCGATGGTGGAGCGCGGCGTCGCGCCGAATATCGGCTCGTTCCTGGGAGGCGGAACGCTGCGCGAGTATGGGCGCGGCATGGACATGGGACCGTCGTCGCCGGCCGAGCTGGACACGATGCGCGGCGTGATGGAGGCGGCGATGGAGGATGGCGCCTTCGGCGTTTCCTACGCCTTGATCTACCCGCCCGACGCCTATGCCTCCACCGATGAGATCGTCGAGATGTGCCGAATCGTGGCGCGTTATGGCGGCATCTACATCACCCACCTGCGCTCCGAGGCCGACGCGCTGCTGGAGGGGGTGGCAGAGGCGATCGAGATCGGGCGACGCGCCGGGCTGCCGATCGAGATCTACCACCTCAAAGCATCCGGGAAGGCCAACTGGCACAAGATGCCGGCGGTGATCGAGCGCATCGACCGTGCCCGCCAATCGGGTATCGACGTGACTGCCGATATGTATCCCTACGTCGGCTCAGGCACCGGGCTATCATCGATTTTTCCGCCCTGGGCCGCCGCGGGCGGTAGGTTCTACGAAAATCTGCGCGACCCAGCGATGCGGGCGCGCATCCGGGAGGAGGTGCTCCATCCCTCCGGCGGTTGGGAGGCGATGGGCAACGGTACCGGGCCGGAGGAGATCATGCCGGTCGGCTTCGAGCTGCCGGAGAATCGCCAGTATGCCGGCCGGCGCCTGGCCGAGATCGCCGAGCAGCGGGGGCAGGACTGGATCGACGCGGCGATCGATCTACTGGCCGGCGAGGGCCAGCGCATCTTCACCATCTACTTCGGTATCGACGAGGCCAACCTGCGGCAGCAGCTGCAGCTGCCCTGGATCAAGATCTCGACCGACGCCGGCGGCGTCGACCCCGCCTGGGCCGAGCCTAGAGGCCCGACTCACCCGCGTGCCTACGGCACCTATCCGCGCGTGCTAGGACGGTACGTGCGTGAGGAGCGGATTCTCACGCTGGAGGACGCAATCCGGAAGATGACCTCGGCGGTAGCGAATCGGCTCGGCCTGCGCGACCGCGGGACGCTCCGTGCCGGCTGTCACGCCGACGTGGTGATCTTCGATCCAGCGACCGTCGGCGATCGCGCAACGTTCGAGGACTCGCACCGCCTCTCGGTGGGCATTCGCGACGTCTGGGTCAACGGCCGCCGGGTGCTGGCCGGCGGCGTGCATACCGGCGCGACGCCGGGCCGGATCGTGCGCGGGCCGGGAGCCGGCGGGTAGGGTCGGCGGCCGTCCCGTCAGCGATAGCCGGCGGCCTGCAGCTGGAAGAGCTCGGCGTACCTGCCGCCGGCCCGCATCAGGTCGTCGTGGTGGCCGGACTCGACAATCCCCCCGTCCTCCAGCACGTAGATGCGGTCCGCGACGCGCACCGTGGAGAAGCGGTGGGAGATGAGCAGGACGGTTCGGCCTCTGCTGTGCTCCCGAAAGTCACAGAAGATCTGCGACTCGGCGCGGGCGTCGAGTGACGCCGTCGGCTCGTCCAGCACCAGAATCGGCGCATCCCGCATGAAGGCGCGCGCCAGGGCGATGCGCTGCCACTCGCCACCGGAAAGCTGTACCCCCTGATCGAACCACCGGCCGAGCATGGACCCATACCCGCCGGGGAGCCGCTCGATCACCTCTTCCGCCCCTCCCTGACGCGCCGCGGCACGGATGCGGCCCTGGTCGTCGAGCGCCTCGATCTGTCCGAAGCCGATGTTCTCCGCCGCGGTCAGGTAGTAGTGGATGAAGTCCTGGAAGATGACGGCAATCTGCCGTCTCCAGGCCCCGGCGTCGAGGTCGCGGAGATCGTAGCCGTCAACCGTGATTCTCCCGCCGTCGGGTTCGTAGAGCCGGGTCAGCATCTTCACCAGGGTCGTCTTGCCGGCGCCGTTCTCGCCGACGATCGCCACGGTCTCACCCGGCTTGATCTCAAGCGTCACGCCGCTCAGGGCATCCCGCGCCGCGCCCCGATAGCGGTAGCTGACGTTCTCGAAGCGGAGCCCTCGCTCGATCGGAGAAGGAGGCGCCCACCCCTGCGCCGGCTCGCGCATTCCTGGTTGGAGTGCGAGAAACGCCGTGTAGTCCGCGAGAAACAGGCTGTTCTCGACAATGCTGGAGAGGCCGATCATCATCTGCTGCAGAACGTCCTGGCTGCGCAGGACCAGGCCCAGATAGAGGGTCACATCGCCCACCGTAACGGCACGGCGCAGGACCTGGAGCGCCAGCAGGGCAAGGATTCCGGCGTATGCAGTCGCCGGCAGGACTGCCGACACAATGCTGCGCAGCGCCCGCTGCCGGGCCAGGCGGGCGGTGCGGCGCTCGTGCATCTGAAGTATCGCCCGGTACCGGCCGAGCAGGTAATCGCCCAGGCCGAACACCCGAATCTCCCTGGCCCCACTGTCGGTTGTAAGCAGATGGGAGAAGTACCGGGCGCGGCGCGTCTCCGAGGTCTGGCCGGTCGACAGGGTGAAGAGCGCCACGGCGGCGCCCGACTGCACCATCGCATAGGGGAGGCCGGCGAGGAGCAGGAGCGGCAGGATAAGCGGTTGCAGACGAGCCAGCAGCACGGCGGTGACCACCAGGGTAACCGCACCCTGCAGGACTGCGAGTAGCTGAAACAGCAGGGCAGCGGGCCGGTAGAAGGCGCCCTCCTCGATGCGCCGCAGGTGATCGTAGAAGGCGGGACGCTCCAGGGTCTCGAGATCGAGCGTCTGGGTGTGGGCGATGATGCGCGTGGTGACGTGGCCGATCAACCGCTCGGCGAGAACCTGCCGCTGGAATGCCACGACTTCGCGAGCGACGACGCCGGCGAGCGCGATCGCCAGCTCGATCGCCACCAGGAGGAGAATGGAGCGTGCCTGGTCCAGCGGATGCGGCTGGTGAAGCGCCGCCACCAGGCGGTCGACGATGAGCTTGGCCACCCACAGCTGCGCGAGCGGAGCCAGCGCCTGGAACGCCTGGACGGCGAGCAGGAGCGCGGTGTGGCGCCGGTCCATGTCCCACAGGATGGCAGGCAGTGACCGCAGCGCGCGCCGCAGGGCGCGGAGCCGCTCCCGCCGGTCGTGCGGTACCGGGTCGATTGTGTCCATCGTCACCGCCTCCACCCATTGGGCCGCGCGTTCCCCGCTCGGTACAGGCTCAATGAGAGATACGAGCCGGGGGAACACTCCGCCGGCTGCGGCGTCGCCCCAATCTGCGGCAGGATGGAGAGAGCGTCGAAGCTGGGATAGTCGCCGGCGCTCTTGGCGTGGCGAACGCGGTGCGCGGCGGCGGTGGGGAAACATCATGAGAGAATGCCCCGGTGCCCTGCTGCGGGTGGTGGCGTGTATGGTGAGCGTACGATCCGATATCGACGACTTCGAGCGCTTCCTCGTGGCGTTTCCCCGGCTGCTCGACAAAGAGCTGCCGTTTCCACACCGGCAGCGGGAGAAGATGCTGAGCCCGGCGGCCCGAACCGCATGGGTCGAGCCGCACGAGCTCCCGATGCCGGCGTGAAGGGAATCGGAGCATGATCCATGCAGTCCTCGGAGCCGGTGGTGTGGGTGGCTTCCTCGCGGGAGCGCTGGCACGCGATGGCCGGCCCGTCACGCTGATCCTGCGCGCCGAAACGCTGGCGGCGTATCCCGCGAAGATCCGTGTCAGCAGTCGGGTGCTTGGCGATTTTGAAGCGCCTGTGACGCTCGCCACCGAGCTCAACCAGCCGGTGGACGCGCTCTGGATCACGGTCAAGGCAACCCAGCTGCACGCTGCGATCTCTGCGACTCCAGCCAATCGAATCGGCGATGCACTCGTCGTGCCGCTGATGAATGGCGTGGATCACATGACGTTGCTCAGGTCGCGCTACGACCCCGAGCATGTGGTAGGGGGCACAATCCGCGTGGAGTCGGAGCGTGTCGCACCCGGCCGGATTCGCCAGGTCTCGCCCTTCGCCGCAGTGCGGCTCGCCGCCACGGGACCGGCGGTGCCGCGCGTCGACGAACTGGCCGGCGAGCTGCGATCGGCCGGCCTGGACTGCGAGGTGGTGGAAGACGAGACATCACTGCTCTGGGGCAAGCTGGTGTTCCTGGCGCCGCTGGCGCTCACGACCAGCGCGCAAGGCGAGCCGCTTGGTGGGGTGCGGGCGGCCCCGGAATGGCGGGTACGACTCGAGGCGTGCCTGGACGAAGCCTGCGCCGTCGCCGAAGTGGTCGGCGCCCGACTGGATCGAACTGCCATTTTGCACCTGCTGCTGGCCGCACCCGACGAGATGAGGAGCTCCATGCAGAAGGACATCGCGGCCGGCCGCGAGCCGGAGCTCGATGCGATCGGCGGGCCGATCGTCCGATTCGGACGTGCTCACGGGCTGAACGTGTCCACCACTGAAGAACTGATGGAGATGATCGCTGCAGCGCGCTCGTGATACCGGTGGACCCGTGCCTACCGGAGCGGTCGGACCGCAGGCGACCTGGCTCACTGCCTGACCCCGAATGACCGTGAGGTCACCTGATACACCAGATTCTGCGGTCCTTCCGGCGCGCGGGCCGGGACGCCGTATGCCTGGTAGCGGTGGAGAATCCCAGTGCTGGCGGCTCGGTCCTGGGGCACTCCCGCCAGAGATTGGCGATGGCGGTCAGGGCAGTGGGAAAGTGCCAGGCGGCGCCGGAGCCGGGCTCGGTCCCTGGGGCAGTCCACGCTCAGGGCGCGAATGTCACGGTGCGCAGCATGCCAAGCACCTGCGCTTCACTCTGCCGGATGTGAGGACTGCGGATGCAGGCATCAACCTCGTACCAGTCTTGCCGGTGCGAGCCGGCGATGGTGACCTCGATAGAAGCGTCGGCATGCAGGCTGCCGCAGGGGGCCCGTGGTGGGGAAGCCACCTGCACGCGGGCGGCCCGGCCGCCAACGGTGGTCGGGGTGCCGGGCCCCGGAACCGGTGGCGCATTCGGAGACAGGGAGCCGCTCGCCGACCAGAGAATGAGGACGCCGCCGGCCGGCAGCGTCTTCAGCGGAAGCCCGCAGGTTTCGCTGGTCGCCGTACCGACGCACGGCGGGTGCAGCCGCGCGGTGCTGAGATAGGCCAGCACGGTCGAGAAGCCGGAAGTCAATCGATAGCGGGAGAGCTTCCAGCCGACCGGATGCCGGAAGGAGAGACGTCCGGGCAGGCGAGCGGTGGCCGAGGGCCCGAGCACCGGCGTGATGGCGAGTGGCGGAGCCGGCGTGGGACGTGTCGCCGTGGGTGAGCCGCACGCCGTGAGGCACCAGGCGAGGAGCGTTACCCCGACGAGTGAAGGGCGCGCGGGACCGGGGCGCACTGCTGTCGCGCGGCTACGTGGCCGCTGCCTGTACGATCGCCGCGAAGTCGTCCGGCTTGAGGCTGGCGCCGCCGACCAGCGCGCCGTCGATGCCGGACTGCGCCATCAGCTCCGCCGCGTTCGCGGCCGTCACGCTGCCGCCGTACTGGATGCGAGTTGTGGCTGCCACAGCGTCGCCGACCAGCGCGCTGAGCACGGACCGAACGAAGGCGTGCGCCTCGCCGGCCTGCTGAGGTGTTGCGGTATCGCCGGTGCCGATCGCCCAGACCGGCTCGTAGGCGAGGACGACGCGGGCCATCTCATCAGCGGTCACGCCGTCGAGCGACTCGCGCAGCTGCTCCTCCAGCACCTGCTCGGTCCGGCCGGCCTGCCGCTCGTCCCGTGTCTCGCCCACCGCGAGGATTGCCTGCAGGCCATTGCGCAGCACTGCCCTGAGCTTGCGATTGACCACCTCGCTTGACTCGCCGAGGATGCGCCGCCTCTCGGAGTGCCCGACGATCACCCAGTCGCAGCCGACCGCGCGTAGCATTGGCGCCGAGACCTCGCCCGTGAATGCGCCTCTGTCCTCCCAGAAGACATCCTGCGCCCCCAGCTGGAGGGCGCTGGCGTCGATCGCCCGACGCACTGCCTCCAGATTCGGGAAAGGCGGGCAGAGCACCACGTCGACGGCGGTTGTCTCGCCCAGGTGGCGTACCAGAGCCTGCGCCAGATCGACGGCGCCGGGCAGGTTGGTGTTCATCTTCCAGTTGCCGCCCACGATCGGACGGCGAGCGCGTTCCTCCATGGGCTACAGGGCCTCCAGAGCAGCGTAGCTCACCAACAGCTTCTTCCGCACCGGCCCCTTCGGCGAGGCGAACTCGACCTCGACCTCCTCGTCGTCGGCGGTCAGCGTGCTGGAGAGGATGACGCCGGTACCGAAGTGCTTGTGGCGCACGCGCTCGCCGACGCCGAAGCGTTGCGTCACCGGCCCGCGAGCCGCCGGCACCGGTTCGTCGAGAAGATTGATGCCGGATGACACGGGTGTGAATTCGCGGCGCAGGTAGCTCCGCGGGTTCACGCCGCTCTCATCCCAGAGGCGCTCCGGAATGTCGGCCAGGAAGCGCGACGGCGGGTTGACCAGGGTGTTGCCGTGGAACATACGCCGCGCGGCGTGGATGAGGTAGAGCCGCTCCTTGGCGCGGGTAATGCCGACGTAGCAGAGCCGCCGCTCCTCCTCCATCTGCTCGATACTCTCCAGGCTTCTACTGTGTGGAAAGAGATTCTCCTCCATGCCGACCAGGAAGACGGTGCTGAACTCCAGTCCCTTGGCGGCATGGAGTGTCATCAGCGGCACATGCGGGCGGGCCTCCGTCAGCACATCGGTCTCGCCGAGCAGCGAGACGTTCTCCAGGAAGGAGCGGAGTCCCTCCAGCGGCGGCTCGGCTGCGTAGTCCTGGGCGACGGTGCGCAGCTCGAGGATGTTGCTCCAGCGCTCCTCACCCTCGTCGCTGCCGTCACGAACGAACGACTCGTATCCGGCGCGGCGGAGGACCAGGTCGAGCAGGTCGAGGACGTTCAGCTGCTGCGCCTCGCCCCGCAGCTCGGCGATCATCGCGGCGAATTGGGCCAGGGCGTTCCTCGCTGCCGGCGTTAGCCCCGGCACGTCGGCGGCCCGCTCGACGGCGGCCATCAACGGGACCCCATTCACCTCCGCCCAGCGGCGGAGCGCCTGCACCGTGGTGGCGCCGATCTTGCGCGGCGGCACGTTGATGACGCGGCGCAGGGTGACGCCGTCGTTCGGATTGACGATGAGACGCAGGAACGCCACCACATCTTTGATCTCGCGCCGCTCGTAGAAGCGCGTCGCGCCGACCAGGATATAAGGAATGTTCGCCCTGATGAACGCCTCTTCCAGGGCGCGGGACTGCGCGTTCATCCGGTACATCACCGCGCAGTCGCTGGCCGCTACCTCACCCGCCTGCACCAGCCGGTCGATCTCGTCGGCGACGAACCTTGCCTCCTGCTCCTCGTCGTAGGCGTGGAAGAGCCGGATGGAGGGACCGGTGTCCTTCTCGGTCCAGAGGCGTTTCGGCTTGCGGCCGTAGTTTTGAGCGATTACTCCGTTGGCGGCGTCGAGGATGTTCTGGGTGGAGCGGTAGTTTTGCTCGAGCTTGATCTCACGCACATCCGGATAATCGCGCTCGAACTCCAGGATGTTGCGGATGTCGGCGCCCCGCCAGGAGTACACCGACTGGTCGTCATCGCCGACCACGAACAGGTTGCGGTGTTTTGAGGCCAGCATGTTGACGAGCACGTACTGGGTATGGTTCGTGTCCTGGTACTCGTCGACCAGGATGTACTGGTAGCGGGTGGCGTAGTGGTCGAGACGGTCGGAATGTTCTCGCAGGTAGGTGACCGTCTCCATGATGAGGTCGTCGAAGTCGAAGGCCGAGTTCTGGCGGAGCAGATCCTGGTAGACCGGATAGACGCGCCGCACGAGCTCCTCGAAGTAGGAGTTGGGCTGGTACTGGCTCGGGCCGATCAGCTCGTTTTTGGCGTCGGAGATGGCGCCCAGGACCGCCTGAGGGCGGGCGCGGCTCTCCGGTACCTCGGCAATGTCCATCGCCTGCTTGACCAGGGCCAGCTGATCGGCGGTGTCGTAGATCGTGAAGTTCGGGCGATGGAAGTAGTCCGACTCGCGCCGCAGCAGGCGCACGCAGAAGGCGTGGAAGGTTCCGATCGTTACCCACTCGCCGGGCCGGCCGGCGAGGGCGATCACCCGTTCCTTCATTTCCCCCGCCGCCTTGTTGGTGAAGGTCACCGCCATGATGTTGTGCGGGTCCACACCTTTGACGTCGATGAGGTAGGCGATGCGGTGCGTCAGGACGCGGGTCTTGCCACTTCCCGCTCCGGCCAGCACCAGCATCGGACCGTCGCCGTGCGTGACGGCGTCGAGCTGCGCCGGGTTGAGGGGATCGAGGATCCGCCCCACCTGACTCTGCGGGCGATTAGATGCGCGGGACGGCGCGATGAACAGCTGATCGTTGGCAGTCAAAGGGGCTCCGGAACTCGGGAGGATGCTCCGCGAATGCGGAACATTGTACCGAGAGATTCCCTGCGGCTGGTCCTCCGGTCGGCACAGCGCTCCGAAGCGGCTGGTTTGATCTGGACCGCCTCCCGTGATGGTACACAGGTCGCCGGGCGGGAGGTGCGAGCGTAACGGCGCTCGCACCTCCCGCTTGCACTTGACGCGTCTGGCTAGCGCACCGCCAGCCACGTCCCGTTCGACGTGCACGCCCAGAAGGTCACCTTGTTCCTGGCGCCCAGCTGGAGGACGAGCCGGCCGACGTAGCTCGTCGAGTTGCAGTCGCTCGCCGGCGGCGCTGAGGTATTCGTCACCAGCGGGAACTGGAGGTAGGCGCCGTAGGTGGTTCCGGCTTGACCAACCTGGAAGAGACTGGCCGGGGTCTGCGTGCCGATGCCCACGTTCACCGCATTGCTGCCGGTGCCGCCCAGCACCAGGGCGTTGCTCTCGCCCACCGCGGCATTGGCGCCAATCGCGGTGGCATTGGTCAGCTGCGTGGAAGTGGCCGCACCTGAGTAGTAGCCGATGAAGGTGTTGTTTGAACCGGTGGTGTTGGCATTCGAGCCATTGGCGCCCGCCTCGAAGCCCAGCACGGTGTTGTTGTTGCCGGTGGTGTTGGAGTAGAGGGCCGTATCCCCGACGGCGGTGTTCTGGTAGCCCGTGGTGTTGTTAATCAGGGAGTTGGTGCCAACCGCGGTATCGTAGTAGCCCGTGCTGCTGTGCAGAAGAGCGTTGGTCCCATCGGCGACGTTCTCGTGCCCCGTGGTGTTGCCATACAGGGCGCTGAAGCCATCGGCGGTATTGTCGAATCCCGTCGTGGTGCTGTAGAGCGCCTGGAAGCCGGAGGCGGCATTGTTATACCCCGTGGTGTTGGCGAGAAGGGCTCCGCTCCCCGCTGCCGTGTTGTCGTTGCCGGTCGTGTTCGAGAACAGTGCGTGGTCACCGGTCGCGGTGTTGTAGCTGCCCGCCGTGTTACTTCCCAGCGCGCTCGCCCCGTAGGCGGTGTCGTCGTTGCCGGTGTCGAGGGAGTAGAGCGCCTGGTAGCCCGACGCTGTGTTGCTGCTCCCGTTGCAGGTGCCGCATTGATTGCCGTAGAGCGCCTGAAAGCCACTCGCGGTATTGTTCGCGCCCGTGGTGTTGGAGAGGAGGGCTCCACTGCCGGTCGCGGTGTTGGAAGACCCCGTGGTGTTGGAGTAGAGCGCGTGGTCGCCGCCGGCGGTGTTGTAGTTGCCCGTGGAGTTGGCTTGCAAGGCGGTGTTGCCGGTTGCCGTGTTGTCGGTGCCGATGGAATTGCCGTAAAGCGCCGAGTTGCCGATCGCCGTGTTGTTGTTGGCAGTGGTGTTGTTGTAGAGGGCGAAATTGCCGACTGCCGAGTTATTGCCCCCCGTGGTGTTGTAGAACAGGGAAAAGTTGCCGACTGCCGAGTTGTAGCTGCCGCTGGTGTTGCTGCCCAGCGCAAGGTAGCCGGCCGCCGAATTTCCGCCACCGCTCGTGTTGTTCAGCAGCGAACTGGCGCCGTCGGCCGTATTGTTGTTGCCGGTACTGCTCTCGAGTGCCCCGGCTCCGGTTGCAGTGTTGTAACGTCCGGTTGAGTTGGCAACGAGTGCGTACACTCCCACCGCTGTGTTGTATGTGCCGGTGGTGTTGTTGTTCAGCGCGAAGGCCCCGAACGCTGAGTTGTCGTTGCCTCCGTTCTGTTCAGCATAGAGCGCATACGAGCCATAACAGGTGTCGTACTGGGCAGCCCCTGAGCTGGCACAGTACTGCTGCGACGAGGGCTGTGCCGCGTGCGCCTGGATGGGTGTCGCCATCAGCAGTGCCGCTGCCAGGGCCGCGGTTACTCCCCGCCTCCGGCCTTCCCCCCGAGACGTGAGCGTGTTCCGTAGTGACTGAAGCGATGTCATCGAGTATCTCCTTTCATGAACGCAGTCATCTGGAGGTGTCCGTATCCGGGTACATCGCCGTCTTCCTTTCCTGGCCGGCTGTTGGCAGCAGTCAGGGTCCCCGACGTCATACTGCCGCGTCTTCCTGACCGGTGGCTTCTGTTGGTACCCCAGGTGATCGCGTCATGGCGCCGTCTTGGAGGCATAACGCCTACCTCCTTTCGCTCGCCGCGGCCTCTGACGGTTGGTGTTCGCCGATCCAGGTCACTGCCGCTGCCGTGGATTGGACCAGGACGCGTTCTCCCGTCGCGACGTGCGTGATCTCGATCCGGCAGATCGTTCGGTCACGCCGCCAGCAGCGAATCAGGTAGGCGCCCTGGAATGTCAGCATGGTCCTTCCGCAGTTCGTGGTGGCCTGCTGGCCGAACCGGCACAGGCTTCCGGCTCCATGGCCGGTAGCTCACCAGCAGCGTACGAGGGCGCACTTAACCGATTCTTAGCAAGATCGCTCAGTCCGATCGGGGCGCCAGGCTGCCGGCCGCCGGCTCATCCGAAGCGAACGCGATGACTTCATCAATCGCCACCCGCTGGCCGGCGTTCCAGGCGGAAACGAACTCGTCGCCTAGCCGCGTGTGGGCTAGACCCAGCAATGCATCGTATTCGCTCTGCTCGATCGGGATGGGAGGGATGCCGCTAGCACGCCGCAGCCGGTCGGCTGCGGCAAACAGGTACACCGCGCCTTGCAGGAGGTGACGGGCGGCAAAGGCCGCCGCAATCCCCTCGAGGTTGAGGGCGATCGACAGCTGCGAATCCAACTTCCGCGCAGCCTTGAGGCTGCTTCGATAGCGACCCAGAGCCTCGTCGAAGTTCCCCTGCTTGCGTGCTATGTTCGCGAGGTTCGTGGCCGCCGCCATCCAGCTTCGCTGCACGCCCAGCGTTGCCGCCAGATCGAGCCCTTCCAGGAGGATCTCTCGCGCCCGTGGAAGTTGCTCCTGTTCCACGGCGATAGCGCCGAGATTATTGATGGAGGTAAGGACGACCTGCTGCAATCCGGTCTCGCGGGCGAGCGCCAG
Organism: Chloroflexota bacterium; assembly: GCA_035295425.1. Lineage (GTDB taxonomy): Bacteria > Chloroflexota > UBA5177 > UBA5177 > UBA5177 > DATGJB01. The sequence goes on along the minus strand of DATGJB010000149.1, from coordinate 45,886 downwards.
GGCGCGCTCGTGGAGCGCGCGCGCCCGCTCATAGTCGCCGGTCTCCTGGGCGAGGATTCCCAGATTTCCCAGGGTGCTTGCCATTCCAGCCCGGTTGTCGTGTCGGGTTTGCAGCTCCAGCGCTTCCTCCAGTAGCTCGGTGGCGCGTTCGCTCTCGCGGCGGTCTTTCCTGATCAGCCCCAGATTGGAGAGAACCCGCGCCATCCCCGCTTCATCGTTCAGCTCCCGGTAGAGCGCCAGCGCCGATTCGTAGTGTTTCGTTGCTTCCTCCAGGTCGCTCTGAAAGTAGGCGCAGGCTCCGGCGGCGTTCCGGGCCAGGGCAAGCACCGGTGCTGCCACGCCACGTCCTGCTCTGGCCAGGTGCAGGCAACGGTCCAGGTAGGCGCGCACTTCGGTCAGATGGCCGCGGGCGAACCAGAACCGCCAGCCGGCGCCGGCTATGCGCAGGCCCACCCCCGGCTCGGCTTCGGTGAGCGACCATTGCATGGCGGCTCGCAGGTTGTCGTGGTCGGCTTCCAACCGATCGAGCCAGCCGCGCATCTCCGGCTGCTGCAAGTGCGGCGCCGCCTGCTCGGTCAGGGTCGCAAACCAGGCGGCATGTCGCCTTTGGAGGTGAGCCGTCTCGCCGGTCGCCGCGAGCCGTTGCACCGCATACTGTCTCACCGGCTCCAGGAAGCGGTAGCGCACGATATCACCGACCGTCCCCGCGACAACCACCAGCGACTTGTCCACCAGTCCGCTCAGCAGGTCGAGGACTCGCTGGTCGTTTTCGCCGTCACACACGTTCTCGGCGGCCTCGAGCGACCAGCCACCCTCGAAAACGGCGAGGTGGCGCAAGAGGCACCGTTCGTCAGGATTGAGCAGCTGGTAGCTCCAGTCGAGGGCGGCGCGCAACGTCTGGTGGCGTGCTTCAACCCGGTCGTCCGTCACGAGGAGGTCGATTGCACCGACCAGTCGATCGGCAATCTGGTGGACGGGCAGCACGCCCGCTCGTGCCGCGGCGAGCTCCACTGCGAGCGGAATACCGTCCACCGTGCGGCAGATTTGCGCCACGGGAACGGCATTCTCTGCCGCCAGCACGAAGTCCGGCCGCCGGGAACGAGCCCGCTCGACGAAGAGCCGGACCGATTCGTAGCGGGCCAGATCGTCGAGCACCTTCTCGGATGCGGGCGGTGTCGAGAGCGGCGAGACGAGGATCGTCACCTCACCGGGCACGCCGAGGCGCGCCCGGCTTGTGGCCAGGATCTGCAGCTCGGCACAGGAGTGCAGGAGCGAGATAGCGAGCTCGGCGCACGCCGCGGTGAGATGCTCGCAGTTGTCGAGAATGAGCAGGAGGTGGCGGCTGCGCAGGTGCTCGCGTAGCGTGTCGAGCGAGCTTCGCCCCGGCTGCTCGGCGAGCTGGAGCGCGGTGCGGATGGTTTCGGGCACCAGCTCTCCCCGGGACAACGCGGCGAGGCCCACCCGCCACACACCGTCACGATAGTGACTCAAGCGGTCCCAACCGGCGCGGAGCGCCAACCGCGTCTTGCCGGCGCCGCCGATGCCGGCCAGCGTCACGAGCCGTGCGGTCTGCAGGGTTTCCGCCACCCGCGCGATCTCGCTCTCTCGCCCCACGAAGCTCGTCAGGGCGATGGGGAGATTGTGGATCGGTGCATGGCGTCCTGGCGCCGCCGGGTCCGGCGGGTCCGCACTGCCGCCGGTGAGAATCCGCCCGTGCAGCTGCCGGCTACTGTCATCCGGCTCGACGTTCAGCTCGGTGGTCAGCACCTCCCGGAGCTGTTCGTACTGGCGGAGCGCCCGTCCCCGCTGACCGGTGGCGGCATAGAGACGCATGAGCTGGGCGTGTGCCTCTTCCAGGGACGGCTCGCATTCCACCGCGCGCCGCAGTGCCTCCATCGCCTGCCGGAGCTCACCACGTGCCTCGTGGCGACGCGCCAGGCCGAGCAGCAGCCCCAGGTATGTCTGGCGCAGCGCCTCGCGGCGGCCGGCGGCCCAGTCTTCGTAGAGATCGTCGGGCAGCAGATCGCCGGCATAGAGGTCGATCGCGGCGTGGTACGCGGCAGGCTCGTCGGAGTGTCGGGCCCGGGCCGCGGCGGCCTCGAACTCCGCGACGTCGACCAGCAGCGGCCCAGGCAAAGCGAGCTCGATGATACCGTGTTGCAGCCGTACTCGAGGGGACCCATCGGGAGTGGACAGGGCACGGCGCAGGCCATGCAACGTCTGGTGCAGATTGTTGCTTGCCGGACCCGGGTCCAGATCCGGCCAGAGCTGGTCGATGACGCTGTCGCGAGGCAGCCGGTGTGCGGGCGCCAGCGCCAGCAGCTTGAGCAGGCTACGTGCTTTGTTCAGCCGCCACGCTGACTCCGGCACGAGCTGCTGCCCCACGCGAACCTCGAAGCCCCCGAGGAGCCGGATCGTCAGTCCGGCCGCTGAGCTGACGAAAGCTTCTTCTCCATGGGGTGCCGGCTGCCTGGGCATGCGCTCTCCCCTCGCACTTCCCTCGTGACAATTCTGTACGGAGGCGACCGAAGTTGTCAAGAGCTAACGCAGCCGGTTTACGATTCCGGTCCTCCACCGCGGCACACCTGGCGATCCTCGGTGCCGAGAAATCGGAAGGAAGGATCGGCCCGCTGCGCATCGTGCTCACCCCACCCTCACCTGACTCACGCTAGCGGAGGTTGGGACGCCGCCGATTCGCAGCCGCCAGCCGCGAAGTCCGGCGCCACCGTCTTCCTGCTCCCGGCCGGGCATCCTGTACGCTCGCAGTGATGGTCACGCACCACCTCGAGCTCAGCCGGCCCAACCTGCGGGACTGCTTCGACCGCGATATTCCGCCGGTGCTGACGATTGATCCCGGCGACTCGGTCGTCTACCGGACGCTGGACGCCGGCTGGGGCGGACCGGGCGAGAAGTTCGGTGGGATCCCGCGCGAGATCGAGGCAGACCCTGAGCACGAACAGGGGCATGCGTTGAGCGGTCCCATTGCCGTTCGGGGAGCCAGACCGGGCGACGCGCTGGCAATCGAGATCGTGGACCTTCGGCCCACCCGGTGGGGATGGACCTGGGCCGGGCCCCGGCCCTATAACCCGCGCTACAACCTGGATCTCACCGAGGAAGCGGGCCTCGGTTGGGACATCGGGTCGGACGGCTGGGCGACCGAGCGCCATACCGGCCTGCGTCTTGCCTTGCGGCCGTTCATGGGTGTGATGGGAAATGCGCCCGCCGAGCCGGGCCGGCATTCGACGACGCCGCCCCGCCGCGTCGGCGGCAACATGGACTGCCGAGAGCTGGTGGCCGGCTCGACGGTGCTGCTGCCGGTCGAGGTGGAGGGCGCCATCTTCTCGGTGGGCGACGGCCATGCCGCGCAGGGCGACGGCGAGGTGGGGCAGACCGCTTTGGAGTGCGGCATGGAGCGGGTCGAGCTGCGGTTCAGCCTGCGCGAGCAGCTTCCTCTCGACGGTCCGGAGGCGGTAACTCCCGCCGGCTACGTCACGCTGGGATTCGGCCGGTCGCTGGATGATGCCGCGGTGATCGCCCTGCGCGCCATGCTCCGACATGTGGGGTCGGCCTTCGATCTACTGTCAGCGGAGGCCATGGCACTGTGCAGCCTTGCGGTCGACCTGCGGGTGACGCAGGTGGTGAACGGTGGAACGGTTGGAGCTCATGCCGTTCTGCCACCCGATCGCGTGCAGCAGGCGAGACGATAAGCGGGTGCCGTTAGCCGGACCGTCCCTCCTGCGGTCCGACTGCCTTCAGAATCATCTCCAGCGTCTCACCGACCGAGGCGGTGGTATCGATCTCCAGCGTCGCGGCTCGCCGTAAGAGCGGTTCGACCGTCTGCAGGTGCTGGAGAACCCGGGCCAGCTCCTCGGGATGCTTGCCGTAGGAATTGCTGGTCCGGGTAGCCAGCCGTTCGACGAGTACACTCGCTGGCGCGGTTAGCAACACGATGTGGTCGAAGAGTTGGTGGAACTTCCCTTGGTTTGAGGCGGTGCCGGCGACGAACAGTAAGTCGATATCGTCGATTGCTAGAAGGCGCCGCATGCGGTCTTCGCTCCAGAGCCAATCGCGGTTCCGCCATACGGAGCCCGGTCCGGGGATCGGATCGAACGGATCGGCGTCACTATCGACGGTGACCCACTCGGACCACTCGTCCGAATCGGCATCGATCGCCCTGTATCCACGGACCGTCAGCTCGCGAATCAGCGTGGACTTGCCCGTTCCCGACATCCCGGTGAGCAGGACACGTTTCACACTGCCAGCGTAGCTGCTCGAAGAGGACGCGCCGGGTTCGCTTCCTCGCCGGGAGTGCGGCTGGTACTTCGACGTCTGCTGTCGAGTTGGCCCCATCGCTTTGCCTCGAAGCCAGGAAGCGGCAGCCCTGTCCCGGGACGAACCGTTCTTCGGCGTATTATATCGCCACACGATATCATTGCATTGGCACTATTCTTGCTGAGGCAGGATTGGGAGAGCGAGATGGCTCGCGTGCCATTCGAGCCGGCTGCTGGGCGCGTTCTTCACAGTACGAGGCGAGGCGCGAAGAATATATGGACATTGCCAAGGGCGTCGGCCACAGCGGCCGGGTGGCGATCTATGAGGTGGCCGACACCGATCTGGCGGTGGGGAGCACGCTGGGCGGCCCGAAAGCCGTGGCGATCGTCAAGGCCAATGGGGCGATCGAGAAGGTCTACAGCATCGATAGCGGCGAGACGCTCTTCGGGACGGTGATCCTGCGGCACTATGACGCGGTGACCGGCATGTACCTGGCGCAGGAGAATCCGGGTACATTCATCATCCATCCCGAGCACCAGGAGCATGTCTACGCGCTCTCCAACCACATTGACGTGCACGAGGACATCTTTGTGCTGAGCGGCCCGGTCCACGAGGACGGTTCGGTCGATCCGCCCGGCGTCTACCAGGTGCTTGAGCTCCGAAACGAGGGCGAGGCTCCGGTAGAGGTCATCACCTACGCCTATGTGGTGCTCCGTGGGTTCACCGACCACGACGTGGTGGCAGCCTACGACCGGCGGCTGGGGGCACTGATTGCCTGGAACAGGTCACGGCCCAGTCTGGCGCGCGTCTTCGGGTGCTCGGAGAAGCCGTGCGCCTTTGAGACCACCCTCGACTACGGCAAGTCAGTGCTCGACCGGCAGCCGGGTCCGCTCTCCGGGAGGACGGTCGCGCCCGAAGATCCGCTCGGAGTCCTGGAGCACCGGAATCGCATCGCGCCGGGCGAGCGGGCGCGCCTCACCTACCTGCTGAGCTTCGGCGACGGGCGTAAAGGGGCAGTGCGGAATTACTGTGGCTGCCCGGACGCCGATGAAGCGCTGCGCCGGACCAAGGCGCATTACCACGATCTGCTGGGACGGTCGGTCGTGCTCACGCCGGATACCAGCGTGAACCGCGGCGTCCTCTGGGCCAAGGCCAACATGCTGCGGGTCGAATCGAAGGCGCCCACCGGGTGGTGCTTCGTGAACGACCCCACGCGTTCCAACAACAGCGTCGGCCGGGATACCGCCTGGTTCGGCTTCGGCGCGGACTATCTCAATCCGGAGTTTGCCCGCGAAGCGTTGAAAGCTTATGTGCGGCTCCAGGAGAAGAGCGGCATGATCGTCGAGTACTACGACATCCGGACCGGAAAGACCGAGGACTACGGACTCAACATCAACGACAACACCCCGCTCATCATCATGGCGCTCTGGCACCACTACAACGCGACCGGTGACATCGACTTCCTGCGCGAGGTCTACCCCGCGGCGCTCAAGGCGGCGCGCTACATCCTGTCGCAGCGCAACGCGCAGGGGCTGGTCTGGTGTACCGCGACCGGGACGCAGGATTGGGGGATCATCGGCTGGCGCAACGTCATCCCGAACTACCGGCTCTCCGGCGCCACGACCGAGGTGAACTCGGAATGCTACGGCGCTCTGCAGACGGTGGCGCACATGGCGCGCGTGCTCGAGAAGCACGACGAGAGCCGCGAGCTCGCGGCCGAGGTCGCGGCCCTGAAAGACGCCATCAACACCCATCTGAAGAATCCGGAGAACGGGTTGTACTACCTCCACATCGATCTGGACGGCAATCCGCGGAGCGACGTGACCTCGGACCTGGTCTTTCCAGTGATGTTCGGAGTTGCGGACGACCAGACGGCGGCAAGGATCATCAGCCGGCTCAGCGAGGAGGACTTCTGGACGGCCGGCGGGATCCGCACCACTCCCCGCGATTCGCCGATGTATACCCCCAGTGGCGGCTGGGGCCTGCTGGGCGGTGTGTGGGTCGCGGTCTCCTTCTGGTACGCGTTCGCCGCCGCCAAGTACGACCAGCAGTTCATGGCCCATGCGCTCAGTACGTCGTTCCGGAACTACTCCACCGACCCACGCCGGAACAACACGGTGCCCGGACAGTTCTCGGAGTGGCTCAATGGGGAGACGCTCGTCAACCAGGGGATGATGCTCTCTCCCTGGTTTCCGCCCCGTTATCTATGGGCGGCCATCGAGGGAGTGGCCGGTCTGAGCCACTCGGGTGACGCGCTCACCCTCTCGCCCCGTCTGGCTCCCGACTGGAAATGGCTGGCGGTGCAGAACCTCCCGTACCGGGGCCGTCGCCTGACCTGGCTGACGGCACGGGTGCCCGAGCTCGCCCTCTACACGAGCTTCTTCTTCCCACGTGACTCGATCCCGACCTCAACCTACGAAGAAGACATCACCGACCGGGTGCACGTCACCGGCGAGGCGATCTGCGCGATCGGGTTGCGGCAGGGGCCGGATCTGCTGCTATTTGCCGGGAACACCGCGCAGCGCACGGCCAACACGTCCCTACGTGTCCAGGGCAACCTCGAGGGATCGTATCGGATGCGGATTTACAACAGCCTGCTGGGCCAGTGGATCGACGGCGACACCCCGCTCTCCGGCTCCGAGCTCAATCGCGGCGTCCCCGTCGTCATCGAGCGGCGCGGATTCTGCATCCTCGAGCTCACGCAGGTGACATAGCATGGCGACGGCGTCATACCCACGAATTCTCATTCTCGGCGGCGGTTTCGCCGGCATGAGCGTCGCGCAGGAGTTGATACGACTGCTGCCGCGGGAGCGGCGGTGCGATATCACGCTGGTTGACCGGAACAACTTCTCGCTCTTCACGCCCATGCTGACCGAGGTTGTCGGTGGCGATGTCGATCCAGGGAGTGTCGTCGCAGCGATACGCTCTCTATCGCCACGCGTGCGCTTCGAGCAAGGACGCATTACCAGGATCGACGCCGCCAGCAGGTCGGTGAGCATCGAGGTCGGCGACGGCGCGCAGAGCATCCCTCCCGCCGAGCGCACCCTCCAGGCCGATCAGCTGGTGATCGCGCTCGGGTCAATCACGAACTTCCACCATATCCCCGGTCTCCAGGACAACGCCCTGACCATCAAGTCGGTGACGGAGGCGGAGGCGATTCGTCATCGGGCGATCGCCCTGCTGGAGCGTGCCGACGAGGAGCCCGATCCCGCCGTGCGCCGACAGCTCCTCACCTTCGTCGTCGGCGGTGGTGGGTTCTCCGGTGTCGAGACCATGGCGGCGCTCAATGATCTGGTACGCGGTCTCCGGCCGCAGTTCTCCGCGGTGCAGGCCGAGGACGTGCGCACCATCATCGTGCAGCCGGGGCCACGGCTGTTGCCGGAGCTCGACGAGAGGCTTGCCTCCTACGCCCAGCGCGAACTGGAGCGGCGGGGCGTTGAGGTTATGCTGGGTACCCGCGTGGCCAGCGCCGGCCCGGACAACGTCGAGCTGGAGCGCGGCGACGCTGCGCACGGAGACGATCACTCGTCCGCGCGGGCGGTCATGCGTGTGGCGGCGCGGACGCTGGTGTGGGCGGGAGGCGTCCAGCCCAATCCGGTTGTCGCCCAGAGCGGTTTCAAGCTTGGCCGGCATCACGCCATCGTCGTGGATGCCGGCTGCGCGGTGCCGGGTCACGCCGGGGTGTGGGCGCTGGGAGACTGCGCCGAGGTGCCCGAGCCGCGGGGGAAGGGAACCTACGCCCCGACCGCGCAGAATGCGACGCGCGAGGGAAAACAGGTGGCACGCAACATCGTTGCTACCTTGAATGGAAGGCAGCCGCAGCCGTTCGTCTACCACCCGATTGGAGAGCTGGCCATGGTCGGCAGGCGGGCCGCGGTTGCCAGTATTCACGGCCGGCGCTTCTCGGGCATGCCTGCCTGGCTCATGTGGCGAGCGATCTACCTGTCAAAACTGCCCCGCCTGTCCAACCGGATCCGGATCGGCCTCGACTGGGCACTCGACGCCGTGGGCGGACGAGAGATCGCCGACCTGCCGGGCGTTTCCGGCGAGAGCCGTCGTCCGGGCGAGCCACAGCGCACAGTCCCGCCGTCGCACGGCGCCCGTCATCACTGAATCAAAGGAGACCGAACATGGCGAAGACCGTATCGGATGTACTCATCGAAACGCTGGCGGAGTGGGGCGTGGACACCATCTTCGGGATTCCTGGAGATGGCATCAACGGCATCATGGAGGCGTTGCGAACCCACCAGGATCGGGTCCGCTTCATCCAGGTGCGCCACGAGGAAGCGGCCGCTTTCGCCGCGTGCTCGTACGCGAAGTTCACCGGACGGCTCGGGGTCTGCCTCGCTACCAGCGGCCCGGGCGCTATTCATCTCCTGAACGGGCTGTACGACGCCAAGCTGGACGGCGCGCCGGTGCTGGCGCTCACCGGCCAGCAGGAGAGCGATCTGCTCGGTCTCAGCTACCAGCAGGAGGTGGATCTCCTCTCGCTCTACAAGGATGTGGCGGCGTTCAACCAGGCGGTGCAAGGAGCGAGCGACGTGTTCAATCTGGTGAACACCGCCTGCCGCACCGCGCTTTCGAAGCGCACGGTGGCGCATATCAACCTCGCCATCGACTACCAGACGATGGAGGCGAAGAGCGGTTTCTACAAGGCAATGGGCGGCCCGCCGCGTACGCCGAATCAGATCGACCAGCCTCCGGCCGGCTTCTACAGCTCGCGCAATGGGCTGCCAAAGGTGGCGCCGATACCCACGCCGGAGCTGCTGCGCGCCGCCGCCGACGTTCTCAATGCCGGGACCAAGGTAGCGATCGTCGCCGGTCATGGCGCGCTGGACGCGGGCGATGAGCTCGAGCAGGCGGCTGATCTACTGGCCGCCCCGATCGTGAAGCCGCTGCTGGGCAAGGGCGTTGTGCCCGACGACAGCCCGTTCACTACGGGCGGGATTGGTCTGCTCGGGACCCGGCCGAGCGAGGAGGCGCTGGAGGAGTGCGACACAGTTCTCATGGTTGGGACCTCCTTCCCGTACGTCGCCTACCTCCCCAAGCCGTCGCAGGCGCGCGGCGTGCAGATCGATGTCGACGAGACACGTCTGGGGCTGCGCTTCCCCATTGAGGTCGGACTGGTCGGCGACGCGGGAGCGACCATGCGGGCACTGCTGCCCCTGCTGCAGCGCAAGGCGGACCGTGCCTTTCTGGAGAAAGCCCAGGAAGGGATGAAAGCCTGGAACGCCCAACTCGACGCCGAGGGGACGCGGACCGACGTGCCGATGAAGCCGGAGGTCGTCGCCCACACCCTGGAAAAGCTGGTGGCGCCTGATGCCATCATCTGCGGCGACAGCGGGACCAACACCATCTGGATCGGGCGGAACTTCCGGCTCAAGCGCGGACAGAAGTTCAGCCTCTCCGGCAATCTGGCGACGATGGCCCCCGGCCTTCCTTATGCGGTTGGCGCGCAGGTAGCCTTTCCCGACCGGCAGGTGATCGCTTTCGTCGGCGATGGCGGCTTCACCATGCTCATGGGTGAGGTGCTCACCGCCGTGAAGTACCGGCTGCCGATCAAGGTCATCATCATCAAGAACAACGTGCTGGGCCAGATCAAATGGGAACAGATCGTCTTTCTCGGTAACCCGGAGTACGGCGTCGAGCTCCAGAGCGCCGACTTCGCCGCCTGGGCGCGCGCCGCCGGGGCGGAGGGCTTCTGTGTGGAGCGTCCCGACGAGATCGAGGAGACCATGCGCCGGTTCCTGGCCGTGCCCGGACCGGCGGTACTCGAGGCGGTGGTCGATCCGAACGAGCCGCCGATGCCGCCAAAGGTCAGTGCCAAGCAGGTCAAACACTTCGCCGAGGCGCTGGTGAAGGGACAGCCGGACGGGGCGCGGATCGCGCTTACCGCCTTCCGGGACAAGATCGACCAGCTGATCTGATGATCGACACCATCGAGCGGCGGCCGATTCCTTCCGCGCTGCGCGGTCTGCTACCGCGCGCGGTCACGCACGAGGGGATCGTCGTCGAGCAGCATATCCGTGAGGGGCGCTTCCAGCGCAGCCTGGCGCTGGTCACCGCCTTCGCCAGCCTGCTGGGGGGACTCGAGGTCACTCTCGAGCACTACCGGGGCAGCTACAGCCAGCAGGTCATGTACACGCCGGTCTTTCTCAGCGCGGCGCTCGCCGTGGCCGGCGTGGGGGCGGCCCTGAACCGGTGGGCGGCGCGCGTTCTGCTGCCGGTCGCCTCGCTGCTCCTGCTGGTGGATGGCGTGCTCGGATTCTACTTCCACGTGCGCGGTGTCGCGCGCAAGCCGGGTGGATGGCGGGTGCCGGTAATGAACGTCATCATGGGACCGCCGCTCTTCGCCCCGCTTCTCCTGGCGCTGAACGGCTACCTCGGCGTGATCGCCTCGCTGCTGCGACGCGAGGACGATCCCACCGCCCGGATGCCGCTGGACCTGCCACGTGGCGGCCTGTCCGGGCTCCGTCCCCGGCGCGTGGGCCACGAGGGAATCGTACTCGAGCACCGGATCCGGGAGGGACGGTTCCAGAAGAACCTGGCAGTCGCGGCCGGCTTTGCCGCCCTCCTCAGTGGTCTGGAGGCGCTCTACTCGCACTACAAGAACAATTTCACCTACCCGGTCGAGCAGTGGAGTCCGGTGGTGCTCGGGCCGCTGCTGTGCATCGCCGGCGCCGGCACGCTGTGGAGCCGGCGGATCGCCCATACCCTGCTTCCGCTGAGCTCGCTGCTGGCGCTGCTGGACGGCGGACTCGGATTCTTCTACCACGTGCGGGGAGCGCTGCGGCGACCAGGGGGAAGGAAGCTGCCGCTCTACAACGCACTCTACGGCCCGCCGCTGTTCGTGCCGCTGCTGCTGGCGGCGAGCGGCGCCATGGGAGCTCTGGCAAGCCTGCTGCGGAGGGCGGATTGAAGGACGCTCCATGACTGACTCCACCAACCTTCCGATCGATCCTGCCACGGGGCAGACCATCCCATCGCGCGCCCAGCCCGGCTACTACCCCGGCTTCTCGACCATGGATCAGCAGGCATTCTGGGATGAGGCGACTCGGGCGGTCATCGAGGCGCGTCTCTACAAGGTCCCGCCAATCCGGTTCTTCGAGCCGGAGGAGGTTGAGCTCCTCAGCGCCGTCGCCGCGCGTATCCTCCCCCAGGACGACCGCGATCCGGACCACCGCATTCCAATCGTCAACGTCATCGACGAACGTCTCTACAGCGGACGCACCGACGGCTACCGCTACGACGACATGCCGTCCGACGGCGATGCCTACCATCTGGGTCTAAAGGCGATCGACCAGATTGCCCGGACCATGCACCACCTGCCGTTCGTCGACCTGGGACCGTCAGAGCAGGATGACGTGCTCTGGACCATCCATGAAGACGAGCCGTGTGGTGGGGAGGAGATCTGGAAGCAGATGCCCGCCGACCGCTTCTGGATCCTCCTGGCGTCGGATGTGGTCGACGCCTACTACGCGCATCCCTACGCCTGGGATGAGATCGGTTTCGGAGGGCCGGCCTATCCGCGCGGCTACTTCCGGCTGGAGAACGGTCAGCCGGAGCCATGGGAGGTGAACGAGCGACGGTACGAGTGGGCAGCCCCGCCATCGTCTCGCTCGGATCGCTACCAGCCGCTGGGTGGCCGTCACCCGCACCGCGCTCCGGCCGGTCAGGAGGGCACACATTGACGCGATATCTCTTTCCCTGCTCCACCCCTACACGTCGCGCCCCCGCCCCCGCCCACCTCCCCGTAGCAGAGGGCTTCAGCCCGATCTTCCCCCGCCAACGATGTCTCCACGCCAGGCACCAGCCAGGTACCCGCCGCAGCGGATCGTCCCCGGCTACCTTCCCAACTCGGCAGACGGCTCGCGTTCCATGAGAACACCGCTTCTCGGGGCTTTTGGCGGTTCCTCGACGCGCTCTCACATGCTTGGGCCGATTCAGACCATCGACTATCCCATGCGTCGCTACCGGGACGACGAGGAGGTGGACTTCTGCATCGTGGGCGTCGGGTCGGCGGGCGGTGTGCTGGCCCAACGGCTGGCCCGAGCCGGCTTCAGTGTGGTCGCCTTCGATGCCGGTCCCTTCTGGGACACCGAGCGTGACTGGGTGAGCGATGAGGCCGGGTCACACCGGCTCTACTGGACCGAGCTGCGGATCACCGGGGGTGAGAACCCGATCGCGCTCGGCGCCAACAATAGCGGCCGGGGGGTAGGTGGCGGCTCGGTGCACTGGGCCTCGTTTGCGCCGCGCTTCCACCCCTCCGACTTCCGCGTCTACTCGGAGGACGGTGTCGGAGCCGACTGGCCGATCAGCTACCGGGACCTGAAGCCGTATTACGAGATGCTGGAGCGAGAGATGCCGGTGGCGGGACCTGCCCACTACCCATGGGGTGATCCACACGGTTATCCTTACGGGCCCCACCCGATGGGCGGCGTGGGCGACGTCCTGATCAAAGGCTGTACCGCGCTCGGGATTGGCGTCTCGGCCGGTGGTCCGGTTGCCATCGCTTCCGGGGCCTTTGGCGACCGGCAGCATTGTATCTACCGCGGTTTCTGCATTCAGGGCTGTAAGGTCGGCGCCAAGCAGAGCACGCTGGTTTCCCACGTTCCGGATGCCGTCCGGCACGGCGCCGAGATCCGCGACAACTGCATGGTCGGCCGCATCAACCTGGGAAAGGATGGATTGGTCTCTGGTGTTACCTACTTCCGGCTAGATCGATCGAACTATCACGGCGACTGTGTGGGCCCCGATGGCGCCCACGCCGACCAGGCTGGCGCCGCGCCGGATCTCCAGCCGCGCGAGCAACGGGCCAGGGTTGTGCTGGCCTGTGGGTACGCCATCGAGACGCCTCGCCTCCTCCTCAACTCCGCCTGCCCCGGGCACGAGAACGGGCTGGCGAACTCAAGCGGCACAGTCGGCCGCTATCTGATGGTGCAGGCAGGGAACGTCGTGCTGGGGCGCTTTTCCGAGCTGGTGCGGATGTACAAGGCGCCACCTGCTCACGCTCTGACCGAGGAGTTCTATGAGACCGACCCGCGACGGGACTTCGCCCGCGGTTTCGCGGTGCAGACAGTGGGCCCGCTGCCCATTGCTTTCGCCAAGCAGATGATAGTTGCCAAAGGCGCCTGGGGCTGGGGCATGCGGCGGGTGATGATGGACTACAACCACTGGGCGGCGCTTGGCCTGCTCGGCGAGCTGCTCCCCTGGCCCGACAACCGGGTCGAGCTGGCGGAAGTGAAGGATCGCTGCGGTCTGCCGGTGGCGAAGATCACCTACAACCTGCGGGAGAACGACCGCAAGCTGATCGACTTTGGCCGGAAAAAGGTCGCGGAGATTCTCTGGGCAGCCGGCGCCGAGGAGGTAGTCCAGGAGCCGCGTTACGCTCATCTCATCGGCGGGGCACGCATGGGCGACGATCCGCGGGAATCGGTGGTGGACCGCTTCGGCCGTACCCACGATATCCCGAATCTCTTCTGCTGCGACGGCAGCACCTTCCCGACGCAGGGCTCCGCCAATCCCGGTTTGACCATCCAGGCCAACGCCGCGCGGATCGCCGACTACCTGATCGCCGAGCGTGACAGTATCCTCGCCCGGAAACCAGGCTCCGCTCAGGCCCCGCCGGTCCGGCGCGATCTCTCGCCGCCCGGCACCCACCAGCGGGGTGTGCCGGTGCTCCGTTGAGGTCGGCCGTGCTCCCCGCCGGTCGCTATTGAATGGGGCGCGCCCGACCTATCATGAAGATGTGCTGCGTGAGTGGGCAAGGCATGATCCGATGGTAGCCGGCGTCAGGGAAAGCCGCGGTGCGTAGTAGGCAGATGTACACGCGCCGGTTAGTCACGAGGCCGTCGAGCCGTGCCATGCGCGCGATCCTCAAGGTCCCCGAGATAACGGTCTACTTCTGGATCGTCAAACTCCTGTCCACGGCGATGGGAGAGTCGACGTCGGACTATCTTGTCTTCCATATCGACAAGTACGTCGCGGTGGTGTTCGGGTGCGTTGGACTGGTGGTGGCGCTCGCCTTGCAGCTGGCGGCGCGCCGTTATCGGGCCTGGATCTACTGGTTCGCCGTGGTCATGGTCGCCGTCTTCGGCACCATGGCGGCCGACGTGGCCCATGTCGTACTGGGCGTCCCCTATGCCGTGTCGACGGCGTTCTTCGCGACGTGCCTCGCGATTGTCTTCGCCGTCTGGTATTGGAGCGAGAAAACGCTTTCCATCCACACCATCTACGCCGGACGCCGGGAGCTGTTCTACTGGGCGACGGTGATCGCGACCTTTGCACTCGGCACCGCTGCCGGTGACCTGACAGCGGCAAGCCTCGGCCTCGGCTACTTCCCCTCGGTCATCCTCTTTGCCATCCTGTTCGCGCTGCCGGGTATCGGCTACTGGCGACTCGGCATGAACGAGGTTGCCGCCTTCTGGTTCGCCTACGTGGTGACGCGCCCGCTGGGCGCCTCGGTGGCGGATTGGCTCGGCAAGCCGATCCTTGGAGGTCTGGGTCTCGGTGACGCGAAGGTCGCGCTGGTCCTGACAGCCTTGATCGTCGTTTGCGTTGCCTACCTGGCGATGACTCGCGTGGATGTCGCGGACGATCAGAGAGCCGTCGCGTAGGCATTCCACACCGCCGCCAGGCACCCGCTTGAAGACGGGCGACGGCGATCGGAGGCTATGCCGAGTCCGTACACCGGAGCGCGGATCCTCGTCGCGCCGGCGTTTATGAATGGCGCTGCAGCCGGCGAACCCCCATTCGAGCGCAGTTCGAGGAAGCCCTGGCGGTGGTAACGGCGCCTCGGCGCGCAGAAGGACGTCGAGTGAATCGAAACCAAGCTGGCGGCGCTGGATCTGTTGCCTCAGGGACAGCGGCGGGCCACGCAAAACGCGTGAACCGTCTGCGAGCCGGCGACGCCCTGGCCGGAGCGAGAGAGGACGAAAGCGCGGTTGGTGGACTGGTCCAGGGCGATCGCGGCGAGTGTCCCACCCGGATGGTAGCGCGCCACCACGCGCCACGTGCGCGGATCGAGGACTGACACGGTGTCGGGCCCGGTGATGGCGTAGACCCGGCCGTTGCGGGCGTTAATGGTGGATGGTCCGATGAGGAAGGGCAAGCGCTTGACGATACGTCCAGTCGTGGCGTCGCGTACCTCGGTCACACCACGGATCGGCGTGGAGAGGCCATACTGTGCAACCAGCACGCGGCCCACCGGCTCGTCCACCACCAGCGGTCCGTACTGGCCGGCAGTTCCCAGCTGGGAGATACGCTTCCCGTTCCGGGCGTTGAGCAGCTGCAGGCTCGGCCCGCAGCAGTGTGGCGAGACGCCGTAGGCCACGAAGAGGCGTCCGGATCGCCCCACCAGGCCGACGCCACTCAGGCTGCCGCCGGTGTACGAGACAGTACGGATCATGGCCCCGGATCGCGTGTCGAAGGCGAGGCTCGCGGTGTCGGCTAGGACGAAGAGACGTCCGGCTCCGCTGTTGACCACCGGTGTCCCGACCTGCGGTATGGTCTGGGTCTGGATACCTCCGCTGCCGTCGACCACGGCCAGGCTGGCCACCGTGGCAGCCTGGCTGTGGGTCCCGGGATCGGCCAGAAGGGTGGCGAACACGCGGTGGGTCGCGGTGTCCGCCGCCACGCCGTACAGCTGATAGCCGACCTGGACCGAGCGGAGGAGCTTGCCGGTGGCGGCGTCGACGATGGAGACACCGCCCGCCGTGTCCTGGCTGGGCAGGGAAGGCTGATAGGCCACGACGATGTGCCCGTCTTCCTGCGTCAGCCATCCGGCGTCGGGCACCGCCATCGGCGACAGGCCGAAGGAGGGGGAACCCTTGCCCAGGAGGACGGTGCTGAGAACGCGGCCGGTTCGACCGTCGAGCATGGTGAGACTGGCAGTGCAGACTCGCGAGGCCGGATCAGGTGACTGCTCGCCGCCGCCGTCGAGCACGAAGACGTGGCCGGTCGGCTGGTCGACCAGAAGCGCCGAGGGATAGAAGCTGAGTACCAGACTGCCCCTGACTGTCGAGGTGCACGGACCTGGTGACGGCGTGGGAATATCCGGCGGCGGCTCGGCGACGAGTGCCAGCCACTGGGTCGGGCTGGCCGCTACGGCGGCCGCTCCCTGGAGGCCTGGCTGTCGCGCGGGACCACCCAGTCCTCCCGCCCAGGTCCAGACCGAGCCGTCCTGCTCGATCGCCATATAGCGGTTCAGTCCGCTCGCCAGGGCGGTGACGTCGTGGAGACCCGTAACCGGGGCGGGTGGGCTGCCGTTCGGATCGTGTGAGGGATGCCCGGTGGCGAGAGCGTCGCCCGAGTTTTCTCCCCAGGCCCAGACGCTGCCGTCCTGGGCAAGGGCCAACCCAGTGCTGAACCCGGCCACGACCTGGGTGGCCTGCGGCACGTTCGGCACCGGCACCGGTACCGTACTCTGGATGATGCCGGGGCGGGAGGGAGCGCCTGCGGCGTCGTCGCCCCAGGCCCACACGGCGCCACCGCGAGTCACCGCGACGGCATTCTGGCCCGACGTGGCGGCCGAGATGACGTGAGAGAGCCCGGTCACGAGAACCGGCGTGGGCCGATCGGTGCGCGTACCGTCGCCGATCTCGCCGGTCCAATTGTCTCCCCAGGAGTAGAGGGTGCCATCGCGCGTGATAGCCAGCGCATTGTTGCCACCGGCGGCGATCTGGACGACGTGGGACAGACCGGGAATCGGGGCAGGTGCCATCGCGTCGGCCGCGGTCGTCGCCGGCCGGCCCAGTGCTCCGGTGCCCCACGACCAGACGGTCCCGCTGCCGGTCAGTGCCAGAACGAACTGCGATCCCGCGGCGACAGCGACGACGTTGATCAGCCCCGGCACCTGCTGGGGCAGCAGCGATGGGATATACGGCGGAGGAAGGTACGGTCCCCAGGTAGCGACGGTACCGTCAGGCCGTACCGCGACGACGCCGCCGTTGGCCGCGGCGACTGCCGCGATAAGGCCGGGTACCGGGACGCCCGTCGGGCTAGCGCGGGTGGCGCAGCAGGCCGTGGTGCCGAGCGGACCGGCGGCGCCGGCGCCCCAGGCGGCAAGGAAGTAGCCCTGCGCCGCGGCAGTGGGCGGAGCAGCCGGCGCGGACAGCAACGTACCTGCCACCAGACCCAGCATGACCAGGAGCCTCAGGACAGCACGCATCTCATCCTCCAGGTCGCCGGCACGATCGCCACCCCTTCGTTTGCTTCCATTCTCTATTGAGAGAACGGTTGTCGGCCCACCACTGTGACAGGAATTGTCAATGGCCGCTCCGACGGTCAGCCTGCCACAGACCAATCCAACCGCGCCCTCACACCGCGATCGCCAGCTCTTCCAGGCCACTCTGGAACCCGGTCAGCACCTCCGGACCGTCCTCGTGCACCGTGACCACGTCGCAGTGTCGAATGCCGCCATACCCCTGGATGTAGATGGCCGGCTCGATATTGAAGGTCATGCCGACCGCGAGCCGGTCGGGTGAGGCAGGGTGCAGTCGCGGCGGGAAGTCGGCACTGATTACCGAAAAGCCGACGCTGTGCCCGATGCCATGCGTGAAGTAATCTCCGAAGCCCCGGCCGGCAAGCACCCGCCGCGCCGCCGCGTCGACGTCGGCGGCGCGGGCATCCGGCGCGATCTCGGCCAGCGCGGCATCCCTCGCGTCGGCGATCGCATCGTACATCGCCTGCTGCCGCTCGTCCGGTTGTCCAAGGCAGTAGGTCCGGGTGATGTCGGTCCAGTAGCCGTCTATGTAGGTATTGCAGTGCACCAGCACGAGGTCGCCTTCCTGGAGCCGGCGATCCCGCGTGCGGGCGTAGGCTGCACCAGCCAGAGCCGAGTGGGGGCCGGACATACACCAGGCGAAGGCTCGGGTGCGCCGTACCGCCGGGTGATTCAAGCCACGGACCTCCAATGGGCCGGCGATGGCGACCGCCACCTCGGCTTCGCTGCGGCCGGGACGAATCGTACCGGTCGCTGCGACGAACGCTTCGCCGGCAATGGCACAGCCCAGCCGGACCCGGTCCACCTCGTACGGCGTCAGCGACGATCGCAGCCGGCTGATCGCGGGCATGCCGGGGACGAGCGTTCCGCGTGGCGCCGTGCCGGAGAGGAGGGCCGGAACACCGCTGCCAAAAAGATACATGGCAGCGTACGATGCCCCCTGGTAGAAGGCTCCATCCTCCCAACCGAGCCGTCCGGAGGCGACTCCCAGATCGGCAAGCAACGCCGTCAGTGGCTCGCGGACCGTATCCTCCGGGCCGGCAAGACTTTCCAGCGAGCCGGGAGTGTATGTGCGCACCTCCGTCGCCCAGCCGCCATGGGCAAGGTCCCGCTCGTCTTCGGGAGCCAGGACGGCAACGCGTCCGCCCGGGGTTGCGACCGCGAGCGCGGTCCCCACCACCGGCCAGTAGCCGCTCAGCAGCAGCACGTTCTCGGGGAGGGTGCAGATCAGGGCGTCGAGCCGCTCATCGCCGAGGGTCCGCGCGATCCGCTCCAACCGCTCACCCCCTGCCGCGGTTCGACCGCTCATACCGCAAATCGCCCGGCGTCGGCCCGCTTGAATTCCAGTCCAAGGCCGGGACGCGTGCGGTTGGGCCGGAGCGCACCGTTGACCGGTGTCAGGGCGCCGTCGAAGAACATGTGCTCGATCCTGGCGTGGTCGAAGAAGTACTCCATGGGATGAATATTCTGGGTGGCGCAGCAGGCGGCAACGTGGAGCGAAGGGGCACAGTGCGCCGAGAGATTCATACTGCGCGACTCGGTGAGTGGCCCGACCCGCAGGAAGCCGGTGATGCCGGCGCAGCGCGAGGCATCCGCCTGGAGCACATCGACCGCACCTGCCTCCAGCATGCGGCGGAAGTACCAGAGATCGTAGCCGTACTCTCCGGCCGCGATGTTCATACCGGCCGGCGCCCGATTCCGGATCAGATTCAGCCCCTCGAGATCGTCGGAGGAGACCGGCTCCTCGAACCACACCACGCCGCACTCCCTGAAAGCTTCGGCCTGGGCCAGCGCCTGCTTCCGGCTGTAGGCGCCATTGGCGTCGACGTAGAGCTCGGCGTTGGGGCCGATCGCCTCCCGGGCTGCCCGCACCCGACTCAGATCATCGGCGGGTTGCGTGCCGATCTTCATCTTGACGCGTGGGATGCCGCCCTCGACCCAGCCGGCGAGCTGGGCCTGCAACCGGTCGAGCGAATAGGTGGTGAAGCCACCACTGCCGTACACGGGCGCCGCGTCGTGGGCGGCCCCGAGGAGCGTCACCAGCGGCAGTCCGAGCAGGCGTGCCTTGAGGTCCCAGAGCGCGACATCCACCGCGGCGATTCCCATCGAGCTGACACCGGGCCGGCCGAGATTGCGAATGATGTGGACCATCGCCGCCCAGGCGGCGGGTACGTCCATGGCGTTTCGCCCCCGGACGACCTCGGCCAGCGTATCGACGATCAGCTGACCGGTTCCTTCGTCCGCATACGTATAGCCGATGCCGCACTCGCCGCCGCCCCGTGCTTCTACCAGAACCATGGTGGTGGCGTCCCAGGTGAACGTGCCGTCCGCCTCCGGGGTCTCGGTTGGTATCCGGTAGACGGAGACATCGATCCGGTCGATGGTTGGCGCATCCGTTCTCTGCATGATCTCCTCCCGTTGGCCTCACTCACCGTGTCTCAAAGGATCCGGCGCGGCACCATTCGCCGCACAGGATTCCACGATCGGCCGCGAACAGCTCATTTCATCTCACGACGCGATATGGTGAAGAGACCTCTCCGTTTCTGAAAGGACATCTCCCCATGCCGTCCAGCCCTCCACCCTATGCCTTCGGCGTCAGCGAGTTCACTACCTGGCCCTGGAGCTTCGAGCAGGATGTCGAGCGCTACACCCGCCTCGGCGTCGAGGCAATCGAGGTCTGCGAGTTCAAGCTGGAGCCCGAAACCGATCCGGCCCGTACCCGCCGCCAGCTCGACGTCATCGCCACCCACGGTCTGAGCATCAGCTCCGTGCAACCGGTGGTGAGGACGCTTTTCCCCAGCCAGTCGCAGCCGGAGCCCAGGGATATTCCAGCGCGTCTGGCGCGGTTTCGGGAGACAATCGAGCGCTTTGGCGAACTGGCATCCGGACTGCCGTTCGTGACTAACACCGGGAACCCACCCGGCGGGAACATGCAGGAGGTTCTGGCTACTGCCGCGACGAAGTATCGGGACCTGGCCGATTTCGCGGGCGAGCGGGGCGCGCGGGTGGCGCTTGAGCCGCTCAACGCCACGATCATGAATGTCGAGTCGGCGATCTGGACGCTGCGGCAGGGAATGCAGGTGGTGGAGGCGGTCGACCGGCCGAACTTCGGCATCTGCCTCGATTCCTGGAACATCTGGCAAAACGCCGACCTGGAAACGGCAATCCGTGCCTGCGGCGACCGCATCTTCGTGGTCCAGCTGAGCGATTGGCGCACACCGCGCTCCTTTCAGGATCGCCTCGTCGTCGGCGAGGGCGAGATCCCGCTCTCGCCGCTGCTGCGTGCCGTTCACCAAGCCGGGTACCGCGGACCGTATGTGGTCGAGATCTTCTCCGGCGATGTGCCCGACTCGCTGTGGAAGGGCGACCTCGATCGCGTCGTTACGACCAGCCGTGAAGGGCTGGCACGCGCCTGGCAGGGAGCATTCAGCCAGGACTGAGGGCGGGAAAGGCCCGTGTTGGGCAGCCGGGGGCGCCGGCCGTGCGATCGCCGCATGGGAATATATCACGAGGCGACGTGTCGCAGAATCCGTGCCAGTGTGAAGTCGCCGTTGGGACTGCTTCCCTCATGCCGCAGCGCATTCAGATAGGATCGAGAATCTGAGCCCTCCCTTCTCACCGGTGCAACGTGCGCACATCCTCCGTACTGCGCCGGCTCGTGCCGCTTGACCTCGACCGGTTATGCCCCTTCGTCATTGGTGTGGAGGCTGCGCAGCACGCAGAACTCGTTGCCCTCGGGATCGGCCATGACGACCCAGCTCTGCTCGCCCTGGCCGATATCGACCCGCCGGGCGCCGAGTGCCAGAATCCTTTCGACCTCTTGATCCTGACTACAGTCGATGGGATTGACGTCGATGTGCACCCGATTCTTCACCGTCTTGCCTTCCGGCACTGTGACGAACACCAGCGTCGGCGGCACCGGCCCGGCCCGCATCGCCCCTGGGCCGGGACGCCGGGAGGCGATCTCGATGATGTCGTCGTCCTCGTCGATGACCTCATAGCCGAGAACCGCACACCAGAACTCGGCAAGCCGGCGCGGCTGGTGACTGTCGATGGCAAGCTCGGTGAATCTGCTGGTCATGATGACATTATCCGCTTGCTGACCGGAACAGATCGGCCCGTCGCCTGGTCCGATCGGGGCGCTCGTCGAGGCACCGCCTCTGCGACGACAGGAGTCCCGAGCTGAGACCCGCGAGGCTCGAGATCGCTTCCCACACCCGGTCATCCCGCGACATGCGCCGGCAGCGGGCCCACTGTGCAACTGCTGCCAGTCCCGCACTCGAGATAGGAAGAAGTTGATCCCTGACCTGGCCTATCGCTGTATCCCCATTGAATTCTATCGACATGGTCAGATCCTTGACTCGTACCCAAGGGCAGGCTTTAGCGTAGGAACCAGGGAAACGACGATGGCTGACCTGATGCCGATTGGGCGGTTCGCGGAACAGACTGGGCTCACCGTCAAGGCGCTGCGTGTCTACGACCGGATGGGGCTCTTGCCGCCGGCACTGGTCGACGTCGACTCCGGCTACCGCTACTACAGCCGTGAGCAGATCCGGGTCGCCGAACAGATCCGGCTGCTTCGCTTGCTCCAGATGCCGCTGCCCGAGATCCGGGTGATGCTCCACGCGGAGAACCGCGACCGTATCGAGGACTCTCTGTGCCGTCACCGGAAGCGTCTCACCGAACAGCTCGAGGCCTGCCGCCAGATACTGGCCCACTATCCCAGCGCCGAGGAGTGGTGGGAGATACTCGGAAAGGACACATCGATGACCAGGGACGAGGCACCGTACCGTTGCTCCTTCTGTGGAAAGGACCAAGAGCAGATTCGCCGCCTGATCGCCGGCCCGGGAGGCGTCTACATTTGCAATGAGTGCGTCGAGCTATGCAACCAGATCATTGCCGGTGAAGAGGCGAAGGGCGCGCCGTCCGGCGCATAGACCGATGTCGGTATACCCCGGTGGGACTGCTACCAAGGCGTTGCCGATGCGACTGATGGGCGCTGGCCGCCATGTCTCGGCGCGGACCACGCGCCAGGAGGCAGTCGTGGGGTTGCTCCACTGCCGCTGCGCTCTCCGGCACTCGATCTTGCCGGCGTGGCGCTCTGAACCGGGCTGCTGGCGGCGCCGGTTCTGGGCCCGGTGGTGGACAGGTATGCGGCTCACTGACCGACGCTGCTGCCGCTTGGAAAGGGCCTCACGGGGTGTACAGAATGCGCTGCAAAGCGCTACGCTTAGGGGAGAGATCTCCCTGGGTTCTTTGGTCGAGGCAGTGACAATGTTCCGGTTGCTCATTCTCTTCTTCGCCCTGATGATGGTCATCTCGCTGGTGGCCTTCGTCGTTCTCTCGGCACTGGCCCTCCTGGCGATGGCCTGCCTCGTCGGGATTCCGCTGTACTTCATGAGCCGGCCGTGGCTGCATCAGAAGCGAGTGCCGGCGGTTGCCCAGAGCCCGATCGAGCGGCTGCAGAACCTGTACGTCGAAGGCAAGATCGACCTGACCGAGTTCGAGCGACGCGTCGCTCGTCTGGTTGCCATCGAGCACTGAGCTCGCTCCGATACCACGCACTGGACGGCAGCCGGCAGCTGTCGCGGCAATCCGGGCTGCCGTCGAGGAGATTGGGACCGATTTCGTTGCCCGGCACGCCAAAGGCTCGGCACTCGATCCCACCCTGGCCTGCCGGCAATCCGTTCTCCGGCTGGTCACGGCCGGCGCCGAGCTCATCGCAGAGTCGGGGTGTGAGGCGAGCCGCACCGGGCTCCAGTCCGCTACCGTCGACTTCCGCCGGTGCAGCGCGCCGAGACCGCCGATCCTGGCCGGGCGCGAGCGCGAGCTGGCCGCCTCCATTGTCGGTAGTCCCGCTTCCCCGTACGACGCGATTGCCGGTATCTACGAAGCGGTGCTTTCCTGCCAGCCGCGGCTCGAAGCCGGCCGGATGCTCCTCGATCCGGGCAACGACCGTCGCAAGGCGGATGGCTGCTACTACACGCCACGTTCCCTGGCTCGACTGGTAGTCGAGCGCACCATTGAGGCCCTGCCTCCACGCCCGGTGGTGCCCCCGGATGTCGGACCAACCGTCTTCGATCCTGCCATGGGGAGCGGCGTCTTCCTGCTGGAAGCGGTTCGTACTCTGGCCGGAGCGTCCGACCAACCGGAGGCGGTAATCGCAGAGCGCTGCGTGTACGGCGTCGATCTTGATCCCGTTGCCGTTCGGCTGGCCATCCTCGCACTCTGTCTCGAGACCGGCGCCCGTCCCGAAATCCTGGCGCGCCATCTGCGCTGCGCCGATGCGCTTGCCTTGCGTCCGCGGCCATGGAGGCGGTTCGACCTGGTCGTCGGCAATCCTCCGTGGGGCGCCCGGTATCCCGCCGAGCAGCATGCCGAGCTGCGGCGGCGTGCCGGCATTCAGACGCTCGGCAGCTTTGACTCCTTCAAGATCTTCCTGGCCATTGGCGCTCGGCGGTCCGACGGCGCCGTCGGCATGGTCCTGCCCCAGGCCATGCTCGCCCAGGAGACACACGCCGACATCCGCCACTTCATGCTCGCGCGGTTCGACCCCTACTATGTTGCGCATCTGGGCGACCGCCTGTTTCCGGGGGCCGCAGCACCGGCCTGCGCTCTGGTCTTCGGGCCCAGGCCCGGTCCGGCCGTTCCTCGCTACGAGCGAATGGGCGGGCTGGAGGGGGGAGAATCGACAGGTGTTGCGCCGACCGTACTCGTCTCTGGCCGGGAGGGCTTCCTGGTCGGCTCATCTCCCGTGCTCCGGCTCCTGCGCCGGCTGCAGGCGTCTCACCCGGCGTTGGGCGATCTCGCCCATCTCTATCGGGTACGCGACGTCGGCATCAACTACAACCGGGCGTCGGCCGGCCGGCGTGTTCTCTACGGTGGCGACGAAGCCGAGAGCCCCCTCGACCGGCCGCGTTATCGCGGCCGGGACTTCGATCGCTACACGGCGATCGGGTGCAGTGGCTGGCTGCGCCACGAGCCGGCGCGGTACCTTGCCCCCGGCGAGACGCTCTCGTACGGGCAGGCGGTGTTCGAGCTGCCGGAGAAGGTCGTCTTCCGCCAGACGGCAGACCGCATCGTCGCCACCCTGGACCGCTCCCGGATGGCGATGGGGCGCAGCGTGATCGCGATCACCCGCGAAGCCGATGCCTCGCTGCTGCCGCTCCTCGCCTGTCTGAACTCGCAGCTGCTGACCGCCCTCTACCGGCTCCTGGCAGGCGAGGAGGGGCGGGTTCTGCCTCAAGTCAAAGTCGGGAGGATGCAGGCGCTCCCCGTGCCGCTGCCGGCCGAGCACGATCCAGGCTGGCCGGCGCTGGAAGCGCTGGCGGCGGAGATGCTGCGGACTGGAGGCTGCGATCGGGCGCTCGACCGGCGTATCGACCGGGCAGTCTGCGCCCTCTACGGTCTCGACGCCGAGGAGATGGCAGCGCTGGGACCCGCCTGACACTGCACCTCGTCCCGTCGTCTATCCATGACGTTTGCTGCCCCGATCCATTCTGCACGTCAGGGAGTCAGGCCCAGCGTGGTCGCGCCCCTCACGACATAATCGCCTGCTCTTCCCGGACCGCAGACCGTGCCGGCTCCGCCGCCGCCTCGGTCTGCTCGGCGAGGCCGAGCCGGCTGTAGGCGCGTGCCAGCGGACCGGGCGCCCACCAGTTGATCTGCCCCAGGAGGCGCATGAGCGCCGGGACGACGACGCCGCGCACGATCGTGGCGTCCATCGCCACCGCGATCGCCAGTCCCAGACCGATCTCCTTGATGATGACCGTATTGGCGAGCCCACCGAAGGCCAGGAAAACGCCGACCATGATCGCCGCTGCTCCGGTGATCAGGCGGCCGGATCGGGCCAGACCAACTGCTACCGCGGTACGCGTGTCCATCCCCTTCCGGTACTGCTCCTGGATGCGGGTGAGCAAGAAGACCTCGTAGTCCATCGACAGCCCGAAGACGATGCAGAATAGGAGGACCATGGTCGTCGGATCGATCGGCTGCGGCGTGAAATTCAGCTGCGTGCGGAGGTGACCCTGCTGGAAGATCCAAACCAGCGCGCCGAACGAGGCGGAAATCGAGAGCAGGTTCATCACCACTGCCTTCAACGGTAGAACCAGCGAGCCCACCAGCAGGAAGAGGACGACGTAGGTGACGAGCACGATGTAAGCGACCGCGGCGGGGGTGCGGGACTCGACGTAGCTGATGTTGTCGATGTCGAGCGCGGTATCCCCGGTGACCAGATGCTGCCCGCTGGGCGGTGAGGGGAGCGATCGAATGGTGCGGACGAGGGTGCGGGCCGCGTCGCTCTGGACGGTCGCGTGCGCCTCCACGTCAAGCTCGACGATGTGCGTGCCGGCGTACTGGTAGATCGCCTGCCGGAGCGCCGGCGGCTGGTTCCCGGCGGGCTCGCCGAGGAGCGTCGTGGCCGCGGCGCGTGATGCGCCGGGGATCGCGTCCAGCAGGCTCCTGACCCGCCGCACCTCGGGAAGCCGTTCGATGCGCCGTGTCAGATCGTAAAGGTAGGCGGTCCGGCGCGGGGCGAGTGGCCGTCCGTCCGGATAGTAGAGAACGACCGCGATAGTGTTCTGGCCCTCGCCCGGGAAGCTGCGCGCCAGCACGTCATTTGTCTGGCGTGAGGGCGCCTGCGGCGGGAGGGAGCGAATATCGGAGTTGGCGAGGGTGATGGCGACAACCGGACTGCCGACCAGGAGGAGGAAGCCGAGAGTTGGAATCAGGGCGAAGACCGGCCGTTGCATCACCCAGAAGGCAAGGCTGTGCCAGAAGCCGGTCTCGCCGCTACCCGTGCCCACCAGGGGTACGCGCCAGCGGTTGACACGCGGCCCGAGCACCGCGAGCAACGCCGGCAGGAAGGTCAGCGCGCAGAGAACCGCCAACAAGATGCCGGCCGCCCCGGCCAGTCCCATGGTGGCCAGATAGACGCCCTGGTAGAAGAACATGCCGGAGATGCCGATCGCCACCGTCAGTCCCGAGAAGGCAACGGCGCGCCCGGCAGTGGCGACGGCGATGGTGACGCTTTCCTCCACACTCCTGCCGGCCAGCAGCTCGTGGCGAAAACGACTGACGATGAAGAGCGAGTAGTCGATCGCCACGCCGAGGCCTATCAGGGCGATGAGGTTCGTGGCGTACTGCGTGATGTCGGTTACCAAACCCAGAAGGTAGACCCCACTGATCCCCGCGATCAACGCCAGCGCCGCCACGCCGAGCGGCAGCACAGCGGCGACGACCGTCCCGAAGACGACGAGGAGCAGGATCAACGCGATGGGCAGAATGGCGCCGGAGGTGCGTGCCAGGTCGCCGTTGAGGTAGGTATTGAAGTCGTGGTAGATGGCCAGGCCGCCGGTGGTGGCGATCTGGAGGGTGGCGGAGTGGACCTGCCGCCGCAGCGCCGCATAGGCGTCGATTGCCTGGCGGTTGCTTCCCTTGACCGAGACGAGGGCCAGCGCGCGGTGACCGTCGGTCGAGATGAGACCGCGCGCGACGCCGGCCGTGGTGTTGTACGGTGTCTCGACCGAGTCGACGATCGGATCGCGCGCCAGCGGACCGAGCGCGGCGAGCATCGCGGCGCGGAAACCCGGGTCGCTCGCCTGCCGGGTGCGGCTGGTGAAGATCAGCACGAAGGAGTTGCCGAGCTTGGGCAGCTCGCGGTC
The DNA here is from genome assembly GCA_035295425.1 of Chloroflexota bacterium. Taxonomy (GTDB): domain Bacteria; phylum Chloroflexota; class UBA5177; order UBA5177; family UBA5177; genus DATGJB01. The sequence goes on along the minus strand of DATGJB010000149.1, from coordinate 18,730 downwards.
GATCAGGGTGAGGGCGCGTCCCGCCTCAACCGGTGGCTGCGCGTTGAAGTTTGGCGCAACCCCGACCCGAAAGCCCAGCAGGGCGAGAACCAGGAACGGCAGCGCCGCGCTGAGAACCAGGCGACGGCGTCGATACACGAAATGTCCCCAGCGCGCAAACATCCGATCGTTCTCCCGCCGCCTCTCCCCGAGCGGCCTCGACATTATCGCTCAGCATAGCCGGAGCCCTTTCGATAGCCGGCTCCCGCCTCCTCGGGCAACCTGTATACATGCTCCCGGGGCGTAACGAACCGCCTTTCGCTGCGTTGTACTTGATGACGGGGGCATGCGCGTGAAAGCGGTGCGTGTCGAGGAGGTCACGATGCCTCGAGCCCAGTGGGCGGGGGTGATGCTGGTCGCCTACCTCGCATTCCAGGCGCATCCGGTACGCTCGGCGCATGTTTCAATACCCTCCGGACCCCATGCAACGTTCACGATTCCGAGGGGTAACGTCGCCTGGAGCGGTCCTGTCCTGGACGATCGGCACGTGGTCTACGGGGCAGCCGTGCCACGGTTTCACCGTCCGGTCTGCGTGAGCTGCGGTCGACCGCCCTTTACCAAGTTCGACGTGCGGATGTACATACGCGACTACCAGCGGCGCTCGACCTCTATCACCGTGTCAGAGCCACGCGTGCTCTTCGACGGTCCCCGCGGTGCGCAGCTTGTGGTGTATGCCCTTGTCGCCGGCTGGCTCGTGTACGACTCCGAAAGGCCGTACGACAAGTGGCAGCTCTACACCCGGAACGTCGACACCGGGCGAGCCATCCTCCTCGATTCCCCAAAGATGGAGGGATTGCCGAGCCGCTTCCTCGGCGCCAACACCGATGGTAGGACGGTCGTCTGGCAGAGTTGGACGCGGTTACGCGGACGGACGATGTCGGTGATCCGGTCATTTACCCTCGCCACGGGTCGACGGGGCCTGCTCCTCGCCGGGGGATCGGGCATCGACTACTTCGATGGTGACCCAGAGATCGCAGGCAACCACCTGATCTTTGTGAGAGAGCCGGGGAGCAACCCAGGCTCCCAAATCTTCGTGAAGAATCTCGCAACGGGTCGCGTCCGTGCCCTGACTCCTCCCGGGCAGTCGAACTTCGCGCCGGTGATCTCCGGGAACATCGTCGCATGGGAGCATGGGAGTCTCACCCCTGGACACGCTCATGGCATTGTCGTCGCCAATCTCGCTACCGGCCGGCGGGTGGCTGTGAAGCGCTCGTCGTCGCAGCTGCCACGGGTGGTCGGCGGCAGGTACGTCGTGTTCGCTCCCGACTATCCGACGCCCTACCCGAAAGGGAACGTGCAGGTCTACGATGCTCTGACCGGCCGGCGACGCATCATTGCGGTGGGACCGGACGCAGCCGGCTTCGTTCCCAACTGGACGGTCGAGGCGGGAGGAGACGCCGCGCTGGTGGAGATGGATAAGCCATGCAGCGGTTCGAACGGTGTGTGTCCGACGCACTTCAGACTCGTCCCGGTTGGACTTAACTAGATCTCAAAGAGCAACGTGGCTTTGCTGCGGAACGGCGTCTCGATCCAGGCCTCCCGTGGACTGCCGGTGTCACCGCCTGAAACCTGGATGGACTCGGCCGGTATCTCCTGGCCGTTGATCGAGGCGTGGACCGCACCCGATTTCGGTAGCCGCACGCCGACGCGCAGGCTATAGCCGCTTGGCACCCGGTCGACCGGCTCGACGATCACTTCCTGGCGGTGCTCACCGTCGCGGCGGCAGCGCACGTCGAAGCGCGTCTTGCCGGCGAGGTTGCGGGTGGTCAGCTCCTGCCAGTCGGCGGGTGGGGAGGGCCGGACGGTCACCTTCCTTTGTATGGCATCGATTGCAACGCCGGCGAAGCGGTGCAGCCCGGAGATGAGCGAAGCCATGCTCCAGGCCTGGAAGTCGGCGCCGAGAGGGCCGTGGAGGTCATAGAGCTCCCCCAGGCCACCCACGCCTGCCCTGGCCTGCGCGGCGTCGACCTGGCCGCGCAGGTAGAGCCGGTAGGCGTGCTCTGCGTCGCCATGCGCCAGCTCGCCCGCGACCATGAACTGGTTGAGCCAGAGCCACTCGATGCCGCGATGGTAGTTGTAGAGGCCCACGCTTGCCATGTGGTGGTTGCGGATGTTTCGGGGGTCGTCGAGGAAGGCGGCGGAGAGGACCTTCGGCCAATCGCGCGGCGCCAGACTGCGCACTCCGACCTCGCCCGCCAGCTGCTCCCGGGCCAGCAGCACCATGGTGCGCGCCAGCTCGGATGGCAGCGGAAAGTCGAGACCGAAGGCGATGTAGCCGTTCGGGGTCAGCAGGTCGCGCGGCTCCCAGTGGTAGCTCAGGCTGTCGGCGAGGTGGTCTCCCAGCTCGAAAGATCTGAACGTTTCGAGTCCCTCGGCCAGCGTGTCTCCCAGGCACCTGGCCAGCTCCGGGTTGCGGTCCGCGATAGTGGGCAGGAACCGCTGCAGCGCGGTCAGCCAGAGCAGCTCGATCTCAACCGGGTAGCCGTCGCGCGGCGTGTAGGGCGTGTCCTCCCAGGTTTCCCAGAGGTATGACTTGTCGATGATTCCACCGGACGGCAGCAGCCCGCGCTTGACGAAGTCGAGACTCGCCGTGAAGAAACGCTCGACCATCGGGTACTTCTCGTCGAGCAGCGCGGTATCTCCGCTGCGGCGCGTGTAGTCGTCGAGGCGAACCAGCGCCCAGAGCGTTCCGTCGCTGGAGTAGTAGACCAGCGGCTCGCCCAGCCGGATGATGTGGGGAAGGCGGCCGGTGCGCCGGTCCTGGTAGGACCAGGTATCGCGCAGAATATCGCGCACCGTCCCGTAGTCGCCGGTGACCAGCAGGGCGATCAGGGAGATGTTCTCGTCCCGCTTCCAGGCGTCGAGAAAGTACTTGTTACCGGCGAAGATGGCGTTGAAGTGGTCATGCTCGCCGCTGTCTCCGTGAAACCGGACGTTGCGTGCCACCAGGCAGTTGTTGAACTCGATCAGCACGTGCCGGTAGGCGACGTCGACCTCACGCACGCCCGTCACCAGGTCACCCTGCGCCACCCGTTTGACGGTCTCGGCGTGCTTGCGCCGGCGCAGCTCAGGCAGGCGGCCGATACAGCGGTAGAGCGCCTGGGTCGCCTCGCGCGGACGGTCGCCGAACGTGTACACCAGCGTCAGCGGCACGGGCCCGCTGATGCGGGCGGGAGCATAGGCGGTTGTTTCGAACTGGTCCCAGATCGGCGCTTCGTCCGGCACCTGCTCGTGAGTTTCGACATAGGCGCGCTCGATCAGCTTGTGCCGCTTCTCGTCGGTCAGGTAGGTCTTGGGACGCAGCCGCTCTTCCGTGGGGAGCAATGTGACGGAGATGGGGCCGTCGGCCCCGACCAGCGAGTAGAAGCGGAGCTCTCCGACCTCCGCGGTCGGGCCCCTCACGCGATTGGTCACACGCAGACAGGGCCGTCCACGGCGCTTGACGACCTCGGCCGCGTAGCCGTCGAACGTCTCATTCAGCGCCTGGTAGTAGCGCATATCGTATTCCGGCTCGATGGCGACGGTGAGTCCGGCCGGATCATCTCCCTCGAGCTCGATCGTCATGGCGAAGGCGTCGATCCGGTTGGGCATGAAGAACGTCTGGGTGACGGTGAGCCCGTCGATCGAGAAAGCACGGACGGCGTGGTCCATGTAGAGCGTGAAGCCGGTCTGATTGCTGCGATCGAGCCTGATCGCATCCCCGTCGCGCGCCAGCCAGACCAGATTGTCTTCGAGGTAGGCGCGGCCGAAGCCCGATGCGCCGAACCACTTGGTGGGCTGGAGCGTGCGGTCGCGGATGTTCTGGCGGACCGGCAGGTAGAGGACGAAGCCGCCCTCGTTGCCGAGGAGGAACGTCCGGCCCGCCATCTCGTCGGAGGTCAGGTGGATGGGGCAGCTCGCGATCGGATCGAGCTGCCCCGAGGGCGGTGCGATATCGGTCACAGTACAACGTACTCAATGCGAGCGATGTGCGCGGATGCCGCACCCTGTCCTGTGACTTGTACACGGAAGGACCGGGCTATCCGGGCGGCATGGGATCGGTTGCGTGGGTGCGGTGGCCGGGCCGGTTGGACGGCATACCACTACACATGGCGCACGACGTGGAGCAGGTACTCCTTGCGGTTGAGCGGGTTGAGGTCCGAGCGCGGACGGGTCGGTGGCGATCCCTCGACCGGCCGGTAGTGGCCGAAGCTGTATTCCAGCACGCCCTCGCCGCGGCTTGCCGCCGGCAGCTGGTGCTGCAGGTCCGGCAGCCGCGTCGCCGGGATCTCGCCCTCCAGCAGACACGACGGCCCGGCGAGCGTCGATGACTGCACGGCGGCGCCCAGCCGGGCCAGCACCGGCATCGTGGTGCCGTACGCGCTGGCCGGGATCTCGAGGTGGAAGCGGTGGATGGGCTCGGCGACCCGGGTGGTCGCCTGCTGCAGCGCGGCCATCAACACCAGTGGCGTCAGCCGCCGGAAGTCTCGGGCCCCGCTCGCCGGTGAGGCGTAGCCGCTTGCCGTCATGGTCACCCTGCAGTCGGCGACCTGCCAGCCGTAGAGCCCCTGCTGGAGCGTGATCCGCACCGTGTCCTCCATGGCCCGCTGGAACTCCTCGACGGACTTGAAGATGTAAAGCGGGACCGTCACCAGCTCAACGTCCAGTCGAAACTCCACACCGGTTCCCTCCGGTGCCGGCTCGACGCGCAGTCCGATGGTAGCGAGGAAAGGATTGCCGTTCTTGCCAAGCCACTCGACCGCCTCGCCGCTGCCAGTGGGTCGCTCGATGCAGATCACGGAGGTCTCGCGGAAGTGGACGGCAAGTCCGTACTCCTGCGCCAGCGTTGCCTCGATGACTTCCTTCTGGACCTCGCCGTAGAGCGAGACGTACATCTCACCTCGCCGGTCGTCCTGCCGCAGGTTGATCAGCGGATCCTGCTCGGCCAGCTGTGCCAGCGCAAGGTGCAGCGCCGCCTTGTCGGCGGCACAGCAGGGAAGGACCGCCGTCTCCAGAGTGGGGGGCGCGAAGTAGGGGTCGCCGGCGGTGACGGTGTCCGCGCCGTTCGTGGCGACGCCGATCCGGTCGCCGATCTGAATCCCGGGAAGCCCCCACAACCTGCCGATCCGGCCGGCGGCGAGCACCTCGCCCGGGACGGCGGGTCCGCCTTCGAAGACGCTGAGCGCCGTGACTTTTCCCTCCTGCTCCCGGCCGAAGCGGAGCCGGTCGCGGGTTCGGAGCGTGCCGGAGAAGAGACGGACCAGAGCGACCTTCTCCCCGGCAGGACCCCGCTCGATCTTGAAGACGGCGCCGGAGAGCGGACCGTTGGAGTCGCCGGCAGTGGCCGGCAGCAGCTCCGCGATGCCGTCCATGAGCTCGGGCACGCCCGCTCCTGTCACCGCGGAGCCGAAGTACACGGGGTGCACCAGCGGCCGCGCCGTCTGGACTGCGAGCTCCTTCCGCAGCCGGTGGTAGCAGATGCCGCCTTCGTCCTCAAGATAGTGGGCCAGCAGCGCATCGTCGTTGGCGGCCAGGAGGTCGACCAGACGGGTGAAGAATGCGGCGTCGGCGCCGCCGAATGCGTTGAACCCGGCGCTGCGGTCACCCGGATTGCTTGCTTCACCCATTGCGACGATATTCGCCGTCAGCCGTTCCGCGACATCGCACAGCACGCGGTCGGGCGCGGCGCCGGAACGATCGATCTTGTTGACGAAAATCAAGGTAGGAATGCGGAGCCGCCGCAACGTCCGCAGCAGGACTCGCGTCTGCGCCTGCACGCCCTCCACCGCCGAGATCACGAGCACGGCGCCGTCCAGCACGCTCAGCACCCGTTCCACCTCGGCGATGAAGTCGGGATGGCCCGGCGTGTCGATCAGGTTGACGGTGAGGTCGCCGATGGCGAACGATACCACCGCGGACCTGATGGTGATGCCGCGCTGCCGCTCCAGCGGCAGGAAATCGGTCTGGGTCGTGCCGCGATCGACGCTCCCCGGCCGGTCGATCACGCCGGCGGTGTAGAGCAGGCGCTCGGTGAGGGTCGTCTTCCCGGCGTCGACGTGCGCCAGGATTCCCAGGTTCAGGTAGCGCATTCCACGCCTCCTTCCTCCCCGGCCCTCGCCTCCGCCGCCCAGAGGCGGCGCAGCTCGTCGGAGGTGGCCAGCAGCTCGGTCACGCTGCCGCGGGCCGCCACCGCGCCGTCTCGCAGCACGACGATCTGATCGGCACGGGCCAGCGCCTCGCGGCGGTGGGAAACGGCCAGAATGGTGAGGTCGGGTTGCGCCAGCAGCCGGTCCCACAGCAGCCGCTCAGTCTCGACGTCGAGCGCGCTGGAGAGGTCGTCCAGCACCAGCAGCTGCGGCTTGCGCACGAAGGCGCGGGCGGTTGCGGCGCGCTGGATCTGACCACCGGACAGCCGCACGCCGCGCGGCCCGACGAGCGTCTCCAGGCCGTCGCTCAGCTCCGGCAGGTCGTCTTCCAGCACGGAGAGCCGGATCGCCTCGTCCAGCTCGGGCCCCGCCGCCGGCCAGCCCATCAGGATGTTGTCGCGCAGCGTCTCGCTGAACAACCGAGGTACCTGGGATACGTAGGCGGCGCGCGGCGGCCGGAAGAAGTCCGCCCGGTCGGCGACCGGATGATCGTTCCAGCGGATCTCTCCACCCTCGGCCGGGAGCAGGCCCAGGACGGCGCGGAGCAGCGTCGTCTTGCCCGATCCCACCCGGCCGGTCACGATGGTGAGCGTTCCGGCGCGCAGGCGCAGATCGACGTGTTGGATGCCGCGGTTCGGCCCGGGCGTGTTGCCGTTGCCGGCGTAAGCGAAGCAGAGGTCGTGCACCTCCAGTGTGTCGAGGCGAGGGCCGGCTGCCTCGGCCGCACCGAAGGCACCGGGGGCAGCCTCGACCGGCCGAACCGGATGAAACTCGAGCAGCGCCCGCGGTGGCTCGGGCTGCACCAGCTCCTCCATGCGAACGATGGAAACGCTCTGGTTCGCGTAGTCGCCCAGGAAATTGCCGAAGTCGGTGGCAGCCGACGTGGCGAACTGCAGGAAGTAGACGAACAACGCGAAATCGCCGACGCTGAAGGTGTGCCGCGCCATGGCGTGCCCGGCCAGCAACAGCACGATCCCGATCCCGAAGGCGACGGCGGCCCCGGTCATCAGGTCGACCGCCTGGTAGAGAACGTGCCAGCGCACGGCCCAGCGCTGACGCGCGTGATTGAGCGCGCCGAAGTGATCGACCAGATCGTTGCCGGCGCCGGCCAGTTTGACGGTCTGCACCGCGGCGAATGCCTCGGCCAGAAACCCGGTGACCTCGTCGGTCGCCTGATCTTCCCGGGCGATGTACTCCCGGAGCCGGTCCCAGGCCAGCCGTCCCGCCGCCAGCGCCGCGGCCAGCGGGAGGAAGACAAACAGCGTGATGGTGAGGTTGATGCGGGCCATGATGACGATCGCTACGGCCGTCCCTGTCCAGAGCCCCAGTTCCTGCGGGAACCAGGTGGGGAAATCGGAGGTTTCGTCCACGTCGTCCCGGAAGCGGTTGACGGCGGCGCCTGGCGAAACCGGCAGCGGGACGGCGCCGGGACGGTTGAGGATGGCCGCCAGGATGTTGCGGCGCAACAGCGCGCCGCCGGTGAGGACAAACGTTACGTAGCCCCAATCGTGGCCGAAGCTGGTGGCAAAGCGTGCCACCTCGAGCGCCACGAAGAGCGCAACCAGCGTGGCGATGCCAAAGCCCGCCGTCTGGTGGCCGGTGAGCCGGTCGAACACGCCCTGCACGATGAGACCGGGAACGATCTCTCCCCCGACCAGCAGGAAGGTGAAGAAGCCGCACACGCCAAAGGATCGGGGAGCGTAGCGCATCAGCCGGACGTTGAACGGCCAGGTTCTCAGGTGCTCCGCCGCATTCACGCCGGCACCTCCTGCAATCGTTCGCCGTCGTGGAGGCGCCCGGCAGGCAGCCGGTCCTCGCTCTCCAGGCCGACGCGGAGCAGGGCGCTAAAGCGCGAGGCGGGGTTTCGCTCCAGCTCCCGGCGGCGGCCCTGTTCGACGATCCGTCCGCTCTCGAGGATCATGATGCGATCGAGGCGCCCCACCGTCCGCAGCCGGTGCGCGATGACGATGCCGGTCCGCCCGGCCAGCAGGCGGTCGACCGCGCGCTCGACCGCGCGCTCGGTGGCGGGATCGAGCCGCGAGGTTGCTTCGTCGAGGATGACGAGTCCCGGCCGGCGGGCCGGCTCCTCCCGATCGCGCAGGAAGATACGGGCAAATGCCAGTAGCTGTGCCTGCCCGGCGGAGAGCCCGCCGCCGGGGCCGAGCACGGTGTCGAGCCCGGCGGGGAGCGTGCGGTACCACTCGCCCAGATCGAGCTCATGCAGGACGGCGAGAATCTCGGCGTCGCGGACGGCATCCGCCGCACCGCACCGGAACAGCGTGAGATTGTCGCGAACCGTCGCCCGGAAGAACTGCACGTCCTGCGTGACTACCGCGACGCGGCGGCGCAGCTCGGCGTCCGGCAGGTCGCGCAACCGGGAGGCTGCGGACACGCCGTCACCCAGGCTGATACTCCCGGCGACCGGGTCGTAGAGGCGCGCAATCAGGCGGCCAAGCGTTGTCTTGCCACTGCCGGTTCGACCCAGCAGGCCCAGCGTCTCACCGGGCGCGAGGGCGAAGGAGATGTCGCGCAGGACGCTCTCACCAGGCTCGTAGCCGAACGTGACCCGGTCGACCTGAACGGCCAGCGGGCCGGCCGGCAGCGTCGCCGTGCCGGTCGCGGGCAGGGCGGACGAGGTACGCAGCAGAGCTTCGACCCGGCCGATGCCGGCGGAGGCTGCCTGCATGTCCTGAACCTGCCGCTGGATCCGGTCCAGCGGCGCCGCCAGCATGCCGATGTAGAAGACGATGAGGTAGGCGGTGCCCAGCGTGATCTGATGGCGCTCGAAGAGGAAGGCGCCCAGTCCCAGACCGATGGCGTAGGCGATGACGTAGAGAAACTTGGTGGCGAAGAAGGAGAGCGTTCCAGCCAGGGCGGCGCTCCGCCTGGTGCGCAGCCGCCGCTGCATCACTCCGAGCAGGCGCCACAGCACCCAGGACTCCGCTCCCACGCCGCGAATGTCTTCGGTGCCGACCAGCCGCTCCTCGATGGCGCCGTACTGCTCGGCGCTGGCCTGGCGGTCGGTGGCGTTGCGCACCACGGCCCGGTGCTGCACCGCGCGCAGCGCGATGACGGTGGCGGCGCAGTAGGCGGTCAGCCCGAGCCCCAGCCAGATGCTGTCGCGCCCCAGGATGGCCAGGATGCCGGCCACCAGCAGCGCGTTGCCGAGGATGTTGATGGTGAACTGGGAGAAGAAGTTGGCGAGCAGCGTGACATCGCCGTCAATGCGCTCGATCAGCTCGCCGGGCGTGTGGCCCTTGTGGAACGGGAGATCGAGCCCCAGACAGTGACGCATCAGGTCGGCCCGCAGGCGGTTGGTTGCCTCCCAGCCCACGATCGCGCCGACGTAGGTGCTGCCGAGCGCCACGAGCTGTTGCGCGAGCGCAATGACCAGGAACGCCACCGCTGCCCGGGTGAGGGTCGTGTCCGGCCCTCCCTTCTGAGCAGTGTCGATGAAGATGCTGACGACCTGGGGATTGGCCAGCTGGAGGCCGATGCCGCCCAGCAGCAGGATGCCGAGCAGGAGGACGCGCCGTCGCTGCGGCGCGAGATAAGTGACCAGCAGGCGGAGTGTCCGGTTGGTCAGGACGCTCCGGCCGCGCCGGCCCGGAAACGGAAGCATGCGTGGATCCTTTCGGACGAATCGGTCGAGAGATGGAACTTTGGTGCAAGGGCGGCGCGCGTGAAACGTGTCATGAAATGGCTCCTTCGACTGCGTGAATGGTTGGTGACGGGTGCGCCACCACCGCAGTGGAGGAGAACGTTTCGCGCCCTAGCGCGTCATCTCGGCCGTCGGATCATCCGGAAACCCGAATGGTCCGCTGGGAGTCGTCCGTCAGGACTGAGAGCTGCTGTTAGCCGGCGCACCCATAAGTCATGGAATCACTCAATGCATCGATGCCCGATGCAAACGTGGTGAAGCTGACTCCCATGGGTGCGCCTCCTTTTCGATGTGCTCTTCTAAACGGTATCACAGCCCCGGGAATGGTGCCAATCCACACCCTGCCTCTCAGCTCGATTGCCCCACGGCACTGCCGCAGGGCAGCAGGCCGGAGGCTGCCTTCGTGCGCGTCCTCCAGCCGGATGCCGCCCAGGCTCACACTTGCTGGCCACGTTCGCACCCTCCGCACCCTCGTGGCAGCGAGCTTTAGCTCGGTCCTCGCACGCCACCTCGGCTGCTCGCGTCTGTTCTGACCTACCGCCGGAAGCAAAGGCTCCGATTCTTCCAGGCGCACCACAGCCGTCGATCGCGAATCCCGTTCACCGCACCCGGATCGCATTGCCGTCGCGGGTAGCCGCCTCGGCGCGTAAACGTGCGAGCGTCCGCTCGGTCCAGGTGAGATCGGCGTCGATCAGCGCGAGGAGATGATCGACGGCCAGACCCAGCAGGCTATTGCCGTCCTGACCGGCCACGATGGCTGCCACCTGCTCGCGCTGCCGGGCGACGCTGGCCCGGCGCTCTTCCAGCAGCTGCACCGCTTCCCCCTCTGCCAGGTAGGGGAGGAAGACGACCGCCGAGCCGATGCTGCTCGGTACCGGCTCGAAACTGCGCAGCACCTCCCGCAGTAGCTCCTCGAAGCGGGCCCGTCCGCGCTCCGTCAGCGAGTAGATCAGGCGCTCGCCACGCGGTCCGCGCGCGCCCGGCTCGGCGCGAACCTCCAGGTACCCGTCCCGCGCCAGGCGGTCCAGCAGGTAGTAGACGTTCGCTTTCTTGAGATCGGCGTACAGATCGCCGTGGGCACGGACGATGCGGTGCAGATCGTAGCCGGTCTTCGGTCCCGAGAGGAGGAGTCCCAGGAGATGGAGCGATTTGTGCATAGCACGTGATTCTTGCACCGATCTTTCCGCTCCGTCGACGTCCTCCCCCCGTGTGCCCTCTCAGCACCCGGACGCGCAACAGGGCGGCCCTGCAGCGTCCGGGCACCGCGCGAGCTGCGCGGCCGCCACCGGCGAGCCGGCGGGCGCCAGCAACCGTGGCGCCGGGAACGCGGCCGGTTCCGTGCCGGTCTGCGTTCCTCGCGTCCCGCCCGGGGACGGCCGCAGTGCAACGAGAAGCTCGTTCAGTCGCTGGTACAGCTGGTGATTGCGCGCGAGCTGAGCGGCTCGACGCCGTTCCTCGGCTTCCCGCAACAGCTCCTGCTGATGGAGTACGCCCAGTTGACCTTCAAACGTCGGATCCATGGAATGTCCCTTTCACTATGGCTTCTAGTACGCCGAAGTGATACGCGGTTCGGCAGCCGGAGAAGTGTTTGCTGCCTGGGTCCTCCTAGTGCACCGTCACCACGCTGGTGAGGATGACGAGTCGCTGGGCGGCGAGCCGGCCCTCCGCTTCCAGCACGCCGGAGACACGAAGGATCGCCCCGTCGACGACATCGCTCAGCTCGCCCATGACGGTCGGGATCCCCGGCGCATACGAGACGGTGAGCCGGTGATCGGTACGCCGGTAGGTGCTGAACGGGTCCGCACTGTCCGGCTCCAGAAACCCCACATCGAGCTCGCTGTCCGGCAGGCATTGCAGCACCTCAACGGCGGCGACGGCCTGTGAGCCTTCAAGCGCGGCGCGTAGCTGCTCCCAGGTGAGCGGCGGTGCGATACGGGGCACGGGTGGCGTGCCGGCTTGCGCGGCGCTGTTCTCAGCAGTGGCTGTCGGTGACGCCGGCCGCCGCAGCGGCCGGTCCTGCTCGTACCGCAGCTCGAGGTGGAGAGCGCTTTCCGCCTTGGCCAGCTCCGCTCCCAGATAGCCGGCGTGGCTGAGCTGCGAGATCAGACCCTCACGCAGCAGCCCTAGCACCATCGACTCCGCCACCCGGCCACGCATCTCGTGCGCCGGGGTGTGGTCGGTCAGGTAGTGGCGGAGAACGACCTGCTCTTCGTCACAGTCGAGTGTGATGACAAAGTAGCCCTTCGGGTCATACTGCAGCGGCTCCCGGCGCCCGCCGGGACGGATGGCAACGAAACGTGCCGGCTCCACTGTCGGCGGCGCGCTGAGAAGGCTCTCCGCCCCATCCGCCGCCAGGGGACCGGGGTTGCGGCCGGCGAGCCCGCCGATCTGCTCGCGTAGCGCCTCCAGATCCGACTCGCCGGTCCAGTCGACGATCTCGACCTGGCGGCGGAAGTGGTCGATCTGCGGTGTTTCGAGGTTGGGCAGTACCGGATCGTACCCCTCGGCGCCGACGATGCGGCTGTCGCCGTCGGTGCCGTTGTCTGCCAGGGCGCCCAGCGACTGGCCGGGGCGAAACAGCTTCGAGTCCTTTCCGCACAGCAGAAGGAAGCGGATCGCCGGGTTAGCGATCACATTGGTGACGATCCGCTCGATTCCCAGGTTGGCAGTGTACACCTGGCCGGCAATGGCGACGCCCTCGACCCCTGCCAGCGGCTCGACCAGCGACTCGCTGGTCAGCGCGCACACCGCGACCGGCGCCTCCGGGTCGCCGACAATGTACTTTCCATCAAGGACCGGCCAGGTTGCCACCATCTCACTCCCCAATAGTCAGGATCGACTATTACCACAATATCGGATCAAATGATGAAAGTCAAACCTGACTTTACGGCTCGAAGTGTGTAAGACTCGTTCGACGCCGCCGCGCCGGCCAGTGCGCGACGTCGTCGCTCGGTACACGGTTGCTGGAGTCGCGCCAGACCTGGCAGATCTCCAGGCGGCGGTAGGCGGACCGATCGAGCCGACGGCCGTCCACGAGCTGAGCTACGTGTGCCTTCGGATGCCGGGGTTTCCTGACCGGCAGGCGGTGCACGAGTACATCCAGGCGTTCCTGCGGCTCGATGCCGTCCTGGCCGACGATAAGCAGTCATTGGTCGAGACCGTGGCGCTGTGGGCTTCGAGCAACGTCGGTTTCGTGGACACCCGGCTTCGGATCCTGGCGGGGCGCCGGCAGCTGCCGGTGTGCTCGGCCAATCGCAGCGACCTTGCCGACCTGGAGAACAGCGTCTTCGCTGCCGATGGGTGAGGCGGCCGGGATAGAGCACGGCCGTCACGCTGGATGTTGATGGAACCATCCCCGTCGACTGGCTGTGACAGAAGGTAGCTGTCGGGCGTGAGCTCTGCCTGCCCGCGTCCGTAGTACGTGGGTAAGTCTGTGGATTCTTCATGGTCTTTGCCGCTGCCGGGTCGCAGACTGACCGTAAGGCGCCGGGCTGCGTCCGGCGTGGTTCGCGTTCACGCACACCACGGAACGGAGGTTCGAAGTGACGTCGCATCCTCATAAATGGAACGTTCGGCGAGCGCCAGGATTTCGATCGTTTGTCACCACGCTCATCGTCAGTCTCGCGGCGACGGCGCTTGCGCTCTCGGCGGCACTTCCCGCGCGGGCAGTCGAGCGGTCCAGCCGATCGGCGCTGCCGGCACCGAAGCCGGGGTCATGGATCACGCTTGGCCCCTCGCAGGGCGGCACCACGGCAACGCTGCTCCACGTTGCCAGCGGCAACGACCTGGTGGTCTGGGAGGCGCCTGTCGTGGGCGCCAAGCAGCATTACGAGGCGGTCGAGCTCAAGCCGAAGGGCGGCCTCGCATCCCAGCCCACGGATGTCTTCGGCGGCCAGGATTGGGGCGGCCTGGATGAAACTCCGACCCTGGCGTCAGAGGGCGGCCAGCCGCTCCTTATTCTCCAGGGCACGAGGAGCGATCTCAGCACCGATCCCTACCGATCCGGCTGCATCGTCGGGGACCTGCGCACCTCGAGCGGCCGGCAGCTGCAGAGCTGGTCGCTGTCCGCTAACTGCTTCGCCGGCCACTTCGGGGCCACGATCACCCAGAGCGGGACGCTGTCGGCAGCCTGGCCGGGTGGCTGGGCAAACGGTTACGGGATTCGGTACCGGATCGGCACCTCGTCGACGATCCCGGCGACGCCGGATGACCAGCACCTCTCCTCCGGCCCCGGAGATAACCTGGCGGCCGCCGAGGCGACGGAGACCGGCAGCCAGGACGTCTACGCGGCCTGGGCACGATCCTTTTCCAACCCCGCGTCGCTGGACGGTACCTGGGCAGCCGATCTGAGCAAGGGATCGGCGCCGGTCCAGGCACCCGGCAGCGGTACCAACGTCGTGGCCCACCAGTACGAGCCGGTGGCCATGGCCAGCCCGAGCGGCCGGGGCGGCATCTATCTCGCCTATCCCAACAACGTCTGGCCCTTCACCAAGATCGAGCTCTGGCGGTACGGAGCCAGAACGGCCGCGACCGTCCCCGGGTCGGCGAGCCCCACCTCGGTCTCGATTTCCCCCGGGCCGGCCGGCCGCCTGTGGATTGCGTGGTGGAGCGGAGCGAATGGGACGGTCCGCGTCGTGCGAACCAACGAGGCGGACAACAGATTCGGACCGGTCGAGACCCATGCCGGACCCCATGGTTGCAAGAGTGATGGCAGCGGCACCATCCGGATCAGCAGTGGATCCCAGCAGCGTCTTGATGTGATTATGAGCTGTTATGACAACCTTGCAGCTCACGGTGCAGATCACGCCTCGGCCACTCAGTCGATCGTCCCGCTCCAGATAGCGGCCACGACAGTGTCGATTAATCGTCGAGTTGGAGGGTCGGTGACCTACCGGGTTTCCGATGTGGGTGACGCGGTCCCGGGCGCGACGGTGACGGTCGACGGCAGAAGGGGAAAGACGAACCAGGCGGGCCGGGTGACCTTCCGCTTTGCAAAGGGCTCAGGAACCGGCTCCTTCAAGGTGGTTGCCTCCATGACCAATTACCTGAAGGCCTCGACGGTCCTGCGGATCGGTTGATGGTGCCGCCTTACACGGGCGGAGCTCCATCACTGGACGGTGGCGCTCGCAACGGCAGGTGGGTACTCTGCAAGGAGCGGCGCTCTCAGGCTTGAGCTCAGGTGAGTGACATGCGCGCCGGTTGGTTCGGGATGGCAGTGTTTATGCAAGGAGAGACCCGATGACATCGCTGCAGCCACGGAGGTACACGCTTACGTCTTTCGCGGCGGGGCGAAGGCGGGTGCTACCCGCGGCCCTGGCAGCGACCCTGCTGCTGGTGACACCGGTCCAGGCGCACGCGGCACGGCCCTCGTCACAGCAGTACTGTGCTAGCTCGGGGGCGGGCGCCGACGACACCTGTTACGGGGCCTCTGCCCTTGCTTTGGAGAGTGGCGGGAACTACAACTCAGCATTCGGCAATGCCGCGCTCTCCAGCAATTCGACGGGCTACGACAACACCGGTGCCGGGTCGGGCGCGCTCGGTAACAATTCGACCGGGTTTTTGAACACGGCTGTCGGGGGGAGTGCGCTCTACAACAATACGACGGGAAGCGCCAACACGGCCCTCGGTGTCAGTGCGCTTGCGTCGAACGTGACGGCAAGTAACAGCACCGCCGTCGGCTCGTATGCGCTGGAAAACAATACCGCCGCCGCTGAAACTGCAACCGGCCATTATGCACTGTACGCCAACACGACCGGCACCGACAACACCGCGGACGGCTTCCAGGCACTCCAGAGCAACACCACGGCCACCGACAACACCGCAACCGGCTATGAGGCACTCACCGCCAATACCGGCAGCGCCAACACCGCCGACGGTAGCGGGGCGCTCGTAAGCAACACCAGCGGCAGCAGCAACACCGCGGCCGGGGTAGCCGCTCTCGACAACAACACCACCGGCTTCTACAACGTGGCCACGGGGTTCTGGTCGCTCATCGACAACAGCACGGGCAGTCAAAACACCGCCGATGGCGTGTTTGCACTGGGCTTTACCACCACCGGCAACAACGACACCGCGCTGGGCTACGGGGCAGGGCTGACCGGCAACTCCAGCAACGCCGACACCACCGGCAGTAACAACACCTTCATCGGCTACAACTCGGGACCTGGCACCAGTACCCAGCTCACCAATGCCACCGCGATCGGCGAGAACGCGCTGGTGAGTGAGAGCAACGCGCTGGCGCTGGGTGGGACGGGAGCCGATGCCGTCAATGTGGGGATTGGAACTGCCACCCCCGACCAAGCCCTCACCGTCGCCGGTAGCATTCACCTCTCAGGTACCGGGAACAAGCTCATCTTCCCCGATGGCACCACGCAGACCACTGCTGCCACGCTGACCGTCTCACCGGGACCGGCCGGGACCTACCTGCGCAGCAATGGGACGAGCTGGACCAGCTCGGCGATCCAGGCGGGCGATCTACCTGCCGGATCGACCAACTACATCCAGAACGGAACCAGCCAGCAGGCGAGCGCCAACTTCAACATCAGCGGCAACGGCACACTGGGCGGCAGCTTGAGCGTTGCGCCGGGTGGTGGCAGCGGCACGCTGTTCCAGGCGGGCAAGGCGAGCACCAGCTACGGGAGCTACGTCCAGGTCCCACTGGTCACCAATGCCTCTGCGCCACCGGCCGCCGACTGCAACAACTCGACCTTTGTCGGCCGGCTGGTCTTGCAGGTGAGCAGCAAGGCCACCTCGCTCTGGGCCTGCAACTCCAGCGGGAAGTGGGTTGTGACCAAGTAGCGGCCCACCGCGTCGAGGATGTCGAGGCGTCCAATCCGGGCGAGTGCGATGAGGGGAGTCGCATCGGCGTAGATGCGAGTTTGAGCCAAAGCGTCTACACGCCGGCAGAGTGAGCCTGGAGCCAGCGATCAAACTTGTCGACTTCGGTGGCGATGCCGCCCGCGGTCTCGCGCAGTATAGCCACGCCTAACCGGCTCGCGAGGTCGATGAAGTCACCGATCGCCATGCCGGAGAGTCGTGCCGCCTGACCCAGCGAGAGCAGCTCCTGATCGAACATATTGACGGCGACGATCTCCAGAACGCGATCCGCGAAGGTTGGATCGTCCGGTGAGGCGTGCTGGGCGGCGCGTCGCAGTTGCTCGGCGCTCACTATCCAGGCCACTGGCTTGTCGTTCCGCCGGATAAGCACCGCCGAGTCCTCAGCCGCGCGGACTGTCGCCGGCAGGCTGCGCGCCATCTCCCCAATGGAAGTGGTTTTGATTCCCGTGGTGTCCCTCCCTTCTCTGCACTTACAGTTTAGCTAATATACTTAGCTATCTTAACACCGCGCACCGCCAGGCCGGAAGTACGTGGGTAAGTCTGTGGATTCCTCGTGGAGTTTCTCGGCGACTGGTCGCAGACTGACCGCATGGCGCCTGCCACGCACCTATCGGCTGCGTTCACACCTACCACGGCAAGGAGGTCCGAGATGATACCACAGGGCGGCGCGTCACGAACCTGGACCAGGACGTTGCGAGCCGGTGCCGGGTGATGGAGTACGGAATGACCGAGGCTGAGTTCCGGGTCTTCGCGGACCGTTTGCACCAGTTCGCTCTGACCCTGTCGCGCAAGGAGCGGCTGTTCCTCATGGCTATCCTGGCACGCGCCTCGAGCCGGGGCGATTCCGACGTTGAGACCGACCCCTCGGACCCCGAGTGGGCAATCTCCGCCGAGCTGGCCTTTTCCATCTGGCAGTCGATGAGCTCGCTTGGCCGTTCGATCGGTGCGAATCCGCTGCCACTCCCTGCCACCGAGACGTAACGGTGGAGCGCGTCGGTGAGAGAGCCCTGCGTCAGAACGTCGAGTCACCCGTCGGCGGCGCGCAGGACGAGTGGACGCACCGCGTTCCCCGCGTGGCCGGCCCCCAGTTCCTCGCTGGACAGCCCGGCCGCGTGAGGTTGGCGATCACCGCCTCGACTGCGCTCGCCGGTCCCGGCGGCATGTCGGTGCCAAACGGCACATGGGTGCGGAAGAAGTCCAGGACGCAGCGGACCGTAAAGCATCGATCTGCCGCATAGTCGGATCCTATGCTTCGCCGTCACCCATCGCTCTGAGCAGTTCGTCCCGAGCAACGGCGGATGCCTCCGGCCAGTCCAATGCTTCACCCGCGTTCCAGGACTGCCGGAAGAGAAGCTCGGGTAAACACCCGCGAAGCTCGTGTAACGCCAGCTCGTGGGCCGGCTGATCGATGGGGGCGAGCGCCATGCCGGTCTGCCGGCGTAGCCGCGCGGCCGCCCCGAGAATGGTTGCCGCCGCGGCGGGCGCTGTGCTCGTGGTCAGCCAGCCGACGCGTTCCAGGCATTCGAGAACCTCGACGACGTACGCGATTCCCGAGACCAGCTGCAGCGAGGTGTGGTACGCCTCGGCGGCTGCCGCCTGGTTGCCCTGCGCTCGCTCCACGTCACCCAGGTGACGGTAGGCGCGAGCGCGAACCGCCTCGTTGACCGTCTCCGCATCATCCATCGCGAGGTAGCGGGCGATCGCGGCGCGAGCCTCGGCATAGGCGCCCCTGGCGCGATGGAGGTTGGCGATGCCGACGGTGGCGAAAGCGGCGCCTCCGGGCGCCCCCTGTGCCTCGAACCTGGCCATACCGTCCAGATATCGCGCCTCGGCCTCGTCGAGCTCTCCCTGGGCCAGCGCAATCTGTCCGAGGGTCACCAGGGCAGCTGCTGTAGCCCAATGATTGGCGTCTCGCGATAGTTCTTGACACATCTGCGCAACCTCACGTGCCAGTGCGTAGCGGCCCTGCACGCAGAGGAGCCGGCTGTAGCTATCGAAAATGATCGTGGCTGACGGCGGAGGCTCGCCCATGTCGTGGAGAACTTCCAGGGTCTCCTCGAACAAACGG
>DATGJB010000148.1:0-6241 GCA_035295425.1 Chloroflexota bacterium | reverse complement strand
CTGCACAGCCACCTGCACCTGACGTAGCGGTACATCCCGAGCCCCGGCATCCGACTCATTGCCGGTAGTACCGCAGTCCGTGGCAGTGCAGCCGATCCGCGGCCTCGTCCTGAAGGAGTTGGAGAATACGTCGCATCTCGCTCACCGCCCGGTGGCCCCTTGGGATCGTGCACAGGGAGTATGGCATTGGCCGGAAGCTCCTCGAACGCCCGAATTATGATCGCTGCCTACCATGCGTGCTCAGGCCCACATCTTGCGTTGAGAGCGGCGAGGTTGAGCCTATCGTGCCGGCGCAGGAATCAATCACCGGTGGCTCAAAGGGAGACATGTAATGGCGAGTTCCACAGGCCGCAGTTCCGGAGGGGTGCGCGACGCATTGGGTGAGGCGGAGCGCGAGGGCAGGCAGGCTGCGGCCAGCCCCGGGATGAAGCTGCTGGCTCGCGTCGGCTATGCGGCCAAAGGCATCGTTTACCTGATTCTTGGCGGACTGGCGACGAAAGTTGCGCTTGGTGAGGGTGGTACAACGACCGATCGCACCGGCGCCTTGCGTGCGATCCACGAACAACCCTTCGGCAAGTTTTTACTCGCCCTGGTCGCCATCGGCCTCACTGGGTATGCCGCCTGGAGCCTCGTCCAGGCTCTTGTCGACCCTGAGCGCAAGGGAACAGACGCGAAGGGAATCATCGCGCGGCTGGGCTATGGTGCTGTCGGTCTCTCATACGCAGCGCTGGCCCTCGGAGCTGCCCAGCTCGTGATCGGGACGGGCAATGGCGGCACGAGTTCCGATACCATGACCCAGGACTGGACGGCGCGCTTCCTCGCGCTGCCGTTCGGCCCGTTCCTGGTGGTTCTCGCTGGGCTTATCGTGCTTGGAGTCGCAGGGTATCTGGTCTATCGGGCTTATACAGCCGACTTTCAGAAGACCCTCACCGCCGGAGAGGGAGGCGCGGGGGCTCGACCATGGGTCATCGGGTTGGGACGTGCGGGCTATGCGGCGCTCGGCGTCGTCTTCGGGATCGTCGGAGTGTTCCTGATCATCGCGGCCGTCCGAGGCAAGCCTGGTGCAGCCAAAGGTCTGGGCGGCGCCCTGCGGGAACTCGCTCAGCAGCCCTATGGCCATGTGGTGCTGGGGATTGTCGCCATCGGACTGGTTGCCTATGGTCTCTTCTCACTGGCGCAGGCCCGCTATCGCTCTCTGGGCACAACCTGACTGTAGACGGTTGCTGGGCGAGGGCCACCCTCCAGCGGTGGGACAGGTACTTGTCTATCCCAAGGTCCCATCGTGGAACCTTGACCGCTGCCCACCATGCCGTACCGTTTCGCCCACAATCTCACCGGCTCGGCACGGAAGCAACGACTGCCGGCGTTGGGATAGGGTTCTATCCATTCCAAGTTCATCGAGTGTCAAAGGCGCACAGTGCCCCTTTGACAACGTTGTGATGGTTGTCTGTCTATTCCGAGGCAGTCGAGCGTCAAACCGTCACAGTGACGGTTTGACCTGTCGCCACCACGTCGTACAGTTGCGCCCGCAATCTCTCTTGGCTCGGGCACAGATGCCAGCGTCTGCCATCGATGTGATACTCTCCTGTCTACTCCAAGTTCATCCAGAGTCAACGTCTCAGCGTGAGACGTTGACTCTGCCCCCGCCGTGGTTGTATAGCCTCACCCACAATCTCCCCGGCTCGACCCTGCACACTGCCCGACGGTTAGGCGCTCAGGAATCGCAGAGATAGGATGAACATGAGAGAGCGCCTTTCCTGGACCGGGCCCTCGGCGCTCCGGGCACTATTGTCCGTGAACGAGGGCCCGCGGTCCGGCGGATCGCGACTCAGATCGGTGCGATCCGGCAGGCTTCAGCTGGGCGGCTCAGTGCACATGACGTCTCGCGCACGGGCCGCAGCTCGCCCAACAGTGCGGACGGAAATGCCTAGGCGCTCGGCCATGTCGTCCTGGCGGAAGCCGTACGAGGTCAGGAGCCACACGCTGTGCGCTTGCGGGTCGTGAACCTGTAGCCATTCGAGCCGTTCGCCTGGCGTCTGCGGATTCTCAACCACGGCCATGAAGTCACGGGCCGTCTCAAGACAGCGCTGAGCAGTTCGCAGACTCGTGCTCAGCTGGTTTGCAATCTCCCGCGTCGTGTTGCCCATGCGGTAATGCTCGAATGCCGCCGCCGCCATCGGGTTCAGCTCCTGGAGCTGGAAGAGGCGCTCCTCAATTGTCAGGCCACGTTCCGCTATCTCGAGGTAACGCGTCATGCGCTTGCTGAGCGGCCGGCCGAGGAGCTCGCCGTCACCCTCGCTCTCGCCTTCCCAGTCGTGCCCCGTCGTTGTCGTCGTGGGCAGCAGTGCAGCGTCTCGAACGCTCACGACGCCTGCATTCCCTGCTGCTCGAACCGTTCCGCTGGCACGCTGGCGATTGCCTGCCACCGGTCGGAATCGTGGCGGTCGATGCCCAACTCCGCGAGCGTCTGCCCAGAAAACGTGCCCACGATGGGCAGGTTTTTGCTCGGTCGCCCACCCTGGTGCTGTATCGTCTCTGCCAGCAGTTCGCCCGCCTTGCGTTTGGCTCGAAGGGCCACCTCTGCTGCCTGGTTCTGCACCTCATTCCGGCGACGTCTCCAGTCTTCGGGCATCAGAACGGCACCTCGCCGATCAACGTCGCCACGCCCGTCCCGCCTTCGGGCTCGCATGCTCGACAGGCCCAATGGTCGAAGTCCCACATCTGAGCTGCAGCGCATGCCGGGCAGGGCGGTGGCGGGAGAAAATCCTCGGCCGATGGCGGAGTCGCCGAGCAGAGATGTGTCCCGCAGAAGCCGTCCTCCCGGTACCGCTGTTCGAGAGCCCGTGCGTCGATCTGGGTGAGACAGACGTGGCGAGCCAAGGGTGGCCGAAACCCGGTGGCGGGATGGGCCACGGTCAGGGAATAGCAGTCGAACAGTGACCGCTCGCAGCGAGGACAAATCGCCGCGACGTCGTACCCGAGGGCGCCACAGGCTTCAACCATCTCGCAGAACTGCTCGTCGCTCAGGCCCGTGTGGACGGCGACCAGTCGGTAGTCGGGCAACTTCTCGAACACTCCCCAGGCGAATCCGCTTGGGCTAAATCCTGAATCCTTCACAGTGCAGCCTCCTGTCTCATTGGCACCACGGATATGCAATGCGGCGCGTACCCCATCGCGCGGTACGTCGCCGCGAGCTCGTCGGCCTCGCCATGGCTCAGGCCCTCATGAAGGGCCAAAACGTGCCTTCTCAGGGCAGGATCGTGAATTACAAGCTTGTACGCCATCACGCCGCTGCCTTGTGTACGGCGTTACCGGCGGCGGCGTACACGTCGCGCCGCTTTGCCCAACTCGCCCACAACATCGGGTGATCGTCGCAGAAGTCGAGTACCACCGCCTGAGTCTTGCCGGGCGCCGTCCGGCTCACCCGGCCAACGTACTGAACGAGCCTGCCGCGATAGCTGATCGGCGTGGCAAGCGCCAGCGTGTCGAGCGGCGGACAGTCCCATCCTTCGCCGACGAGCTGTGAGGTGGCGACCACGATGGAGACGGCTCCGCGTTCGACTTTGCTGCGGACCACGGCGCGCTCCTCGCGCGCCAGGCCGCCGTGAAGTGCGGCGGCAGGCTGGCCGGTGCGTGTCAGCAGTGCCGTCAACGTCTCGACGTGCTCAACCCGTTCGGACAGCACGAGCACCCTTCGTCCGGCGTTGGCCGCCGCGGCGATGGTGCCGATGAGCAGCTGGTTTCGCTCCGGGTTCACCACGAGGTCGGAAACCAGGGCCGTGAAGCTGTCGCCCGCCGGCCGGATGCCGGTGTCGATTTTCCGTACCGACGGCGTGAGCAACCGCTCCGGGAGATACGCCTTGTCAATGGTCGCGGCAACCGGGCCCAGATAGAGGCGAATGACGGGGTCGAGCTTGTCGCGCCGGTAGGGCGTGGCGCTCAGGCCCAGAACGTAGCGAGCCGGAATCTGACTCACCACGCTGCCCATCTGTTGCGCGGGCGTATGGTGGCATTCGTCGACGACGAGGTGGCCAATCCGGTCGAGAAGTTCGTCCGGAACGCGACGGGCGAGCGTTTGCACCATACCGATGGTGAGCCGCTCACCGATTTGGTACTTCCCGTCGCCAAGCATCCCGATCTCGCCCGGATCCAGGCCAAGGAACTCGGCCGCACGGTCGCGGGCCTGATGTGCAAGCTCTCGCGTGTGCGTAAGCCAGAGCGCAGCTTGTTGGCGGCGCGCCACAATCTCCAGCGCCATGATCGTCTTCCCTGCACCGGCCGGCGCCACGAGCTGGCCCATCCGCTTGGCGAGAATCAGTTCCACGGCCGCCTCCTGAGCGGCTGTGAGCACGACGCTGGAGTCGAAATCCACGGGCGGTGGCCAACTCGACTGGACGTCGAGCTCGAACTCCAACCCATGCCTCTCAACGATTTGCCGGAGAGCGCGGTAGTAGCCGCGCGGTACGGCAAGCGCGCCGTCTCCCAGGTCCTCGTAGAAGTTGAGCGTCCGGGGCAGATTGCCGGTCCAGCGCCCGAACCTCTCGGCCTCGGCGTACTTGGGATTCGGCAGCGTGAGGGCTCGCTTAACGTCCTGGGCGGCGTCGGCCGGGAGGCCCTCCACGAACAGGTCGGCGCTTTCGATGACGCGCACAGTCTCAGCCACGGATCGCCTCCCGCCGGCCGTCTGAGAACTTCTGCACGGCGCTTCGGGCCTTCGCCCGAAGCGATGCGTCGGTGATGAGGTCATCGGCGACGTACTCGCACAGTTCGTCGCGAATCCAGCGCAGCTCCTCGAAAATCTCGTGCCCGCTCATCCCGGCCTTTGCCGCCATGGCGCACGCGAACTGGGCGAGTTTGTTGTCGCGGGATCCGGCCGGTATGAATCGATCGGGACGCTGCCACGCGCCGTTACTGTCACGGCGCTGTCGCGATGCGATGGGAATTGGAGCATCCTGGCGCGTCGGTACTGGCGACACGGTGATCCACTCGGCGGGCGTCTGCCGCTCACATAGCAGGTTGAAGGCTGCGTCCTGTGTGAGGTGGAGCCCGCCGGGCCGCCATACCTCGCACCAACCGTCGACGTAACCATGGGCGTCGCTGCGACGATACCGGCCGGCGGGGAGCCGTACCCGTCCTGAGCCGTTAGGCCAGTGCTCCGGAACTCTCGAGAGTTCCGGAGCCCAGTGCATCGCGGTTGCAAAGCCGGCGGCGGGGTCGATGCGGGCATCGAAGATGAGGTACAGGTGCCCGCCGCCTGGGTGGTGTTTCGACGGCGA
Source organism: Chloroflexota bacterium (assembly GCA_035295425.1). Classification (GTDB taxonomy): domain Bacteria; phylum Chloroflexota; class UBA5177; order UBA5177; family UBA5177; genus DATGJB01. Next base: position 965 of record DATGJB010000148.1, on the reverse strand, counting down.
TCGCTCCAGGATGGGACGTGCGCCTGACTCCTCAAGCTTGAGCGCGGCTTTGCAAAGCCGCGCAAAACCATCGGGGGTGTCTTCCTCCCACCGGATGCTCCGCGCCTTGCCGTCCGCCGACTTGAACGTGGAGCCCAGCATTACCTCGCCGGCGATGTGGCGTTTCAACAGGTCAGTGGTAATCGGCGCCGGCACCGTCAGGTACTTTGCCTCGCCCTCAGGCTTCAGCTGGATGTGCGTCGGATCGTCGCCTGCTATCGAGCAAAGGAGCTCGGCTACGGCTTCGGCAACCTCCGTGTTTCCATAGTTCTCTTTCTGGTTTACCTCTACTATCCCGGTGTTCTTCGGTTGGGTCCCGGATGGGACCCAATCCACAAGTTGTGGATTGGGGGGTTCCTCGACACGTCGTCGCTCTGTCACCATGCTGATCGTTCGCCTGGAGCCCGCGACGGTCCGCTTCTCGATTGTCCGCTCGATGACTTCTCCGCAGTCGGCACAGAGAAAGTCGTGTCGGATCTCCTCGTAGGCAACCTGGAATTGCGTGCTCGTGCGGATCTCCGTTACCGCGGCGCTAGGATGCTTCTTGCATGCGCGCGGGTGGTAGGCATACCCACGCTCCTCCCTCCGCGCGATGTTGGAAGCATCCCAGAAGAGTGGCGTGGGCTTGACCGTGATCCGCTTGTGGCCGGTGCGAGCATCGCGCGTCTCCGTCCGCTCGATGACGCCGATCTCGGCCAGTGTCTTGAGTGCCTTGCCGTACGTCTCAGGCGAAATGCCGAGCCGTCGCGCCCGTTCCTCGATCCACAAGGACTTATCACCCGAGTGGCCGTGACGCTCCCTCCCACGGAAGACGGCGAAGAGGTCTTCCGCGACGAGCTTCTCGGTCGGATTCAGTAGCTTCGTTGGCTGCTGGTGGAGACGCCTGCGCCATCCCTCCCGCTCCGTCCGCTGCTTCAGGCGCCGGT
>DATGJB010000147.1:0-69403 GCA_035295425.1 Chloroflexota bacterium | reverse complement strand
ACTCCGGGTCGGCGTCTTGCGAAACGCCCGCGCCACCGCGATCATCTCCTGCCGCATCCCGGGCGAAACCGGCAGCCGCTCGTTCATTCCACCCATATCTTCTCACTGCTCCTACCCCACATTCCCCTCTCCCCTGGAGGAGCTATAGACGCCGGTGTCCAGATCTTGCAGGTGTCCCTCTCCCCTCTCCCCCGGAGGGAGAGGGGCTGGGGGTGAGGGGGAGCCCGCACCCTTTCCAGGTAGGTTGGTGTACGTTCACGCTGCCGGGCTTGCTGACGCTCGCCGACGCCGGGGACTTCTTCGCGATGAAGAACACCGTGAGCTGCGTAACAGGGATCGCGAACCCCATAGCCGGCCGGTGCTTCAGGGGCACAGTCCCTATGATTGAGGGTGCGAAACCGGCAATGAACGTCACCATTCGGAAGGCCAGGCACGCCGACGAGCAGCAGCTGCGGGCGCTGTACGAGATACTGGACTCCTATCACTGTCGCGCCCTCCCCGGCCTCTTCCGGGAGCCGGATGACCCGGTGGCGGCGCGCGACATCGCCACTTCGCTGGCGGATCCGGAGGCGCTTCTCCTGGTGGCCGAGGTGGATGGGACAGTCGGGGGGCTCGCCGGCGCCCGCGTGGTCGAGGTCAGCGGGAATGATGCCGTCTACCTGCCGCGCCGGTTCGGATACGTCGACGACATGGTAGTGTTGCCGGAGCTGCAGGGACGCGGCGTGGGCCGGAAACTGCTTGAAGCGATTGAAGAGTGGGCGCGCGAACAGGGCGCCGACACGCTCGAGCTGACGGTGTTCGAGTTCAACGCGGGCGCCCGCGGTCTCTACGAGCGGTCCGGGTTTGAGACGCTGCAACGACGGATGCGCAAGCGTCTGGTGTAGGCCGCGTGTGCGGCGTTGACCGTTGAGGTGCGCGGAAGGGCGGCGAGGTGCCGGCGCTCGTGCCCATTATCACCACACGGTACGCCGCGGGTACCCCTGGGCCACATGGTGGGTGGAGGGCTACCTGCGTCACAAATCACGTCTCGGAAACGTTCAATCGTCGACAACGTGAATGCAGGGCCGCCTCCGGGGGCCCACCAGGAGAGATCTCGCATGACTCGATCGCTTCGCCGCCTCGCTCTTGGCACGCTCGCCGCCACGGTTCTTGCCACGCTGCCGCTTACCGCCCTGGCGAGCAGGGCGCACGTTACCCACACCCTCCCCAAGAGCACAGGCACGACTCCGGTCGCCGTCTTCAGCTTCGGGCTCCAGGGCGGGAACATCCGGCCCTGGTCGATCAAGCTGAATCTCGACGGATCGATCGCCTCGAGCGGAACGGCGACGAGCCGGCAGCGCCTGACCGACCCGAAGAATTCGCTGCAGGGCCTGTTGACACTGGCCGATGCCGAGGGGTTCTTCGCGATGAAGAAGTCGATCGGCTGTCTGGGCTCGGCCGGCAACCCCGACGCCGGCGCCCACTTCATCTCGGTGCGCACCGCGCAGGGAGCAAAGCGTGTCAACGAGTTCGGATCGTGCAAGGCGACGGCGAAGTTCGACCAGCTGTACGCGGTGCTTGCGGAAGTCTCAGGCATCGGGAGCTGACCGCACCGGAGCGGGTCTCCGAGCAGATACGAGCCGGGCCGCCCTCGCCTTGCTGCAATGCGGTAGTGAGCGATGCCCATGCTACGCTGGCTCCGGCCTGTCTGTGAGCTTCGTTCAGATCCCGTGGGTCGGTCCCTGTGCCCGGCTCCTCCAGGTTTCGAAAGCTTCACTTCTATTCCGGTAGGCGAGAGGTTCCGTGGTGATGCGCTGGTCGGCGGAAGAAATCGAGCGTGTTCTGCGGGAAAGAGGTTGGGAGCACACACGCCGGCCGATTCAATACGGTGAGCAGTTCCGGCTGGTCGACGGTACCTGCATCGACAGCTACGTCTCGGGAAAGGTAGTGGTGCGCGGCAAGCCAACGCAGCTCAAGCAGGAGGCCGGCGAGATCTTTGCGAGTCGGCCGGCGAAGGACGCCGCGGCAACAGCGGCCGCTCCGACTGAAGGGATCGCCGACGCTCCGAGCTCGGGACCGCCTTCGGCCGGCGATGATGCCCTGCCGCACGTCGACGCCTATACCGACGGCGCCTGCATCGGCAACCCCGGTCCCGGCGGCTACGGCGTCGTCCTGCTGTATGGCGCCCATCGCCGCGAGCTGTCGGGCGGCTACCGGCGCACGACGAACAACCGGATGGAGATCCTTGCCGCGATCACGGCCCTTCGGGCGCTCAAGGAGCGGTGCGCCGTGAGCCTGTACAGCGATTCCCAGTATCTTGTCAAGGCAATGCGAGACGGCGGCGTGCGGAGGTGGCAGGCCAGCGGCTGGATGCGATCGAAGAAGGAGCGGGCCTTGAACCCGGACCTGTGGGAGGAGATGCTTCGCCTCTGCGAGCGGCATCAGGTGGAGTTCCTGTGGGTGAGGGGGCACGCCGGAGAGATCGAGAACGAACGGTGCGACCGCCTGGCGATGCAAGCTGCCTCTCGGCAGGACCTGCCGGCCGACGAGGGTTACGAATCGCCGCGTGAGGTGAGCGGCCTGTCACACCAGGAGCGGGCGCGCGATTGAAGCCCGGACCCTCGGTGGTCGTCGATTCCCGTCGCCTGGCGCAACAATCAAGGCGTTTCAGGCCCGGCCCGGCCACCGCGGGCCGGGCCCGTTCGGGTACGAGCGCTCCTGGCCTTATGGCAGCGGTAGGTCGGCCCACTTCTGGACGCCGCGGTGGTCGTCCGGGCCGGGCTTGCCCCAGTCGGTCGCGGTGTCATTGATCGTCTGCGTGCCGTCGGCGCCGGCGGTGATGGAGACGGTGCGGTTGGCGAGGCCGGTGATCGTGCCCCACGACTCCACCGTGGCCCAGGAGCCCCGTGTGTACTTGTACTGGAGCTTGGTACCGCCCGCAATCTGCACGCTCACGGTCCAGACACCGTTACCGGCATTCTGCATCGGCCGGATCCCCGGATCCCAGGGGCCGAGCTGGGGAATGCTCCCCGCGATGTAGACCTTGTCGCCGGGCGGGTTGTTTGATGGGACCAGCACCCGGAAGGTGACGGTCACCGGCTTGCCGCCGTTGGCGGCGATGGGATCGACCGCGGTGCCGACATCTCCGCCGTACAGGATCTCGGCGGTCAGTGGCTGGACCGCCACGGTGCCCGTCGCCGTGCCGAGCGATGTCTCGCCGATGCGTCCACTGTCCGCGACCTCGGTCCAGCTCCCGGATGGGAGGGTGACAGTCTCGACGGTGCTGGTGGGATTGAAAATCACGTCGATATTCTGCCAGGTGTCGCCGTTAGCGTTGCCGGTCAGCTCGTAGTGAACCACGTTGGTCGGCGCTGCCAGGAAGATCAGATGCTGCTGGATCATCGAGGCCGACGTCATGCGGAATGCGGGGTGGTCGCGGCGCAGATGGATCAGCGCCGCGTAGTAGCCGAAGACCGATCTGTTCTTTGACTTGAGCGACCAATCGAGCTGGTTGACGGCATCGCCGGCGTTGTAGGAATTCCCGCTGCCGCCCTTGGTGCGCAGAAACTCCTCGCCGCCCTGCATATAAGGAATTCCCTGCGAGGTGAAGACGATGGTCTGCGCCAGCTCGTCCATCTTTATCTTGTCGGCCGGCGAGGCGTTGGGATTGCTCAGGTTGATGTGATCCCAGAGGTTGTAATTGTCATGGCACGAGACGTAATTGATCGTCTCGTCCGGCTGGGCGGTGAAGGCGTGGACCGATCCGCTGTAGCTGATGCTCGCCGGGATCGTCGGAATGAGATTGGTGTAGTTGGTCGGGTCACCGGTGGCATAGCCCTGAGCCGTGGCCGTTCCAACGTTGCCCCCGACGGCGTCGCGGATATTGTCGTTGAAGACCGCGACCCTGGAGCCCTGCTGGATTCCCTTCGTGAAGAGCTGGTCGCCCACGATTCCCGAGGTGCCGCCGGCCCACGGTTCGCCCAGAAGGACCGCGTTTCGGTTGATTGCGCGGACCCCCTTCTCGATGGCGGTGACGGTCGTCTTGCCGAGTAACGCCATCTCGTCAAAACGGAACCCGTCGACGTGGTACTGCTGGACCCAATACCTGACCGAGTCCAGAATGAACTTCCGAACCATCGGCCGCTCGGCGGCAACCTCGTTGCCGACACCGGAGCCGTTGGTGTAGTTCCCCTGGGCGTCGGTCCGGTAGTAGTAGCCGGGAATGATCTGGTCGAAATCGGACGAGCCGACCGCGGAGGTGTGGTTGTAGACGACGTCGAGGATGACTCCCAGGCCCTGCCGGTGCAGCGCTTGCACCATCTGCTTGAACTCGACGATGCGAGTCGTGCCGGTTGCCTTCGTGGCATAGGCGGCGTTCGGCACGTTGAAATTGCGCGGGTCGTAGCACCAGTTGTAGGCAGTGCTGCTGGCCGGCGCCGGCTGCGTGCTTTCCGCTTTGACCTCGTCCACACTGGCGCAGCCCTGCGTCGGCAGCAGCTCGACGTGAGTGATACCGAGCTCCTTCAGGCTGGCAACGCCGGTCTTCACGCCGCCGGGACCATGGGTGTTGGTCTCGGTGAAGGCGAGATACTTGCCGCGGTGCTTCACTCCCGAGTTGCGGTCGATCGAGAAGTCGCGAACGTGAACCTCGTAGATCACGGCGTCCTCAGGGTGTTTGAGCGTGACGAAGTGGTCGCTCTTCCACCCGGTGGGGTTCGTCGCAGCGAGGTCGACAATCTTCCCGTACTTCCCATTGGGAGAGATGTTGCGGGCGTAGGGATCGACGGCGATGCCGATCGTTCCCTGGTGGTTCACGCCGTAGTTGTAGTCAAAGCCGTTGAGGTTGTGCTTGACCGTCGCTACCCAGGTTCCGTGAACGCTGCGTTTCATGGCAATGGCTTTGTAGAGATCGCCGTTGTCGTTCTTGAAGATGTTGAGCTGGATACTCGACGCGGTTGGCGCCCACAGCCGGAAGGTGGTAGCCGGCGCCGTCCAGGTCGCTCCGAGGTCGTTGCCGGAGTAGTTGTACTGAGAACTATTGAGCACCATGCGCGGTGTAACGGCCATACTGGCGGGTCCGAGCCCGACGCTCAGCGAATGGCTGACGTTCGGGGCCGCAGCCAGGGTGAGCTTGATGACCTTGCTGCCGTTCTGGTCCACGTACTCGGCGGACGTCACGGGAACCGTCTGATTGGTCGTCGTGTCGGTGACGGTGAAGCCGCTCGAGCCACCGGTCAGCTGCAGCGGCGTGGTGAACGTCCGGTAGCTGGCGTAGATGACGTTGTTGCCGTCGAGAAATGCCGACTCGAAGCGCGGCTTGAGGCCGCCCTGGGCCGCACTCAGCGAGGTATAGATCGTCGGATCGCCCTGGATGAGCCACACTTCGGCCCGGCCGTTGCTCGCCTCGACGAATCGATCCTGGGCCACGTCCTTGGCGTCCCAGTTGTTGAGCCGGACGATAATGCCGACTTCGGTGTCGGCGCCCGGCAGGTGGGCGTCGACGACCTTGCCGAATGCATCCGAGCCGGTGAAGTCGTACTCGGCGCCGGCGGCGCTGGCCGGTTTGTTCGGCCACAGCCAGACGTTCCAGCCGTTGTAGTCGGCAGCCGGCCGGAAGTAGTGCACGATGATCTCGGTCGTCGTGTCGGCTCCAGCCGGCAGGGCGGGAAGTCCGCCGCCGGCCACAAGGCCCGTCAGGGCAAGGGCGAGGGTGAGACAGGATGCTGCGACCCTGCCCGAAAGGCTGCGACGTGTCATTTCTCCTCCGTCTCCTCGGTCGCGGTGAGCGCTTCCGGCCGCTGCCGTGTGCCGCCTGTCAAAGGCGTGCCGGCCAGGTCGGGGCGCCTGCATTGTAGGCGCTCGCCATGACCGCTCGCCGGAGCAGCATGTCAGCGACCTTGGGTCAGGCTTCGCGGGCGGCAGGGCACGTGTGGCGGAGTGAGAGGAGCCTGCGAGGGCCGGCAGCCGGCAGGATGGAGCGAGTGTGGGGCGCTACCCCATCTCGGCCATCTTCAGGCCCTCGAAGGTGTGGTGCGTGAAGTGGGGCGGCAGGCCGACCGTGGTGTCGGCCACGATCTCATAGCTGAGGTGCCGCCGTATCTCGGCGTCCAGGCCATCGAGAAACTCGCGGGAAACGCGCAGGCGCGGCACGTGTGGGTCTTCGGGGTGAGCGCGGCGTTCAGTAACCGCTCCACACTCCGGGGAGACGATGCCGACGATTGCGACGGGTCGCAGGCATCCCCGGGTGGAGGACCGGGATCCCCGGTGGATGCCGAGCCCACTGCGCACCGAGACCGAGCCGCGGCGGGGAAACCTGGACTGCATCCGGCTCTCGTACTCGGCGTAGCGTGACTCCGGCGGGAACATGCCGCTGTCGAAGTCCTCTCCCGGGTCGAAATGGGTGCCCGGCACGACCTGAAACGGCCCCATCTCGGGTGTCACGTCGACGCTGCAGACGTTGAGGCAGACGGAGCTGATTCTTCCCTGGCGAGTCTCATCGGGAATCGGGAAGTCACGATGCCAGGGCTGATTGACCGCGCCGGGAAGCGGGACGTCGCAGCCCAGCTCGACGATCTGGTACTCCTCACCGAATAGCCGTACGCTCAGCTCCGTGATGACCGGGTGGGTGACGAGCTCGAGAAAGCCCCGCACGCGCTCCGGATACGGCTCGAAGTAGAACCGGTTCCAGCCGCGGGGAGCCGCGCCTCCCTCGTGGGAGAGTGCGGCGACCAGCTCGCGTTTCAAGTCCTCGTCGAGCCGGTCAGCCCACTCGACCGGGAACAGATCGGGGATGCCGACGAACCCGTCCCGATAGATGGCGTCGACCAACGCGGCAGAATCCAGTCCGGCGGACGCGCTTGCAGTAGCCATATCCGTCCTCGGCTCCGATGGGTAGTCAGGTAGAAGCGGGCCCATTATATGGCTGATCTCACGGTTGACGATCTCGCCGGCGAGATGGATGCAGCCCTTCATCTCAGTGGCAGGAGCGTCCCGGGCTCCGCATCAATACGGAGCCCGGGACGTGTGGAGGAGTGCGCTGGTTCGTCGCCGGCGGGACTCTGGATCGGGCCGGCTCCGGCCTGTTCTTAGCTCGCCGCGGCGGGCTCGAACGCCGCCTCGGTGTCCAGCTCGGCCACTGTGTCAGTCCGGCCGATGCCGCGCGCTACCGTCAGCAGCGCCAGGAGCGCGCCGGCGACCGCGAAGACCACGCCGACCTCGAACGCCTGGTGGAAGCCCTGGACGAGTGCGTGCGCCAGGCCGGCGCGAGGGCTGGCAGCCAGCACGCTATTGGTCTGCGTGGCGGCAATGGTCGAGAGAATTGCGAGACCCAGTGCGCCACCCACCTGTTGTGAGGTGTTGAGGAGAGCGGAAGCCAGTCCAGCATCCTGCGATTCGACTCCGGCTGTCGCAGCGTTGGTGACCGAGAGAAACGCCAGGCCGGCGCCGAGCGGCAGGACGATGAACGCCGGCAGAATGTCGGTGGCGTAGCTGCCATGGTCGGGAAGCCGGGCCAGTAGCAGGAAGGCGGCCGCGGTAATCGTCATGCCGAGCGCCAGGACCCATTTCACGCCAATGCGATTGACCAGTGGGGAGAGGACCGCCGCCACGACGATGAAGCCCATTGTGATCGGCAGGTAGGCGATGCCGGTGCGCAGCGGCGAGAATCCGAGCACCTGCTGCATGTAGAGGGTCAGGAAGAAGAAGACCGCGAAGATCGAGAGGCCGAGCAAGAGTGCCACCGCGTTCGCGCCGGAGAGAGTGCGCGAGCGGAATATCCGCAGCGGCACGAGCGGGTGGGCGGCGAAGCGGGCCTCGATGACGACGAACATGAGGAGCAGAGCGGTCGCGCCGATCAGCTCACCGATGGTGCGCGCCGAGGTCCAGCCATAGGTGGTGGTATTCACCAGGGCATAGACCAGCAGGACCAACCCCGCCGTCACCGAAATTGCGCCCGCCACGTCATAGGAGCGGGTGCGATCGGCGTCCCGGCTCTCGGCGATCAGCCGCCGAGTGAGGATAGCGGTCAGAATGCCGACCGGCACGTTGACGAAGAACACCCAGCGCCAGCCCGGCCCCTGCGTGAGCAGCCCACCGAGGATGACGCCGATTGCGCTTCCGCCACCGGCCACGGCGCCCCAGACGGCGAGCGCGCGATTGCGCTCCGCACCCTCAGGAAAGGTGACGGTGAGAATGGAGAGCGAAGCCGGGGCAATGATCGCTCCCCCCAGACCCTGAATCGCGCGGGAGACGATGAGCGCGCCGGACGACATCGCCAAACCGCAGACCAGCGAGGCGGCGGTGAAGAGCAGGAGGCCGCCGATGAGCACGGCCCGGCGGCCCAGCAGGTCGGCCGCGCGCCCGCCCAGGAGCAAGAATCCGGCAAACACCAGTGTGTAGGCGTTCACGATCCACTGCAGATCCTGCTCGGAGAAGTGCAGCGCGTTCTTGATGGAAGGAAGCGCCACGTTGACGATCGAGATGTCGATGATAACCATGATCTGCGCCAGACACACCAGCACCAGCGCGGCGGCTTTGTTCACGCCGTCAGATGAGTGCGTCGAGATGGGCGCAGCTACCGAATTCGCTTGAGCCACTTTCACGTAACCTCCTACATTGCCTGTACCTTGACCCTACCGGCCGGCGGCTACCCGCCACATCGGACAGAGGGGCGACTCTCCCTCCGACAAATGGCGTAGACCGTTTCGAGACCTGGATCGCGGGCTCGAGGAACAGGCCGTGCGCCTGCTCGAAGCTCACGACCGCCCGGGCGTGCTGGATCGCCTCTGCGGCATTTGGCGGGTCGATGTTGCCGCGGAAGATGTCGTCCCCCAGCTCAAGGGCAGCGACGGCTGTCACCTGCCAGGCGAATCCGAGCCACGGGGCAGTCCGGCGACGCACCGCGAAGGATATTATCGTCTGCATGGTTTGGTACTTCCTTACGAGCTGGCGATGGGTGAGAAGGAACTGCCCCGCGGGCGGCGTGCCACTGACCCCCCAGCGGGTACCCGGACGCGCCGTACGGCAGATCCCTGGTGAGAACAAGGGGCTAGGCGGCTTCTCCCTCGGCAGCGAGGGCGACATGTCTGGCTGCTTCGGCGCTGCGGCCGCCGCGAAGTCCGAGAGCGAAGCCGGTCGCCAGCAGCAGGATGCCGGAACAGATCACAAGCGACGGGCGGGCAGCGTTGAGGAAGGCCTGGGCGAACACCTCGTGCGAGAGCGCGGCCAGGTGCTGGGCGGCCGAGTGCGGCGGATCAGCCACACCGGACTGACGAGCGCCAAAGTTCTGAGCCCCGTGGCTCGCCCGCTGGAACCGGGCGACAAACGCGCCGCGGGCAGCCGGCGGTAACTGGTAGGCGAGCTGGGCGGCCCGCGCCGGTAGTTCACTCGCGACCCGGTTCGCCAGGACGGAGCCGATTACCGCCGATCCCAGGGCCTGGCCGACCTGTCGATCGGTAAACAGCAATCCAGAAGCGGCGCCGGCAAGTGCCGGCTGCACGTCGCGCATTGCCAGGGTTGTCATTGGCGCGAACACAAAGCCCATTCCGATGCCGGTGATCGCCAGCGGCAGGACCAGCCCCCACGTCGAGTCCGATAGAGACAGCGCATCTGCCGTGAGCACGATCCCAACCGTTGCGACGAACAAGCCGCCCAGAAGAACGTACTTACCGTTGACCCGGTCGGAAAGTCGTCCGGCGATCGGGCCAACCAGCATGATGCTGAGCGAGGTTGGGATCAACGTGAGCCCGGTGTGGATGGCGCTGAATCCCAGCACCGACTGCAGGAAGACGCTCAGGACGATGAACATCGCAAAGGGAAAACCGACGACGCTGAAGATCAGATTGGCAACCGAAAAGTTCCGATCGCGGAACAGTGAGAGCGGAAGGAGCGGCTGGCGGGCCCGGGTCTCCCACCACACGAAGAGGGCGAGGAAGGCCGCGGAGTACGCCAGAAGGCTGTACACACTCAAGACGCTCCAGCGGGTTGAGCCGAGCGAGAAGGCGCCAAAGCTATTGATCGGGCCCCAGGCGTAGCGCTGGCTCTCGACGAGGGAGTAGATGAGCGTGAAGAGCCCGGCAGATGCCAGCGCCACCCCCGGAAGATCGAGGGCAGGCGAGCGGTTCGTGCGAATCTCCGGCATGAGCAGGAAGGCGGCGAGCGCCGTCACGATGCCGATGGGAACGTTAAGGAAGAAGATCGACTGCCAGTCAAAGTCCGTGACGAGCCAGCCGCCCACCGTCGGACCGACGACGACGGCGAGCCCCGCCACGGAGCTCAGGATGCCGAAAGCGGCCCCTCGCCGCTCCGGCGGGAAGATGTTCGGCAGGATTGCGAGCGTCTGCGGAGTCAGCACCGCGGCGCCGATCCCCTGGATGGTGCGGAAGAGGATGAGCTGATCGGCGTTCTGCGCGAGGCCGCAGGCAGCCGAGGCCAGGGTGAAGAGCGCGAGCCCCAGCAGGAAGAGGCGCCTGGGACCGAAGATGTCGCCGAGACGGCCGGCGGTAATGAGCAGCACGGCATAGACCAGGATGTAGGCGTTGACAACCCAGAGAACCTGATCGAAGCCGGCGTGCAGACCGCTTTCCATCGTCGGCAGCGCGACGTTGACGATCGTGGTGTCGATCAGAATCATGAAGTAGCCGAGGGTCAGCACAAGTAGCACGATCCAGAGGTTTGCCTGGATGCGCGGCGCGACGACCAGTGGGGTGGCTTGAGGTTGGGCGTTCTGCAAGCTGGAGTCTCCTTTCAGCAGGCTTCTCCATTCACCGTAGGGTCCACGGATCGGCCTCGCCATCGGTCCTCTGTGCAACGGCGGTCTGCGACAAATGTCCGAGGCGAAACCGGCCCACGTTGTGACTAGAATTGCCACGTGAAGACGGTCCCAACCTGCAGTTACGTACCGGCCGAGCAGCAGAACGAAACCGAGGAGCGGCTGCGCGAGAGTGAAGCGCTCTATCGCGCGCTGGTCAATACTTCACCGGACGCGATCCTGCTCGTCGATCTCGACGGCAACATCCTCATGGCCAACAATCGGGCCGCCGAGCTGTTTGCCTACGCTTCCGCGGCGGACATGGTGGGTCTGAAGATCTACGAGCGAATGCCTCCCGGCGAGCGAGAGCGCGCCAAGGAGGATGGGAGATGCGTCATCCGCGACCGGTGCGTGCGGGACAGAGAGTATTTGCTGACGCGGAGCGACGGTAGCACCTTCCCGGCCGAGATGAGCTCGGCTCTCATCCCGGATGCTGAGGGACGGGCGCGGGGCGTCATCGTCGTTGCCCGCGACATTACCGAGCGGAAGCGCGCCGAGAAGCGCCTTCGCGAGCGCGACGAGCAGTATCGTGGCATCTTCGAGGCCACGAGCGACGGCATCATCATCACCGATAGCGAAGGACTGATCGCCGAGGCCAATCCGGCCGCCTGCACGATGCACGGCTACACGCGTGAGGAGTTCATCGGCCTGCATCGCACCGCCTTTGTCCACCCCGATTATCATGACGAGCTCCCTGGCTATGTGGAAGCCATCAGGCGCGACGGCTCGGTCCGAATCCGCGTCGTCAACGTCCGCAAGGACGGCAGCTCCTTCCCGGCGGACATTCGGGGCACGACGTTCCTGTATCGAGGCAAGCTGCACGCCCTCGCGCTGGTGCGAGACGTCACCGAGCTGGTCAAGACGCAAGAGTTGCTCGAGCAGCGGGTGGTGGAGCGGACACGCGAGCTCTCGACCTTGCTCGAGGTTTCACGCCAGGTCGGTTCCACGCTTCAGATCGGGCCGTTGCTGGCCCTGATCCTCGATCAGCTCAAGGACGTGGTCGATTATCGCGACGGCAGTCTGCTGAAAGCGAGCGGAGACGATCTGGTCATCGTCGAGTATCGAGGTCCCAACCGCCGCGAGGAGGTCGTGGGGCTACGGTTCTCGCTGGAGCGCATCGGGCCGATCTGGGAACCGGCGCTGGCCGGCCGGCCCGTGATGATCGGCGACGTGCGGAGTGACGATCCGCTGGCCCGGACCTTCCGCGAGGCCGCCGGACCGCTCATGGATGGCATCTGGCGCTACGTTCGGTCCTGGATGGGTATTCCCCTCATGCAGAAGGGGAAGACCCTGGGATTGCTCAGCCTGGCAACCGACGAGCCGAGCTTCTATACGCAGGAGCAGGCGAATATGGCGATGGCGCTCGCCAGCCAGGCTGCCGTGGCGATGGAAAACGCCAAGCTCTATGCGCAGGCGCAGGAAGCCGCGGCGCTCGAGGAGCGCGCTCGGCTCGCCCGCGAGCTGCACGACTCGGTGACCCAGGCGCTGTTTTCGATGACCATGCACGCCGAGGCGGCGCGGATGGCACTGGACCGGCAGCAGGCCGGCAACGGCCACGAGCAATTCGGTCGCGATGGTCCGGTGGCCCGCAATTTGCGTCAGCTGAGCGAACTGAGCGAAGGTGCGCTTGCTGAGATGCGCGCCCTGATCTTCGAGCTCCGGCCGGGTGCCCTTCAGGAAGAAGGATTGGTGGCGGCGCTCCGGAAGCACACGGCGGCGGTGAGTGCGCGCGAGGGCATCACGGTCGAGGTGAGCGCGCCCGAATGCCGGATCCAGCTGGACCCTGTCATCGAGGAGCACCTCTATCGCTGCGCCCAGGAAGCGCTCCACAACGTCGTCAAGCATGCTCGGGGTAGCCGAGTCGTCGTGCGGCTGGAGCAACAGGACCATACGTTTGTCCTGGAGATCGAGGACGACGGCGTGGGCTTCGATCCGGCGAGGGTCCCGGCGGGGCACCTGGGACTCCGGACCATGACCGATCGCATGGGTCAGATCGGCGGTAGTCTCGACATCCGGAGCACGTTCGGAGCCGGCACGGTCGTGCGTATGGTTACCCACTGTGCCACCGAGGCGGCGAGTCTGGCCGCCGAGGCGGAGAAGTCGTTCGCCTGGCAGACATGACCGCGGAGGAGACGCCGATCCAGGTCCTGCTGGTGGACGACCACGCGGTGGTGCGGCGTGGCATCGAGGCCTATCTCGAGATGCTGGACGATATCGCGATGCTCGACCAGGCCGCCAACGGCCGCGAAGCACTGGAAACCATCGATCGGTTGCACGGGGAGGGGATGCCTCCGGACGTGGTCCTGATGGATCTGCTGATGCCGGAGCTGGATGGCATCGCCGCCACGGCAGCCATCAAGGAGCGCTGGCCCGAGATCGAGGTGGTCGCGCTCACCAGCTTCATCGAAGAGGACAAGATCCACGGCGCGCTCCAGGCTGGCGCTACCGGCTACCTCCTCAAGGATGCCGCGGCAAGCGAAGTAGCAGCCGCCATCCGCGCCGCGTACCACGGCGAGATGCACCTCGATCCGGCGGTGGCCCGGCGGCTTGCCGAGTCCTTGCGGGCGCCGAAGCGTGAAGAACCGATCGAGCCGCTGACCGAGCGAGAGCGCGAGGTGCTGGGCCAGGTCGCCGCGGGTAAGGCCAACAAAGAGATCGCACGGCAGCTGCGGATCAGCGAGCGCACCGTGCGCACGCATGTCAGCAGCATTCTGGGGAAGCTTGGATTGGCTTCCCGCACCCAGGCCGCCCTCTATGCCATCCGCGAAGGATTGGTACCCACCCCGCCCGAGCCCGGCACTCTGTGATTCCCGAGCGCCGGGGTCCTCACTCGCCGCTCGCCGGATCGTACGTCATTCCGCCGGACGCAAGCGGCGCAATGTCTTGCTGCGCGCTGTGACAGGTATCCGAGGCGAGCGCGGGTCCCGCCGTGGCCTAATTGGGGTGAGAGATCACTCCCCGGAGCTACAGATGCAGCCCACACAACGCTCGACTCGAGCTCACGCACCTCACGGCTCGCACGCCCATCCCATCCACGGCCGGATCGTCTGAGACCGGGTGATGGACGGTAGTGACCCGGTATCGAACAAGACGCTTCGCGTTCTGATCGTCGATCGCGATCCGCGGGTGCGGCGGGGCCTGCGGGCTCTGCTGGAGACCCAGCCGGATATCGTGGTCATCGGCGAATCGGATTCCGACACCGGCGCGGTACGGCGCGCCGCGGCCCTCCATCCCTCTGTCGTCTTGCTCGACCTGATGCTCCCCACGCTGCCTGACGGCCTGGCGACGGTTCAGCTGCTGGCTGCCCACCGGCGGCCGTGTATCGCCACCTGCTGGCAGAGCAGCGTAAGGGAAGCGGCACTGGCGCTGGGCGCGGCCGGCTTCGTCGAGAAGGGCGGCTCGCCCGAGCACCTCCTGGCCGCTATTCGCGGGACGTCGCCCGAGCCGGCGTCACAGAGATCGTCACCGCAGAGAGAGTGAGCGACCACACCGCCAGCGCAATGGAGCGGACGATTGTCTTGATCCGCCCGGCGAATGAGAACTTTGCCGGTGCGCCGTGCCGCTCCTTCGTGACGCGTCGAGCACAGCGGTGGCGGCTGAACCCATCCTGATTGGCAGCAAGCCCTTGCCGGCACTGTGATATATAGGAGGTGCCCGAGCTCAGGCCGGGACGGAACCCCAGACCGAAACGAGGAGACGATGGCTCAGGTCGGAGGTGGCGGAGCCCGGCGGGCGGTCGTCACCGGCGCGACCTCCGGCATCGGGGAAGCGTTCGCGCGCCGTCTGGCCCGCGACGGCTGCCACGTCGTCGCCCACGGCCGCCGGCGCGAGCAGCTCGAGTCGCTCGCCGCCGACCTGCGCACGCGATACGGCACCGAGGTCGAGGTCGTCATCGCCGATCTGTCGCGGGACGGCGATCTCCACCGCCTGGAAGATCTCCTGGCGCGCGATCGTCCGGTCGATGTTCTGGTCAATAATGCCGGTTTCACCCACCTGGCACCGTTCGACGAGCTCGACGTTGCCGCCGTCGAGGAGATGATCCGGGTCCACGTGCTGGCGCTGACCCGCCTCACGCACGCGGTGCTGCCCGGCATGATGGCACGCGGCAAGGGCACAATCATCAACGTCTCGTCAGACGGCGTGTTCGTGACCTACCCCGCGCCGGTGATGGTGACGTACGCGGCGACCAAGGCGTACGTCAATACCTTTACCCGCGCGCTCCACCGGCTGGCCGGGCCGCGGGGCGTGCGGGTTCAGGCGCTGTGCCCGGGATTCGTCACCTCTGAGATTCTGGATCGCCACGGCATCAGCTTCCAGGACTGGGGCATCCCGGATGAGGTGGTGATGTCGGCCGAGGATCAGGTCGCCTGCTCGCTGGCCGGTCTGGAGTTGGGAGAGGTCGTGTGCGTGCCCACCCTCGACGATCCGGGCCTTCTGGACCGCCTCGCCGAGGTCGAGGGGATGATCCGTGACCGCTCCTCCGGCAGCGGCCTGCCGGCCGCCCGCTACCGCGTGGCAGCTGCCGAGCGCCCATAGGCTCGAACGAGAACCGCTCGCGGTGCTGAGGATCGGGGAAGGAGCGGAGCCGCACCCCTGTGATTTCCTGCCTGTCGTACCATGAGGCTGTGGCCAACGATACGATCGTTGCCCTCGTCACGGGCGCTGCGCAGGGCATCGGGAGGAGCATTGCCCTGGAATTGGGCCGGCGCGGGTATACCGTCGGTCTCAACGATCTCGCGCCCGCGCACGACACGCTCCGGCTGCTCGAGGAGAACGGCGCCGCCGGTTTCACGCTCGCCGGCGATGTGTCGGACGAGGGAGCCGCTGTTTCCATGGTGGCTCGCGTCCTCGCCGAGTGCGGGCGGATCGACGTGCTCGTGAACAACGCGGGCGTGAGCTTCCAGCGCCCGGCTGAGGAGACCACCCTGGAGGACTGGCAGCACGTGCTTGACGTTAATCTTACCGGGCCATTCCTGCTGTGCCGAGAGGCGGGCCGCGGCATGCTCGACCGGAGGCAAGGCAGCATCGTCAATGTCGCATCGATCGCCGGGCTGTTCGGCATTGCCGACCGGCTGGCGTACAACGTCTCCAAGCATGGCTTGATCGGGATGACTCGAACCCTGGCTGTGGAGTGGGGCGGATGCGGTGTGCGGGTCAACGCCGTCTGTCCCGGCTGGGTGAAGACGGAGATGGACGTACGGGACCAGGCGCGCAGCGGGTACACGGACGCCGACATCACCAATCGCGTGCCGATGGGCCGATTCGCCGCGCCGGAGGACATTGCCCGGGCCGTCGCCTTTCTGGCTGATCCCGGGCAGAGCGGGTTCGTCAATGGTCAAACGCTTGTCGTGGACGGCGCCTGGACTGCTGATGCGGGTTGGGAGAGCCTGAGGCTGGCCCACAGATGACCGCAGTCGACACCGCCGGGCTGTATCTCGAACGCGCGCGGCCCCGGGCCGGAGGTGGAAGGAGCGAATGACGGGCGGCACGAATCCGGCGGCGGGTGGAGGCTCGGGCGGGAGCCCACATGGGAATGCGAACGGCTACCTGGGCCGTGCGGCGCTGGCCGGCGTGGCCACCGGGCTGCGTTCCTTCTCGGTGGCGGGGGTGCTGATCATCAGCGGAGTACCGGGCCTGCCTGTACAGCTGAGGCGACTGAAGGTGCGAACCCTGGCAGGCGGCGCAGTCGCATTCGAGCTCATCGTCGACAAGCTTCCCGCTACCGGATCCCGTCTGGAGATCCCCTGGCTCACGATTCGCGCTGTGGTAGCGGCTTCGGCAGGGGCAGTGCTGGCCCGCGGCGCACGCCGGCCCGCCTTGCCGGCGATGCTGGTCGCGAGCAGCGCGGCTCTCGCCGGCGCGAAGCTCGGCCACGATGTTCGGGTCGGCGCGGCCAGACGGTTTCCACCGCTTGCCGTTGCCATTGTCGAGGATGGTATTGCCTTCGGCCTGGCTGCCATCGCGTCCGGGCTGCGGCGGTAGAGACATCTACCCTGGAAAATGGAAACCGCGAGCAGCAAGTACTACTGCCCGCGGGATTCAAGATCTGGTGCGGTCGAGAGGACTTGAACCTCCACGGGTGTTACCCCACATGGTCCTGAACCATGCGCGTCTGCCGATTCCGCCACGACCGCATGCACCGTCTTCAGTTGTGGTACCGAGAGAGGGACTCGAACCCTCACGGCCTCGCGGCCACCGGTTTTTGAGACCGGCGCGTCTACCGATTCCGCCATCTCGGCTCGTCGAGCCGTGCCCGTCAAAACCCGGGGCGAGTCTCTGGTGCGGTACACACAAGTATAGGAAGCAGCACCGATTGAGACAACCGGCACTCACCCCGCCGCCGCGCCGTCCGGGAACCGGCTGACGAGCAGCATGAACTCCTCGACGTCGGTTAGCACCTTCCCGGGGTCGCCGTAAGTTTCGCGTACCCACTCGACCATCCGGGTGTGGGCAGCCAGCAAGACGTCGTCGGGGACGGTCCAGCTCATCGAGAAGGTGCGATTGCGCTGCTCCTCCAGCAGGTCGATCGGCCGCAGCTCCTCGTTCCAGCGGGCCGGGCGGTAGACCGCCATCCGGCATCCCATGTCGACGAGCGCTCGCTCGACGTTCGCCCAGGTGCCGTAGTCGGGCCGGAGCGTCGCGCCCAGCTCGGTGACGAGCTGCTGCCAGTGGCGCCGAATGGCGGATCCAGCGCTCTCTCGCTCGCCCTGCGCCCCCTTCTCGCTCCCCAACACGAAGAGCCCTGACGGAGCGAGCACGCGCCGGACCTCGTCCAGCACCCGCCGCCACTCCGGAACCAGGTGCAGCACGTGCACGACAACCACGACGTCGAAGCTACCATCGTCAAACGGCAGATCCGTGATATCTGCGTGTACCAGCTCGACCGTCTTCCCTGTCGCCTGAATTTTCTGGAGCAGGCGGGCAGTCATCCGCTCCGAGATGTCGACCCCGGTGTACGAGAAGCCGCGCCGTATGAGGGGCAGGGCGATCCGGCCGGTACCGATCCCCAGCTCCAGGAAGCGTGTGTCGGCGGTTGCGGCGGTGGCAGCCACGATGCGGTCCGCGATCCGCTCGACCACGTCCTCCGGCATCGCCCGCGTGGTGTCGTAGATGTCGGCGACGCGGTCGAAGCTCATTGCGCCGCCGGCTGGCGAAGCGGCTCGCGCGAAACCGCCGGCTTCCGCGCCAGGTCGTCCCGACGGACCTGCGGGACGGTGAAGCGGAAGGTGGTGCCGCGGCCCTCGATGCTCTCTACCGTGATGTGGCCGCCGTGGGCCTCGACGATCTCCTGGGCAATTGCCAGGCCGAGGCCGGAGTGTCCCTGGGCGCGCTCGCGGCTGGGCGAGGTGCGATAGAAGCGCTCGAAGATTCGGGGTAGATCGGCCGCCGGGATGCCGGCCCCGGTGTCGGCCACGCTGATCTCAACCCACCCTCTGCCGATCGCCGTCGCTCCCACCGTCACGCGGCCGGTGGTGGGGGTGTACTGCAACGCGTTGTCGAGCAGGTTGCGCAGGGCACGCTCCAGGTAGCTGCGATCGACCTCGATAAAGGGCAGCGCTGCCGGCACGTCGTTAGCGATCGTCGCCGCGGCCGTGTCCTGGCGCGCCCGGTTCAAACGTTCGACGAGGCTCTGCACGAAGAGCCGGACGTCGACCGGCTCGCGTGTGAACTTCTGCAGTCCCGATTCCAGCCGCGTGAGCTGCAGAAGGTCCTCGACCATGCGCTGCATTTTCGCGGCCTCCTCGTGAATGATCTGCGCCGACGACTGGATCTCGGTCTGCTTCGCGGTACCGTCGAGGAGTGCCTGCGAGAATCCGGCGATCATCGTCAACGGGGTGCGCAGGTCGTGCGAGACGTTGGCGACGAAGTCCTTCAGCACCTGAGCGCTCTGCCCGACCTGCTGGGCCATGGCGTTGAAGCTCGTTCCCAGGCGAGCGATCTCGCCGTCTCCTTTAGCGGTGACCCGGGCGCTGTAGTCCCCACGCGCCATGCGTTCGGTAGCTGCAATGATCCGCAGGAGCGGCTGTGAGATGGACACGGTGAAATAAAGACCGAGCGCCAGCCAGACGGCGAAGAGCATGCCGAGAACGATCAGGATGACGCTGCTCAGCGAGGTCACACTGGGACGAACCGACGAAACGTTCGCGGCCAGCAGGACCGCCCCGCCGTTCGGATGGACCGTGCCTCGGATCGGGCTCTGGAATAGGACGCGGCCGTTGCTCAGCTCCTGCCGCGCGCTTTCCGCGTTGCGCAGCGCTTCCTGATTCGGCTTGATCCAGGTTCCGGTCGAATACTCCTGCGGATTGATCGGCTGGCCGGAGGCGGTTAGCAGGATGACTCTAACGCGCCAGATGCGGCTGGCATTATTCACGACGGCGCTCAGCTCCTGGGTGCCAGCCCGGAGTCGATAGAGCTGTTCGATCTGGCTTGCCACCAGACTGGCATCGGCGGCCAGATCGGTGCGGCGGATGTTCTCGTTGCGCTGCGTCAGCACGCCGGTGAAGACCAGACCGACGATCATCAGACCGACGAACGTGATGATCAGGTTCGAGAGGACCAGGCGGCTACGAAAGCTGGATAGCATGGGTATGTTCCGCCAAAGTTTACCAACGTGGCGGAAGGCGTATGCTCGGGCTGTCGGCGCGGGTGCGGGCAACTATCGGGCAACCATAAGGAGGTGACGATGCTGCGAGTCGGCTTCATCGGGCTGGGGGCCATGGGGCTCCCCATGGCCCGCAACGTGAGAAAGGCGGGCTTCCCGCTGGTGGTGTGGGCGCGGCGGCCGGAGAGTGTGCAGCCGATCGTCGCGGAAGGCGCGACTGTCGCGTCGTCGCCGGCCGAGATGGCACGGGAGAGCGACGTCGTGGTGCTGATGGTGACAAGCTCGGCCGACGTGGAAGGGCTGGTGACCGGCCCGGATGGACTGCTGGCGGGCGGTCGGGCGGGACTGGTGATCGCCGACATGAGCACCATCGCTCCCACGGTCAGCCGGGTAATGGCGGCGCGCTGCTTGGAACAGGGCATCCAGTTTCTGGATGCGCCGGTCAGCGGTGGGACGCAGGGTGCACAGGCCGGTAGCCTGACGATCATGGTGGGGGGAGAGGAGAGCGCCTATCGCCAGGTCCGGCCGGTGCTCGAGGCGATGGGGAAGAACATCTTCCACGTCGGTCCCTCCGGGGCGGGAGAGGTCATCAAGCTGGTCAATAACTGCCTGGTCGGAGCGATTGCCGCGTCCATCGCCGAGGCGATGGTTCTCGGAGTCAAGGCGGGCGCCGACCTGGCGACCATGACGCAGGTCGTCGGCGCGAGCACCGGTGCCAGCTGGCAGCTTGCCAACCAGTTTCCGCTGCGGGCGTTCAGCGGCAGCTTCCGGCCGGGATTTATGACCGATCTTCTGGTGAAGGATCTGGGCCTGGCGCTCCAGCTGGGAGAGGAGAGCCGCTCGCCGTTGTTCGTCACCGCACTGGTGCGGCAGCTGTACGGGGAGGCGCAGGCTGCCGGCTACGGCCGAGACGACTACACGTCGGTGTTGCGCGTGCTCGAGTCGGTGGCGGGCGTGGAGGTGCGGACCGAGCGCGACGAACGGTAAGGGGCAACGCAGCCACCACGGGCCGTGGTTTCCCCGTCCGGCCGGCAGGGGCGAGCAGGGGTCAGGCTTCGCGGCGGATACAAGTGGCGCGGCGGGTACTCTGGCGTCGAGGGCGGGGACGGCGCGTGCGGGGCGGGCCGGCGCAGCGCCAGCGGGTGGCGACCCGGGCCGCCTCGTCGACCGCCTCGCGGCACGAGCACTGGAACTCGGGGGAATAGCCGTACAGGGCGCAGGCGTCCTCAAACTCGTCCTCGTCACGCACCAGCAGGGCCTGGCCCGGGCGCTTGACGACATCCAGCTCGTGGTCCGTGTAGCTGAGGACACCGCTTGTCAGGCGGGCCGGGCTGGCGATATGGATGTAGATCTGCTTCAGGCGCCCGCTCGGCTGGTACACCTCGGCCAGATTGTACGGCCTGGAAAACCAATAGTAGGACCGGGTGGCATGCTTCATCGCCCAGCCCCCGCCGGGGCCGTGCACGGGATCGCCAGCGCGGTTTACCGTCACGACGCCGTCCCGATCCCACGACTCGAGGGTTGTACGCCACCAGCGGTACACCGTACCGTCGGACTTCAGGGCACGAACCTCGAGGGTTTCTCCATCCTGCATGCCCACCCCTGCTCCTGCTACCGGAAGTGTACCATAGACACGTCGCTCGTCAACTGTTAATTTGCGCCTTGACTTGTGGCCGGCAGCCCTTATACTATCGCCAGCACGACATCCGACAGGCAGGGGATATGGACTATAAGTGCCTACGGTGCGGCTCTGAACATGGCGAGCCCATCGACAACGCAAGCGAGAATTGGTACTGGCGGGTTGTGGAGAACGGCCGGGTTGGACCGTTTTGCTCGCAGCCATGCAGCCGTGAGTTTCGCCTCACCGGCGACCCGACCTTCAGCCTCGTGGAGTGGGAGCGTCTGCACTTCTTGAAGTGGCGCGTTCTGAACGGGCAGCTTCGTGACGGGAACCAGGTCGCGAGCTAGCGATCCTGCGTCTGTCGGTTCTCGAGTAGCGATTTGATGTTGACGTCAAACGCGTACCAGAACCCGAGAGTCCTTCTCGCCACGATCTCGAGCGACTCGCCCCGAGTGAACACCACCGGCAGTTGAAGCACCGGCTTTCCATCCTGCAGGAAGCGGGTCTGTTGCAGGAGGTGTACCGGCAGGACACCTCGACCGGTGTCCGGCTTGAGGTAGAGTACACGCCCGTTCGGCGTGAGACGCAGCACGCTGCCGGTCAGCACGCGGAGCGGGGGCATGGGGACGACGTCGTACGCGATATGGAAGGCTACCCACTGGCCCCTGATGCGATGATCGTGGATGACCGCATAGTCCCCGGGCAGCAATCCTTCGACCTCGGCCTCCGCACTCTTGGCAGTTATGGTCGCTCGGGGTGAGATGCGGACCGGGAAGGTCAGCGTGCCGAGCTGCAGCGTGAGGCCGGTAGGAGAAGCGGGTGGTCCGTCCAGCGATACGATCTCGCCGAACGGATCGGTACGCGCAGGGTAGACGCCAGTGGTCGGCTGCGTGCCGTTCTGTTGTGCCGCGGCCGGCAGGATGCCGGAGAGCGCCAGGCCAGACGCGATCAGCAGCGCCGCCGCTCGTCGACGCCACGATTGAGTAACAATAGGAATGGATGGTCTCACAGTCTTTACCTGCCCTTAGTGTAAAGCGGGATTCTGCTGTTGTCACCGGGTAGACGCTACCGCGAGCTTAACTTTCCGTTACAAATGCCCGCAGCAGCCCGTAGCGATCTATACCGTACTGCCGGGCATCGCTAGAATGCTCGTAAGTCGGTAGAGTCGCCAGTCAAGTGAAAGGGAGCGACGTGACCAAGGGGGAAATCCTGATCGTCGACGACGAGCCGGGAATCGTCCGCCTCATTTCGATGTACCTCGAACGCGAGGGGTTTCAAACCAAGAGCGCCCGAACCGGCGCGGAGGCACTCGATCTGGTCGCGCGGGGGACCACCGCCCTGGTGGTCCTGGACATCATGCTGCCGGACATCGACGGCTGGGAAGTCTGTCGGGAGATCCGGCGGACGAGTGATGTGCCGATCATCATGCTGACGGCACGCGAGGGCGATGAGGACAAGATCGTGGGGCTGGAGATCGGAGCCGACGATTACGTTACGAAGCCGTTTGTGCCGCGCGAGCTGGTGGCGCGGGTAAAGGCCATTCTGCGCCGTGTCAAGGCGGCCCCGGCGCCCGAGGCGGGCGACGAGGTACTCGACTTCGGGGAGCTGACGATAGACCCGGCAAAGCGGGAAGTCCGGCTCAATGGTGACGTCATCACGCTGCGGGCCAAGGAGTATGATCTGCTGGTCGAGCTGGCACGCCGGCCCGGTGTGGTGTTCACGCGGGAGAGACTTCTCCAGGATGTCTGGGGCTACGACTTCTACGGCGATAGCGGCACGATTGACGTGCACGTCCGGCGTCTGCGCTCGAAGCTCAACGACGATTCCTCCAATCCGCGCTTCATCGAAACGGTCTGGGGGGTCGGGTACAAGCTCAAGGAGCAGGAGAAGAAGGCGGCGGTTCGCTAGGACCGTCCGGGGCCTGGAAACCTGATAAGCTCTGTGATGTCCGGGCTTGATGGCGTGTCGCCAGCGGGACCAGCCTGACCTGCGCCTTCCCTGTCCCTCCGATTGCGCATTCCACGACGCCCGGGTCCCACTACCACCTCTTCCGGAGCATCGTATGGCTATCCCGAACGTCGTCACTCCGATTCCAGGCCCCAGATCCCTGGAGATCTACGAGCGCGAGCGAGAGCTGATCGCGCCCGGCTTGCAGAGCGTCACGCAGTGGGCTCGCGTTTGTTTCGCCGGCGGCCGTGACTGCGCTCTGTACGACGTGGACGGCAACACCATCCTCGACTTTATGGCGGGCATCGCCGTCGCGAGCATCGGACACGCGCACCCGCGACACGTGGCGGCGGTGTCGGAGCAGGTGGGCAAGCTGGCAGCCGGCGGCTTCACCTCGGAGCCACGAGTGCGCCTGCTCGAGGCGATGCATGCCCTCCTGCCGCCCGAACTCAGCCGGATGCAGTTCTACAGTGGCGGCGCCGAGGCGGTGGAGGCGGCGCTCCGACTGGCACGCTGTGCCACCGGAAAGTCGATGGTCGTCGGCTTCTGGGGTGGGTATCACGGCAAGACGGATGGGACGCGGCCGCTGTCGGAGGGCGAGCAGGTTGGATACGGATTGCCGACGCCGGGCGTGGTGTCCGTCCCGTATGCCGACCCGAGGCACAACCCCTTCGGCGATGGCGACTGTCTCAATCGCTCGATCACATTCCTGCGGGAAATGATCCTCCACGGGACAAACCGCGACATTGCGGCGGTGATCGTTGAACCGGTGCAGGGACGGGGCGGCAACGTTGTCCCGCCGGCGGGGTTTTTGCGGGCGGTACGCGAGGTAGCTCATGAAGTGGGCGCATTGTTCATCTGCGACGAGATGATCACCGGTATGTACCGGACCGGGCCGCCCTTCGCCTTCATGCATGAGGACGCCGTCCCGGATATTCTGGTGATGGGGAAAGGCTTCGGGAACGGCTTCCCGATCAGTGCCGTTGCGGTCCGTGAGCAGATCGCGCGGGCGGAGCCGTGGGCGAAGCCGAGCGGCAACTCGTCCAGCTACGGCGGCAACGCGCTGGCGTGCGCGGCAGCGCTGGCCGCGGTGGAGGTGTTGCGCGACGAGCAGCTGGGCGAGAACGCGCTGGAGGTCGGCGGGCATATGGTGCGGCGCCTCAAGCGGCTGGTCGAGCGGTCACCGCTGGTCGTCGACGTGCGTGGTAAGGGGCTGTTGATCGGCATCGAGCTGGCGAACGAGAGCCGGCAGCCGTTGGAGCGCGAGCAGATGCGCGAGCTGTTCCTTACATTGCTCGGGAAGGGATTGCTGGTGATGCCTTCCGGCTCGGCGCTACGCATCAATCCGCCGCTCACTCTCAGCCACGAGCTGGCGGACGCCGGTTGCGAGATCCTCGAAGAGACGCTGGCCGGCGCTGAGATTGGGCTGGCCGCCGCCCACCACTGATCGCATGCATCGGATCGGCCTGGCCGGATTCGGGAGCATAGCCGAACACGGGCACCTGCCGGCACTTCAATCGTTTCCTGAGATCGAGGTGGTGGCGGTGGCCGACATCTCGCCCGAGCGCCTGGCGCGCGCCGGCCAGCTGCTTTTCGCTGCGCAGCTCTATAGCTCGCCGGAGGAGATGATTGCACACGCCGGCATCGACGGCATCGATATCTGCACGCCTCCGGCGGCTCACGCCGAGCTCATGGTTGCCGCCTGCCGGCGCGGGCTGCCCACGATCGTCTGTGAGAAGCCGTTCGTCCTGGGTAGCGACGAGTATCGTCGGGTGGCCGCTGCACGCGAGGCAGCCGGGAGCCGGATCGTCAGCGTCAACAACTGGATCCACTCGGATCTGTACAAGCACGTGTGCGCGATCATCGACGGCGGGACGATTGGACGGGTCCAGCGTATCGTCCTGCGGACGGAGCGGCCGCAGGCGGCGCGGGGAAATCAGGCCTGGCTTCCCGGTTGGCGCACCGATCTTGTCCATGCCGGCGGCGGGATCATCCTGGATCATGGCTGGCACCAGCTCTATCTCGTCATGGGCTGGCTGGGAGGGGCGCCGCACGAGGTGAAGGCGACGACCAGAACCGCCGACGCCCGACACTTGCCGGTCGAGGACGAAGCGACGGTCGAGCTGGACTTCCCTTCGGCTGAAGCGCGCATCGAGCTGGCGTGGACGGGACGGGGCCGCGCCAACAGTGGGGAGGTCGTCGGGACGACCGGACGAATCGCCATTTACGACGGCCGAATTGTGGTGCATAATGGCGAAAGTGACCGTGAGATGCCGTTCAGTGGACGGCTCACGGAGTCGTCATATCATCCGGATTGGTTTCGCGAGCTGATCCGTATGAACGTGCTCGACGTCGATCGGTCGGAAGCGGATCGGAACTTTGCAGAGGCAGGCACGCTGGTAGCGACGGTAGAGGCGATCTACCGGTCGGCGGAAGCGCAGGGAGAGCCCCGCCGGCCGGAGCTCGAGAGACTGGTGGCGCCGGCGGGAGAGGCCGGGGAGAAGAGAAGAGAGGATGTCTACAGCGGAAGCCGCTATTCGGCGGAACAACGTCGTGGCCGAGTGGATGGCATTCCTGATTCAGGTACTCATCGCGGTTTCGATTGAAGTCGGCGACGATCTAGGCCGGGGAATCTTTTCTCAGCGCGGTACCGTGCAGGGTATCGACAATGCGCGACGCGTCGTCGCCTTCGAGGCGGCGCACGGATTCTGGATCGAGCCTGCCTGGCAAACCTTCTTCCTGCACACGCACCGGATCTTGACATTCACGGTGAGCTACCTGGATA
Source organism: Chloroflexota bacterium (assembly GCA_035295425.1). Lineage (GTDB taxonomy): Bacteria > Chloroflexota > UBA5177 > UBA5177 > UBA5177 > DATGJB01. The sequence continues at coordinate 43,662 of DATGJB010000147.1, read as the reverse complement.
TGGCACACCTGATGAACGGCATGTACGTGTTCGGCCACATCTTCGTGACGCTGGGCGTCGCGATCTGGGTGTATTTCTACCGTCGCGAGCACTTCCGGCTGGTTCGAAACACCGTCATCCTGACCAACGCGCTGGCGCTCTTGATCTACGAGACCTTCCCCGTCGCCCCACCCCGCATGACGACCAATCTGCTGTTCGATCACCATCCATTCCACTTCACGGATACCCTCTACGGCATTCTGAGCGGCGGGAAGATCGTGGGAACGCAGCTGGGATACAACGAGTTTTCGGCGATGCCGAGCATCCACATGGCATGGGCGCTCATTGCGGCCGGCGCGGTGGTCGTGCTTTCCCGGCGCCTCCTGCCGAAGCTCCTCGCCTTCTACCCGGCATTGATGCTCCTGGCGGTCGTGGTCACCGGGAACCACTACCTGCTCGACGCGATGGCGAGCGTCCCCCTGGTGGCCCTGGCGTTTCTGGCCTCGGCGGCCTACGAGGTCTCCCGTGGAACGCTGTCGATTCCGTGGAGGCGCTCGCTCGCGCCCGCCCAAACATAGGGCTTTCGTCGCATCGTACGATCGCCGTTGGTCGGTCGACTCGGGCGGCCGGATGAGGCATAATAGGCAGCGCTACAGCCTTGGTGTGTAGCGGGGAAACGAGTTGAGAAGATGTTCGGGCCAATAGAGGCCAGGGTACGGCGCATTTCCATGCGCCTGATCCGACCGGTTGCCGGCAGCCGTGTCTCGCCCAACATGCTGACCGTGGTCGGCCTGCTACTGAACGTGGTGTGCGCGCTGGTCATTGCGGGCGGCTACCTGTTCGCATCGGGTGTGTTGCTGCTGTTCGCCGGAATTTTCGACATGGCAGACGGCGCACTGGCGCGCGTCAAGAATGCGTCTTCGCAGTTCGGCGATTTTCTCGATGCCACGCTCGATCGGTTGGCCGAGGCGAGTGTGGGTCTCGGCCTGCTCTGGCACGCGCTTGCCAGAAGTGACGACGTGCAGGTGGGGTTGATTTACGCCGTCGTGCTTGGCTCGGTGATGATCTCGTACGCGCGGGCCCGCGCCGAGGTGTTGCGGCTGGACTGTGAGGTCGGCATCATGGCGCGCCCGGAACGGATCGTGATGCTGGCCGTTGGCCTTATCCTGGCGCAGGCCACTCGCGAGACGGCGCTGACCGTGATCCTGGCTGTGCTCTGCCTGTCGACGTACTACACCGTCGCACAGCGCATCGTGCATGTCTGGCGCATAACCAAGCAGCCGCCGGTCGACATCCAGGGATAGTCGTGGTCGGTCTGCTCTTCTACCTGGGGCTCGGCGCGCTCTTGACGCTGGAGGAGGCAGGAGTCTTCCTTCTGCCTGGCGATGTCTCCCTGGTCGCGGCCGGGCTGGGCGCAGCCAGGGGCGGATCGGTCCTCCTCCTGTCCTGGATGGTGGCGTCGCTCGCCATGGTCACCGGCGCGTCGATCCTCTTTGTTGCTATCAAGCGCCATCGGGCGTCCGGCCGGGTCATGCCGCGGCGGGTCATTCGCCTGATTCGGCGGCATGGCATGTGGGGAGTGGGCGCTGCCCGTCTGGTGCCTGGCCTGCGGAACGCCACCGTGTTTGCAGCCGCCAGCGCACGCATGCCGTACCCGCGGTTTCTCGCCGGTCTGGTTCCGGCGGCGCTGCTGTGGTCAGGTACGTTGCTGCTGCTGGGCTACTTCGGCGGCGCCACCATGCTTTCTACAATTGGCCTGATTCACGGCTCCCCGCTCCTGCAGGCCGCTTCCGCCGGTCTACTGGTCGCAGCCGTGGTCTTCGTGATCTGGCGCCTCCGGGCCGAGAGGCGTCCGCAACCGGTACGCGACGCCTGACCGTCCTGCCCGCTGCCCGCCGCGAAAGGCAGGCAGGCGGTGCCATAAACCGAGAGAATGGAGAAGCCGGCGCATGAGCTTTGAGCTGCGTCCAATTGTGGCCGATGAGTTCCTTGCCTTTGGCCATGCCACCGGTACCGGCTTTGGTGATCCGGGTAAGGACGAGGAAATCGAGGAGGAGCGCCCGCTCATCGACCTCGACCGCACGCTAGCCGCGTTCGATGGATCGCGGATCGTCGGCACAGGGGTGCTCTACAGCTTCGAGCTCACGCTCCCCGGCGCTACCAGGATCCCGGCTGGTGGCGTCAGCTGGATCAGTGTCCTGCCGACCCACCGCCGGCGCGGCATCCTGACGGCGATCATGCGCCGGCAGCTGGCCGACATGCGGGAGCGAGGTGAGCCGGTGGGCCTGCTGTATGCCTCGGAGAGCGTCATCTACGGCCGCTTCGGCTTCGGCGTGTCCACCATGCACACCGATTACGAGATTGGCACCCACCACGCCAGGTTCGCCCACCACCCACCGTTCGACGGTGTGGTTGAGTTCATCGATCGGGAAGAGGCAAGCTCGATCCTGCCGGAGGTGTGGGACCGCGCCGGAGCCGAGCAGCCGGGCTTCCTCACCCGGAGCCGCGCGGAGTGGGACTATTATTTGCGCGATCCGGCACGCTGGGCACATGGCGCAAGCAAACGATTCTATGTGGTGTACCGGGCCCAATCCGGCGAGGTGGACGGCTACGCCGCATACCGCATCAAGGAAAACTGGACGGGCGGCTTCGCGGAAAACAGTCTGCAGCTCGTCGGGCTCATTGCGCTGAACGACGCGGCACGCACCGCTCTCTGGAAGTATGTGCTGAGCGTCGACCTGGTGACGAAGGTCGAAGCGCACGACATGCCGAACGACGACCCGATCCGCTGGATGCTGGCCGATCCCCGGCGGCTGCGGGTCAAGCATTTTGGCGACTCACTCTGGACCCGCGTGATCGACATACCTGCTGCTTTGTCGGCGCGCCGCTATGCCGCCGAAGGCTCGCTGACGCTCGAGGTGCACGACCGGTTCTGTCCGGAGAACAGCGGGACGTACCGGCTGGAGGGCGGAGCCGACGGCGCGACATGCGCGCGCTCGAGCGTGGCGCCTGACCTGACTATGGAGGCCGCCGACCTCGGTGCTGCCTACCTCGGCGGCACTCGATTTACCGATCTGGCGCGAGCGGGGCGGGTGTTCGAGCGCAGTCCCGGCGCAGTACGCCGCGCTGACGGCATATTTCAGTGCATCCCCGCCCCTTGGTGCCCAAGGGGCTTCTGAACCGCGACTCCGGCCCTGGGGCCGGGCACCGGCGAGACGGACCGGTGTCGGGTCATGGTCGCGCTACTCGGCCAGGCCGCCGACGATCTGCCAGAAGCGGATGGTGGCGTCGATCCCTCGGTAGAAGTTGTCGAGGGAGAGCTTCTCGTTGGGGGCGTGAAGGTTGTCGTCGGGCAGGCCCCATCCCATCAGGACGCTTTCCAGGCCGACCGCCTCCTTCAGCGTGCCGACGATTGGAATGGAGCCGCCGGAGCGGGTCAGGACGGCCGGGCGGCCGAAGGTCCGTTCCAGGGCCGTCTGAGCGGCGCTGACAAACCGGCTCTCGGCCGGCACCACCACGGCGTTGCCGCCGTGGATGAGACGGACCTCGAGCTCGATGCCGGGCGGTGCGAGCTGCAAGACGCGCTCCCGATAAAGCTCGAATATGCGCTCCCAGCGCTGCTCCGGGACCAGCCGCATGCTGATCTTCGCACTGGCCTCGGCCGGAATCACGGTCTTGGCCCCCTCGCCGGTAAAGCCGCCCTGTATGCCATGCACGTCGAGGGTGGGCCGGGCCCACATTCGCTCGAGTGGTGTGAAACCTTGCTCGCCGGTCAGGTGCGTCACACCCATCTCAGCTTCCGTCATTGCCGGATCGTAGGGGAGCTGCCGCCAGGAATCGAGCACCGCGGAATCAGGCATCCGGACGTCATCGTAGAGGCCAGGAATCGTGATGTGTCCGTTGAGATCCTTGAGGCCCGCGATTACGTGGGCCAGGGCGTTGAGCGGGTTCGGCGCCACGCCGCCGTACAAACCGGAATGGAGGTCGTGGGCGGCTCCGCGAGCATAGATCTCGGTATAGACGTTGCCGCGCAGACCTGTCTCCAGCGTGGGGATACCGGGCGCGAACATCGCGGTGTCAGCGACCTGGGCAGCGTCGGCCTGGAGCCGTTCAGCGTGGCTGGAGACGTACGCAGTTACCACCGCGCCGCCGGCCTCCTCCTCGCCCTCGATGAGGAATTTGATGTTTACGGGCAGAGAGCCGCGTGACCGCATGATGCTCTCCGCCGCCAGGATCAGCGTCATGAGCTGTCCCTTGTCATCGGAGGCGCCCCGCGCGTAGATGCTGCCGTCACGCGCCGCCGGCTCGAACGGTGGAGAGTGCCATAGCTCGATCGGATCAACCGGCTGCACATCGTAATGGCCGTACGCCAGGATGGTCGGTGCCCCCGGCGCGCCCAGCCATTCACCGTAGACCAGCGGGTGACCGTTCCCGCCGATGATCTCGGCCGTCACGCCGATCGACGTCAGCTTCTCGCGAAGCCACCCCGCCGCCCGTTCCATGTCCGGCCGGTGCGCCGACAGGGTACTGATGCTCGGGATGCGGAGCAGCTTGGTGAGCTCCCCGAGAAAACGCTCGCGATTGCTCGCCGCGTATGCGATGGGATCGTCCGCCACGGCTAGCCTCCCGGCTCGGCGCCCCACAGGATATTCATCGTTTCCTCGTAGTTCTGGCGCGCCCCTTCGTACAGGCGGGCATTCTCGATGCAGAGTGCGGCGAGATCGGCCACCGCGACCAGGAAGCGCATATCGGAATCGGAGAACCGGCGGCGCTCGGCGCTGTAGACGCGGAGCACGCCGATTGGGCTGCCCCGGGCAATGAGCGGCACGCTGGCCACGGAGACGATACCCTCGCGCGCCGCTTCCTCCGGGTACTGGAAGCTGGCATCGGTGGTGACATCTTCCAGCTGCGAGGGCGTCCCGGCCAGGATATCTCGATCCACCGGGCTGCGAGCCAGCTCAACCGGTCCCTTATTGAGGTAGGCCGCGCTCAGTCCGTAGACGGCTCGCATCTCGAGCCGCTCCCCGGTCGAGTTGAGCAGCCTCACCGATGCGGCACGGGCGACGACCGCCTGAGCCGTCTCTTCCGTCAGGTAGGTGAGGACATTGTCCAGATCGAGACTGCTACTGAGCCGCAGGGTAATCTGGTAGAGCGCGTCGAAGTACCTGCCCAGCGAGGTGTCGGAGTACACAATCTCACTATACTGAGCGATCCGATGGCACCGCCCTCCGTCCGGTGCAGCTAGCGCCGAGGGGCCGCCCGCAGGTGAACAACCATGGCGGGTCTGAAACCTCTCCCGGAGACGTAAACGGAACGCCAATCGGCGGCGGGTGCCGGGAGAAAAAGGTGGGGAAGGGCGGCAGCGAGCTCACCCTTCAAGGCGAACTCGCTGCCAGATTGGCTCGATTATCTGATGAAACCCCTAACTTGTCAAGGTTTTGAAACGATTTGGCGACAAATCCACCCCAATTTCCTCAATCGTCAGTGACAGCGGACACAAAAGTGACATAAAATGTTCGCGGGAGTGGAGCGATGAATTCGTTCGTCGATGCGTGTCGCCAGGGCCAGTGGACGACGCGGGCCCCGCGTATCTGCTTTCCATGTACTGAAGGGAGGCGTCCTGCCATGCGTCGCATCGCACTTGCCCTGGCGCTCGCTGTGTCACTCACTCCGGCGATAAGCTTCGCCTCCGGCTGGCGGACGCTGTCCAGCCAGTCGCTGGGCTTTACGGTGCACTATCCCGCCGGCTGGCGAGTGACGAGCACCAGCCAGGTAGGAGTGAGGCAGGTATCGATCCAGCAGCAAGGCACGTCGTACGCTGTGACCATCTCGATTCTGAACGTGCGGCCGGGCAGGAGCGCCGCCGACACCGTCCGACGCTTTCTTGCCTTCGAGCGACGCCTCGGGGAGGGAATGTTCGCCCGTGTTCGCTGGGAGCCAAGCTTGTTGGGAGGCAGGGCTTCGATGGCGGGAGTCGCTACTCCACCGACCGAAGGAGGGGTGGGGCTGTCACTCGGCGTCTATGTTGCCGGCTGGCGCTCCCACATCTACGAGGTTACGCTCCTCGACAACCACCAACCGCCGTTGCACAGCCTGGGCAGCTTTCCTCGGGTGTACGCCCAGATCATCGGCAGCTGGCGCTTCCGGTAGTACCGGGGGAGGGCTGCGCCACCGGACGGGGTCCGGCACCTGCAGGCTTGAGCCGGCGGCCGCGCCTACTGTTGCTGCGGATCGTCGAGCTGGATATCACCGCCGGGGTCCATTCTCTCCATGGCCTGTCTCAGCAGTGATCCCCACTTGCTCGTCGCCACGCTCTCCGCAACGTTGTCGAGGCGTTGCTTGACCATCGGCTCGAGAACGCTGTCGACCCAGTTCTTCGCGGCCGCGCCCGCCTCTTCCGTCACCGCGTCCGGCATTGACCGGAGCAGCTTGCTCATGCCTTCGGGGAGCATCTGCTCGAGATAGTCGAGCGGATGAGACGCCGGCCGGGGTGGCGGAGGGAGCGCCGGTCGGCGTTTGTGGCCAACCCACCATCCGGCGACCGCTCCAAGCCCGGCCGCCGCACCGAGTGTCACAAGTGGATAGTTGCGGAGCGCCGAGTCCAGGCTGATGTCCTCGCCGGTGATGTCGGCGAAGACGGTGCGGAGTATCCGGCTGACCTGTTTCGCCGCGTCCAGTAGCTCGTCGAATTCGCGTGAGTCCATTCGTATCTCCGTGATCCATCTTACCGTGGCGGCCCGTCGACGGCCCGCTGCCGGCTCCAGATGCAGTCGCTTCTGACATCTTCACTGGCATAGAACTTGCCTTGAATAGCAGTGGTACCAGGTGTGAGGCGCCTGGTTGATACGGGAGGTTTACAGATGGCTAGTCTGCTTTGGATCCTCGTCGTCATTCTCATCATTGCGTGGCTCCTGGGCCTTGGTGGCGTGTTTCACCTGGCCGCGAGCTTGATCTGGATTATCCTGATCGTCGCCATCGTGGTCGCGGTCCTGGCCTTCGTCACTGGAGGCCTGTTCAGGTAACGATCCACGACGAACGGGATGGGGGCGCCGGGAACGGCGCCCCTTTTTTGCCTTCCGCCGGCTTAGTCCTGCCGCTCCTGCTATTCTCAAGAACGGTTGCACCGCGAGCTGTCCCGAGCTGGTCTGACCGGGGCAGTCCGACGGCGCCAACTCTCCCCGCTCCACCCGCATCGTGGGTACTGTCCGCTCGCCGTCAGGAAGGGAGAGCTCCGGGCGCCGCATCCCGATGATGATCCAAGGCTAGTTGATGGAGAAGCAGAATGGTTGAAGCCGCCAGTCAATCCAGGCCCGGCCTGCTCGAGCGCCTCGCGCAGGGACCGGTCGTCTGCGCCGAAGGGTACCTCTTCGAGTGTGAGCGCCGTGGCTATCTACAGGCGGGCGCCTTTGTGCCTGAGGTTGTGCTCGAGCATCCCGAGGTCATCGAGCAGCTGCACCGCGAGTTCGTCCGCGCCGGCTCCGACGTCGTCGAGGCTTTCACCTACTATGGGCACCGCGAGAAACTTCGAATCATCGGGAAAGAGGAACAGCTGGAGCCGCTCAACCGGCAAGCTCTACAGATTGCCCGAAAGGTTGCGGACGAAACCGATACTCTGCTGGCAGGCGACCTCTCCAACACGAACGTGTATGTCGGCGACGAAGAGTCGGCGCGGGTAGTACGTTCCATGTTCGAGGAGCAGGCTCGCTGGGCGGCCGAGGCAGGCGTGGACTTTATCGTGGCGGAAACCTTCTCGTTTGCCGAGGAGGCGCGTATCGCTCTCGAAGTGATCAAGGAAACCGGATTACCCGCCGTTGTCACCATGGCGGCCCACCGCTACGAAACGACGCCGGACGGCTACTCGCCGGAGGATGCCTGCCGCATGCTCGAAGCGCATGGCGCCGATGTCGTGGGCCTGAATTGCGCCCGCGGTCCCCGCACGATGCTGCCCGTTCTGCGGCGGGTGCGCGAAGCCGTCAGCGGCTACGTCGCAGCGCTTCCCGTGCCGTATCGCACCACCGACGCCGAGCCGACCTTCCAGTCGCTGCGCGATCCGGACTACCACGGCCTGCCCGAGGACCGGCCGTTTCCCACCGACCTCGACCCGTTCACCTGCAATCGTCACGAGATTGCGGACTTCACGCGTGAGGCGTATGCCATGGATGTCCGCTACCTTGGTGTTTGCTGCGGTGCGGGGCCGCACCACATCCGCGCCATGGCGGAGGCGCTGGGCCGGACACCCGAGGCCAGCAAGTACTCGGCGGACATGTCCAAACACGCCTATATGGGCACCGACCCGACACTGAAGCCGGAAATTCAGGAGCTGGCGGCGAAGTTGTAGCCGTACCGACCCTCTTACCGGCGCGGTCGCAGCTTGTCCGGTCCTCAGAACGCCGCTTCGAGCAACGCGCGTAGCTCGTCGCTGGTCGGTAGGCGGGGTGTGTTGAGGATGACCTCGTCGGCCAGGGCATCGGCGACGACCAGGTCGATCGACGCCGAGGCGACTCCCACCTCGGCGAGCGCCAGCGGCGCGCCGACCGCGCGCACCAGCGCATGGGCCGCTTCGACGGCGGCATGCGGCTCGCTCGTCGAGGTGAGCGGCAGACCGGTCGCGGCGACCGTGGCGGCAACAGCTTCATAGGCGTCGCGGCAAACGCCCAGGTTGAAGGCGAGGACATGCGGGAGCAGGATGCCGAGACCGACCCCGTGGGCGGTACCGGAGTGCGCGCTGAGGGCGTGGGCGGTAGCGTGTGCCAGGCCGAGGCCGGTGGTGGCGAAGGCAAGCCCGGCCATGTGGGCGGCGAGCAGCATCTGGGCGCGTGCTTCGAGATCGGCGCCGTCGCGCACGGCTTCCGGAAGGTACCGCAGGACCATGCGCACCACCTGGAGGTTCAGGCCCTGCGCGTATGGGTTTGACCGGCGCGAGGAGAGTGATTCGAGGGCATGTGCCAGGACGTCGATCCCGGTACTGGCGGTAGCAGGCGGCGGCAGCCCGAGAGTGAGCACCGGATCGAGGATGATGCGTGCCGGAACAACGCTGGCGTGGCCGGCGTAAAACTTCCGATGGGCCTCCGGATCTTCGAACACGCCGAAACCGTTGGTTTCCGAACCCGTGCCTGCCGTGGTGGGGATGGCGATAACTGGTAGGCCGGGTGCTGCCGGCTCGATGCGGTAGTCGATCTCAGGCGGCGACACGTCGTTGGTGGCAAGCAGCGCGATACCCTTGGCGGCGTCGAGCACGCTTCCGCCTCCCAGGGCGATGACAGCACTCGGCGCGAGCCAGCGCGCCGCCGCCGCGCCCCGTTCCAGCGTCGCGGTGGAGGGATTCGGATGCACCCCATCGAACAGCGGGGTTTCGAAACCATGCGCCTCGAGCAGTGCGATGACCTCGCCGGCGATGCCTGCAGCAACCACTCCGCCGTCGGTCACCAGCAACACCCGGTTGCCGGAGATGGGAGGGAGCAAGGACGGGAGCTCGGCGATTGAGCCGGCCCCGAAAAGGGCGCGCCCCTCCACACCGATGGTGAATCGTTGGTCCGTCAGTGGGCTCATGTAACCTCCAGCCGGTCGAGCGTCGGACCGTCGAGAAGTGCGCCCAATCCGGGTCGGGAAGGGACGGCTACACACCCATCCGGTCCGACTCGGATCGGCTCGGCGAGAAAGAAGTCCCGACGCTCGACCGTCCAGCCGGGCGGATCGTACGGAAACTCCAGATACGGGCCACCTCCGACCCCAGTCGCGACGTGGAGGTTCGCGAGCAGTCCCAGACCGTTCGTCCAGGTATGGGGACTGAACCAGCGGTTACGCGCCAGAGCGGTCTCGGCAACCAGCCGGACCCGCGACATGCCGGCGGCGAGGACCACGTCGGGCTGGTAGACGTCGAGCAGATCGTCGGCCAGGTAGTCGAGTAGCTCGTCGAGAGTGCGGGTCATCTCCCCGCCGGCGATGCGCATACCGGTGACCTGACGAAGATCCCGGATGCCTCGCCGGTCGGTCAGCGGGAGCGGCTCCTCGAGCCACAGCACTCCAAGCTCGGTCAGCTCTGCAGCGGCGCGGCGGGCCCCGGCGGCGTCGAGTGCCGGCGAGAGGTCGCCTGCCATCCGCCAGGCCTGATTGAGGTCGACCAGAATGTCCATGCTGTCGCCCACCGCCGCCCGTACCGCCGCCACGGCAGCCACGCCGGCTGGAGCCAGTCCCGGCTGGACGCGGATCTTCAAGGCCCGAAACCCCTCCTCGCGGAGTGCCAGGGCCGACTCCGCGCGCTCCTCAGGCCCTTTCAGCTCGCCACAGGAGGCGTAGGCGGGGATGCGTTCGGCGGCGCCGCCGAACAGTACGGACACCGGCTGCCCGCATACCTGGCCGATAATGTCCCAGAGCGCCGCTTCCAGCGGCCAGTAGCGGCCGGCGTGGAAGCTGATCGTCTCCAACGTGCGGACGTGGCGGGCGATGGCCAGCGGATCCTGGCCGATGAACAACTCGGCGAACGGCTCGAAGCCGTCCATGGTGTCGCCCGAGCCGACGCCGGTGATGCCCTCGTCGGTTTCGACGCAGACGAGCGTGGCGGCGACGCGCCGCCGCGGTACCGGGTCCCAGGCAGCATGAAAAGGCGGATCGAGCTCGGCGCACAGGCGCCGAGCTCGAATTGCCGTGATCTTCAACCTCGGAGGTTAGCCGATCCAGGTAGCCGAGAAGTCCGGATACGGCCCGGGACCGTTCGGCACGCCGTGAACTGTCTTCTTGAGCGCGTGCAGGTCGTTGATCCAGTAAGCGATGACCGCCGGGACCTCGTCGTTCATGATCTTCGCCGCCTGGTAGACGTCCGCGTTGTACTTGGTCTTGTTGATCTCTTTGTCCGAGTTGGCGATGAGACGGTCGAAGGTCTTGTTGGACCAGTGGGCCGAATTCCAGCCGGAGAACGGTGGCGGAATCGAGCTACTGAGGTAGGCCGGTGTGATCAGCTGGCTGGGTGTACCGCGCGGCGCCCAGTCCACGATTCCCATCGGCACCAACAGCCAGGGCTGGTTGTCGCCCGAGCCGTAGTAGGTGTTCTGATCCTCGCCGTTGAGGGTAACGTTGATGCCGGCAGCTTTGCACTGCTCTTTGATGATGACGGCGTACTGCGGAATCTCGAGGTAGTTCTCGAACGTCAGGGTGACATCGATGCCATTCGGATGGCCGGCTGCCGCCAGCAGCTGTTTCGCCTTGGCGATGTCCTGCTTGCGCTGGGGAACCTTCTTCGCACCCGCCGAGAGCGGCCCGAACACCGGAGCGAAGCCGTGGTCGTTGCCGACCTGGCCCAGGCCGTTCAGCAGGCTCTTGACCAGGGCAGGGCGATCGAGACTATAAGCGACCGCCTGCCGCACCCGCTTGTCGGTGAAGGGCGACTTATCGACCCGCATGTGGAACTCGCGGTAGGCGCTGCCCGGGTTCCGGAGAATCCGGAGATTCGAGTCGGAGAACAGTGCCTGGCCCCCCTGGTAGGTGGCGTTGGGGAAGATATCGACCTCGCCCGCCTGCAATCCGAGCACGGTCGCCTGGTCGGCTCCGTAGTACTTGATGTGGACCCCGTTGAGATAGGGCAGGCCCTTCGCCCAGTAGTGGGGGTTCTTCTTGTAGGTGGCGCCGACCTTGGGCGTGTACCCGGTCAGGATGAATGGACCGGTCCCGATGCCGCCCTTGATGAACTGGCCGACTTTATACCCTTTCGGCAGGATTGCCGAGTTGTAGGTGAGGGCCGATACCAGGTAGGGGAAACCCGAGTACCCACGATCGAGATGGAACTGCACGGTGTGCGCGTCGATCTTTCGCGTGTGGCCCTTGGAGAGTATGCCCTTGAAGGCCGAGAGCGCCGCCGAGTTGGTAGCGGGGTCGGTCAGCAGATTGAAGGTGTACACGACATCGTCCGCGGTGAAGGGCTTGCCGTTGTGCCACTTGACACCCTTGCGGAGGTTGAAGATCCAGGTATCCGGCTTGGGCGCGTGCCACGAAACGGCGAGCTTCTTCGCCAGCGAGTAGTCGGGGCGCGGATAGCACAGGTACTCCATCGAGAGCTGCGCCGTCAGGATCGCCCCCTCATTGAACATGGTCACCGGATCGACGTCGGCGGCGGGCACCAGATACCCGATCTTCAGCGTTCCGCCACGCTTCGGCGCCAGCGCAGGGGCCGCGAGCTGCGCCGCCTCGGCCTCACCGCCGAGACCGGTCTCGGTCAGGATACCCACGATCGTCGGCAGGGCGACACCTGCCGCCATGAGTCTCGTGATCAGCTGACGGCGGCTCATCACGCCATTCAGCACATCTTCCACGAGCTCGTACTCGTCCCTTACCATTGCTTCTCCTCCTCGACTCTCCTCCGAGTCTGGGGCATGGATGCGTCCACGAACATCTCCTCTGTACACCTATCCAGAACGGATGCCAGCGAAGAAACGTCACAACCGGTTTCCGGCGGTCAGCACCTCCTCGAAGAAGCCAGCTTCGCGGACGCTCGTCGCCGGCAGAGCGGGCCGGAAACGATGCCGCCATTATAGTCGCGGGTTGTGTGAGCGACAATGGCCGCATGGTGCCACCTGACCGGAAGATGAGATGAAGCTCACGACGCGATTTGTGTCTGCCGCTGATATCGAGCAGCTTCAATTGACGCGCAGAGACATTCTCGGCGCGGTTGAAGCGGCCGTTCGTGCCCAGGGGAATGGCCAGGTGGTCCTGGAGCCACGCGTGCACCTGGTCCCGCCGGCAAGTGGCGGGCACTTCAACGTGCTGCGTGGGCACGTCGCGCCACTCGGTGTGAGCGGGGTGAAGGTCGTGGGCGACTTCGTCGAGAATTATCGACACGGCCTGCCGAGTGAGCTGGCACTCGTCACACTGTACAGTCCGGAGACCGGCGCACCGCTGGCGATCGTCGATGGGACGCTCATCACGGCGGCGCGCACCGGGGCGATGACCGCCCTCGGAGCCCGCTATCTTGCCCGGCCGGACAGTGCCGTGTTGGGGCATATCGGCTCCCGGGGCAGCGCATGGTGGAACGTCACCATGCTGGACGACCTTTTCGACTTTCGCGAGATCCGCGTCACCAGCGCCCGACCCCAGTCGCGTGAGGAGTTCGCGCGGCGGCTGAGCCGGGAGCTGGGGAAGCCGGTACAAGTCGCGGCGTCGCCAGAGGAAGCGCTCGCCGGCGCCGACATCGTGGTCGAGGCCACGCGTCTGACGAAACCCGAAGTGCTGCTTCGCACCGACTGGGTGGGGCCCGGAACGCTCGTGGTCCCCTACGGCACGGTGAGCGCGGTGGAGCTGTCGCTGACCTCGATCATGGACAAGGTCGTGGTCGACGACTGGGGCCAGGCGACGGTCGGGCCCTTTGGCGCGTTGCGCCGGCATGTCGACGAGGGGCTGCTCACCAGGGAGAATCTTCATGCCGAGCTGGGCGAGATCGTCGCCGGGAAGCGCCCGGGTAGGGAATCGGCGGAAGAACGGATCCTGTTTTGGCACCGCGGGCTGGCGACGACGGATATCGCGGTGGCGCATCTCATCTGGAAGCGTGCTGAGGCGATGGACATCGGTACCGCGCTGGCCTACCGCGAGTGAGCGGTTCCCACCATGATCCGCACCGTGACGACTCCACGATGGACGCGGCGATGGGCGTCCATGATGGACTTCCCTATGGAAGTGGCGATGGGCTCGGCGACAGGCGCGCCGACGGATCCGCCGATGAATGCGACGACGTACTCCCTGATGGACGCGCCGACGGACGTGACGCCGTAGTGGAGGGCTTTAGCCCGGGCCCGGCATGGCAAAACTGTCCCCATTTCCTCGTGACGGTGCGGCGTTTCTCGGGACGCTTTCTGCAGGCCGAGACCGGGCTGAAGCCCTCTGCTACGGGGCGTGGAAGGGAAGGCGTAGTGGAGGGCTTTAGCCCGGGCCTCGCATGGCAAGAGTGTCTCCATTTCGACCTGGTAGGGCGGCGTTTCTCGGGACGCTTTCTGCGGGTGGTACCCGGGCTGAAGCCCTCCGCTACGGGGTGTGGAAGCACGGGGCGCGGGGGGTGAGGAGCATGGGGGTGCAGGACGCGGGGGTGCGGGCGTGGAGGTGCGGGGCGCGGCAGTACAGGGTGTGGTAGGGACGGGGCGCGGAGGTACGGGGTCTGGAGGTACTGGGTGTGGTGATACGGGGTGTGGAAGTGCGGGCTGGTGAAGATGCATGGAACAGAATGATATGAGCGGCACGATCAGGCTGCATTCGGCGGCCGATCTCACCCTGGCGGCGCTGGAGGCGATCGCCTGGGACGGGTGGCAGGTCAGGCTTGCGCCCGAGCTCCTCGGCCATGTCGCGGCGACGCGGAAGGATATGCTCGCGGCTCTCGCCGACGGCCGCGAGGTGTACGGCGTGACGACCGGAATGGGGTATCTGGCGGGAGTCTCGCTCAGTGCCGACGAGCAGGAGGTGCACCAGGCAAACCTGCTGCGCGGACGAGCAGTGGGAGGTCCACCCTATCTGGAACCCGCCGAGGCGCGGGCCGTGCTGGTGGTCCGGCTCGCCGGCTTCCTCGACGGGGCGGCGGGTGGGTCGCCCGAGCTGTGCAGCTTCCTGGCGGATCGCCTGAACGACGGGTTCATCCCAGCGATTCCGAGTACGGCAGTTGGCTGTGCCGGAGAGATCATCCCTCTCGCCCACGCCTTCGGGCCTTTCATCGGTAGTGGGGATGTCCTGGCCGCCGGTGATGGCAGATCCGGTGCCACGCAGGATGCGACCGGCGCGCTCGCGGCGCGAGGAGTGGCGCCGTACCGTCCTGGCGCAAAGGAGGGCATCGCGTTGCTCGCCGGGGCGCCGGCGGCGGTGGCCCTTGGAGCCGCGCGGCGGCGCGCCGCTCGAGTGCTGTACCAACAGCTCCTGGTCTGCGCAGCATGCGCGATCGATGCATTGCGGGCGCCACTGAGCCCGTATCAGCCGGTGGTAGCGCGGCTGGCGAACGACCCCATCATGGCGGAGGTGCTGGACCGTCTGGCCGAGCTTCTCGGGGGGGCGGATCAGGACCGGTCGCGATCCGAAGCACGGGCACGGCCGGGAAGGAACCCACAGGGGACGCCCCGAGGGCACGAACCCGCGGGGGCCGGGAATCGGGAGCCATCCCTGGTTCAGGCACCGGTCTCGCTTCGCGTAATCCCCCAGGTGCTGGCGCACCTTGCCCGGGTCACCGACCGGCTGGAGGAAGACCTGCGGCGGGGACTGGTCGCGGTGACCGACTCGCCGGCCTTCGTTGACGGGCAGTTTGTCTCCCACGGCGGGTTCCACGCCGTGGACCTCGCGAGCGACCTGGACTATCTCTGTATCGCGTTGGCGCAGGCGGCGGAGCTGGCCGGACAGCACGCGCACCGCCTGCTCGATTCACGCTTCACGGGGTTGCCGGACCAGCTCGCTGCGGCGCCGGGACTCAACGCCGGCCTGGTGGTGGTTCAGAAGCGGATCGTCGGGATATTGAACCAGCTGAGGCGGCTCGCAACCCCGGCCTCGATCGGGCTGGCCGATACCTCGCTGGGGCAGGAGGACGCAATGACGTTCACATTCGAGTCCGCCGAGAAGCTCCGCCGGGCGGAGGCGCTGCTTCGCGATGTCATCGCCTGCGTCCTTCTCATCTGCCGCCAGGCGTGGTGGCTGGGAGCAACGCCGGTAGCACCGGGCCTCGAGCCGTATGCCGGGGCGATCGAAGACATGATCGAGCCGGTGGTGCGGGATCGACCACTCGGTCCGGATATCGAGCGGGTCTCCCGGTTCCTGGCCGCCGGCTCCTGGCCTTGATCGTCGACGCCGGACGTTGTTTTGACAGAGCGGCTACCGACACCTACACTTCATAGACATGGTTCAGTGTGCAGGCGGAAGGCGGCGGGAGAACTGCATACCGCGGGGACAGACAGTGTTACCGTCCCTGATGACCGCGGGGCGCATGCTCGCGCCGGCTGAGATAGACTGCTAGACGGGCGGAGAGGCACTCGATGGGGCGGTTCATTCTCAAGCGACTGGCACTCGCCCTCGTCACCCTGATTCTCGTCTCCATGGCGGTGTTCGCTGTCTCGCAGCTGCACGGTGATGTGGGTAGGATCATCCTTGGCCCATACGCCTCCCCTGATGCGGTGGCGCGCGTCGATCATCAGCTTGGTGTGGACCAGCCACTGCCCGTCCGCTACTGGAAATGGGCGACGGCGTTTGTGCGTGGCGACTGGGGGCAATCGTATCTGCTCAATACGCCGGTCCGGGCGATGGCACTGACGCGCCTGGTAAATTCGCTGATTCTCGCCGGGTTCGCATTCATCTTGATCGTGCCGATCTCGATCGGGCTGGGAGTCGTCGCCGCCCTGTCGCACGGAAAGGTGCTCGACCGGCTGATCACGGTCATGGGGCTGTCGCTGATCGCCTTGCCGGAGTTCGTGTCCGGCGTTGTCCTGCTGGTCATCTTCGCGGTTGCCCTCAAGTGGCTACCGGCTTCCGCCAACGTCCCATCCTGGAATCCGGCGGATATCATCCATCAGCTGCTGCTGCCGTCCATACCACTGATGTTTGTGTTGTTTGGCTATATCGCGCGCATGGCGCGGGCCGGCACGATATCGACGCTTGACTCGAACTACGTGCGCACGGCGGTGCTCAAGGGGTTACCGCGTCGGGTCGTCATCTTTCGGCATGTTCTGCGGAACTCCTTACTGCCGACGATCACCGTCGTCTTCGTCCAGGCCGGCTACCTGGTAGGTGGCCTGGTCGTGATCGAGACGCTCTTCAGCTACCCGGGGATCGGCAAGCTGGTTTTCGACTCCGCCCAGGGACACGATGTGCCGATGCTCGAGGCGACTGTGCTGCTCATCGCGATCATCTACATGGTGGCCAACCTCAGCGCCGACGTCCTCTACGCCGTGTTGAATCCTCGGGTGAGGTTGAGCGACTGATGGAAGCCGTCGGCCAGCCGCCTGCCCTCGAGCCCATTCCCTCACCCGACGCGCCGCTTGGCCCAATCGTCACTTCAACGACCGTGGGGCGGCGGGCGCGGCTGCGTGAGGTCGGCGCCGGCCTGCTGCGCTCGCCGGTTTTCGTGGTCGGCGCGGTGGTTCTGCTGTACTGGGTCTTTGACGCGATCTTCTGGCAGCTCTACGTCCCGCAAGACCCGCAGGCGTTCTCCACTTCGCTCAGCGCACCATCCGGCGCCCACTGGTTCGGCACTGATGATCTGGGGCGCGATGTCTTTTCTCGCGTCCTGGCGGGGGCAAGCTCGGTGCTGACGATATCGGTCGAGGCGACGTTGCTCGGCCTGATCGGAGGGATCGCGGTTGGGCTGATCGCCGGCTACTATCGCGGGATCGTCGACGACGTGCTGATGCGGGCGGTCGACGCGCTTCTCTCGTTCCCTGGGATCATCATCGCCATCCTCGTCCTGACCGTCTTCGGTTCCAGCACGCTCAACGTGGTACTGGTCATCGGCATCATCTTCTCGCCGATCGTGGCGCGGACGGTCCGTGCCGCGGTCCTGGTGGAGCGGGAGCGGGAGTACGTGGCCGCGGCCAAGCTGCTGGGCGCGCGCGGACCGTTCATCATGGCGCGCGAGATCCTGCCGAACATCACAGGTCCGATCGTGGTGGAGGCGACGGTTCGTCTTGCCTATGCCATCTTCACCGTCGCCACACTGTCGTTCCTCGGCTTCGGAATCCAGCCTCCCTCACCGGATTGGGGCCTGACCATCGCCCAGGAGCGTACCGTCCTGCAGATCGCACCCTGGACGGTGCTCTTTCCGGCCCTGGCCCTCGCTTCCCTGGTGATCGCGATCAACTTCGTGGCGGACGGCCTCAAGGAGGTGCTGGAGTCATGAGCGTTGCCGAAACGACTGCCGCAGCGTCCACCCACGCCGTCGACATCTCGGGTCTGACCATCCGCTACCGCCGAAAGCGGCGGGCGCTGAAAGTGATCGACGATATCTCGCTGTATATCAAGCCGGGCGAGGCGTACGGTCTGGTCGGCGAGTCCGGTTGCGGGAAGACGACCGTGGCAATGGCGCTCATGCGCTATCTGCCGTCGAACGCCATTGTGGAGAGCGGGAAGATCATGTTCGCCGGCAAGGATCTTCTTACCCTCTCCGATTCCGAGCTGCGGGCGCTGCGCGGCGATCGGATGGCGATGGTCTATCAGGACCCGGGAAGCGCGCTGAATCCGTCAATGCGCATCGGTTCCCAGATCGCGGAGGTCTACCGCTATCACCGGCACATGGACAAACAGGAGGCGTGGGACGCCTCGGCCGCAATGCTGGAGAAGGTCCAGATCTCCAATCCGCGAGGCGTACTGCAGCGATACCCCCACGAGCTGTCCGGCGGGCAGCAGCAGCGAATCATGTTCGCGATGGCGTTGGCGACCGACCCGGAGCTACTGGTGCTCGACGAGCCCACCACGGGTCTCGACGCCACGGTCGAGGCCGAGGTGCTCGACCTGGTGGAGCAGCTCCGCGCCCAATTCAACACCTCGATCCTGTTCATCAGCCACAATCTGGGCATCGTTGCGCGCATCTGCGAACGTGTCGGCGTGCTCTACGCCGGCCGGGTGATCGAGGAAGGGCCGGCGCTCAAGGCGTTCCTCGACCCGCGCCATCCCTACACCCTCGGCCTGCTGCGCTGCGTGCCGAGGCTCGGCATGAATAAGCGCACCCAGCGGCTGGATCCTATTCCGGGCTCGCTGCCCGCGCTTGGCTCCCAGCCTCCGGGTTGCAACTACGCCGACCGCTGCCCGATCGCGCGCGAGCGCTGCCGTGAGGAGAAGCCGCCGCTGATCCCCGTGTCCGACACCCGGGCAAGCCGCTGCTTTTACTTCGAGGAGGTGGACCGGATTCCGCCCAGCAGCGCGGCCGCTGTGGAGCCGCTCCCCGCCCGCAGCGATGAGGTGCTCCTCAAGATCGACGATCTGATCAAGACGTACCATTCAGGCGGCAGCGCGGTCGCGGCGGTGGCGGGCGTGTCCCTGGAAGTCCGGCGCGGCGAGGTCTTCGGTCTGGTGGGGGAGTCAGGCAGCGGCAAGAGCTCGCTGGCCAAGGTTATCGTCGGCCTCACCGCTCCTACCGGTGGGGCGGTGCAATTCGAGCAGGCGCCGCTTCCCGCGGTCGCGGTGCGCCGCCGCCTTGATCTCAGACGCAAGCTGCAGATGGTCTTCCAGAACCCGGACAGCGCGCTGAACCCGAGCTACTCAATCCGCACGTCCCTGTTCCGGGCACTACGGCGTCTGGCCGGGATTCGAAGCCGCGCTGAGCTGGAGCAACGCGCCGACCAGCTTGCAACGTCGGTCAAGCTCGAAGGGCGACACCTCGACGCGCGGCCAACCGCTCTGTCGGGCGGCCAGAAGCAGCGGGCCTCGATCGCCCGAGCCTTTGCCGGATCGCCGTCGCTGGTCCTATGCGACGAACCGGTGTCGGCACTGGATGTGTCGGTACAGGCGGCGATCCTGAACCTGCTGGTGGATCTGCAGAAGACCGGCGTTTCCTACGTCTTCATCTCGCACGATCTGGCAGTGGTGCGCTACATCGCCGACTACATCGGCGTTATGTACCTGGGCTGGCTGATGGAGGTGGGACCGGCCGAGGCGGTCTTCGACATTCCGCACCATCCGTATACCGAGTCGCTGCTATCGGCGATGCCGATGCTGGAATCAGAGGGCGCGCGCACCCGCGTGAAGCTGCGCGGCGTGCTTCCGAGCCCGAGCGACCCGCCGAGCGGCTGCCGCTTCCACACCCGCTGCCCGCTCTACCTAGGCGATATCTGCAAGCAGCAGGAGCCGCCCTGGCGTCGCGGCCCGGCCGGCAACCAGTACCGCTGCCATATCCCGCCGGATGAGTTGCTGGCCAAAGAGCTCCAGCTACGCGAGACGGGCACGGACAAGACCGCCTGATCCGGATGTGGCTGCCACATCAGACAAGCATGACGTGCCGGCCATACACGCTGAGCGTCTGATCGTGCGTCAGCAGGGTTAGCGGCTCGGACAGCGCCTGGGCCACGAGGGCTCGGTCGAAGGGGTCGCTGTGGTGCCGCGGAAGCCCCGCCACGGCGGCGGCGTGCTCCAGCGTGAACGGCAGCTCGTCCAGACCACTCTGTACCGCGGCGGCGCTCACCTCGTTGACGTTTGCCTCCAGCCTGCCAAGCTGAGCCTTGATTGCAATCTCCCAGAGGCTCATGGGGCTGACGAATACCTGATTGCGTCGATCGGCGACCAGAGCACCGGCGCGAGCCGGAAGGAGGCGATCATCCCGCAGCCACCAGAGGAGGATGTGCGTATCGAGCAGCAGCCTCACCCCGCGGCGCCGTGAAAGGACCCCAACATCTCCTCGGGGAGCGGAGCGTCAAAGTCATCCGCAATCCAGATCTTGTCCCGCAGGAGACCAGGGCACCGCGGAGTAGCGTTGTCGTCGATTGACACGAGCCGTGCTACCGGTTTGCCGGCCCTGGCAATGATGATTTCGTCACCACGCGCCGCGTCCTCGACGAGCCGCGAAAGATGTGTCTTCGCCTCGTGGATGTTGACCTGTCGCATTGTCCTATCCCGTTGAACTAAGTCTGGTTTAGCTTATCAGGTTTGGGTGCCTTTGCGGTGGGCAGGTAGACCGTTGTGTGGACCGGGAAGCGCTGCGGGCGTGCGGTGGCCGGGCTAAAGCCCTCCGCTACGGCGGAGGCGGTGGAGGGTCAAGGGGCAGCTAGGTGGAGATGAGCTGGGCACTGGGACGTGCCTGATCGGTTCGGACGGGTCGCTGTCTCATTCGCTCCATTAGTGGGTCGAAGAGCGGCTCGCGCTGTACCGTCGCCGGAAGGCGGCGGCCGAAGTACTCGATCGCGAGGGATGTGTCGGGCTCGGCATGGCCCGGTGGCAGCCAGGCGTAGGCGATGCCGCGCCCGATGGAGTAGCCGTAGGCGGCGCTCGTCACGAAGCCGACCGGCTCGTCGCCGGCGTAGACCGGCTCGGTTCCCATAACGACGTCCCCCTGATCGTCCAGCGTCAGCGGAACGAGGACCTGGCGCGGACCTTCCTCTCGGCGGCGCAGCAGGGCGTCGCGTCCCACGAAGTCGCCTTTCTCCAGATTGACCGTGAATCCGAGACCGGCCTCGTAGGGATCGTGCTCGGTCCACATATCGCGGCCGTAGAAGCGGTAGCCCTTCTCCAGGCGCAGGCTGTCGTAGGCGCCGCGGCCGCCGGCGATGACGCCGAGCGATTGCCCGGCTTCCCAGAGCAGGTCCCACAGGCGCTGGCCCAGATCGGCAGTGGTGTAGATCTCCCAGCCCAGCTCACCCACGTAGGAGAGGCGCATTGCAGTAACCGGCACTTCCCGGATGTAGACGTCTCTGGCGCGGAAGAAGGGATGGCCGGTTTCAGAGAAGTCGGCATCCGACAGGCTCTGCACTAGATCGCGGGCGCGCGGTCCCCAGACGCCGACGCAGCAGAGGCCGCCGGTGAGATTGCGTATCTGCACCGACCCTTCGGCGGGCAGGTTGCGCTCAAAGTAGTCGACATCCCGCGGTCCGTTGCAGCCGATCTGGAAGCGCTCCTTGCCGAGACGGGCAACCGTGATGTCGCTCTTGATGCCGGCCGCTTCGTCGAGCATCAGCGTGTAGGTGACGCTGCCCACCGAGCGGTCCATGTTGCCGGTTGTGAGGCGCTGCAGGAAGGCGACCGCGCCGGGTCCGGTCACCTCGACCTTGCTTAGCGACTGCATGTCGTAGAGGGCAACACGCTCGCGCGTTGCCAGGTGCTCGGCGCCGACAATCGGCGACCAGAAGCGGCCGGCCCACTCATCTCGCGGCGGGATGGCACGTCCGTCGACCAGCGACGCGTTGCTCTCGTACCACTGTGGACGCTCCCACCCGACTGCCTCGAGGAAGAACGCGCCAAGCTCTCGCTCGCGCGCGTAGAAGGGACTGACGCGGAGCGGACGCGGCTGGTCCATACATTCGACCGGATGGATGACGTCGTAGACCTGGATATAGGCCTGACAGCTTCGCTCCATTACGTACGACGAACTGAGCGCGAACGGCTCGAAGCGCTGAATGTCACACTGTCGGAGGTCGATGTGCGAGCGGCCCGTCACCATCCATTCCGCGACCGAGCGGGCAACGCCGGCGGCGTGCGTGATCCAGACCGCCTCGGCCATCCAGAAGCCGCGCACCTGCCGGGACTCGCCGAGCAGAGGGAAGCCGTCGGTGGTAAAGGAGAAGACGCCATTGAACGGATCGGCCAGCTCGGCACGGCCGATCGCGGGCAGTAGCTCGGCGGTTACCTCCCAGGACGGCGCGAAATCCTCGGACGTGAAGGGCAGCACCGACGGCATGACCTCTGCATCCTGGGGGCTCAGCAGGTCGTCGGCGGCGATCGGCAACGGGCGGTGCTCGTAGGTACCGACGCCGTAGCGGTCGCGCTGATGACGGAAGTAGAGGTCGCGGCCCTGATGCCGCATGGTCGGGAATGCCGATTCCCGCGTCTCGCCGGCCAGCTCCGGGATAGGCGTTGTCCAGGCAAAGAGGTGCTGCATCGGCACCAGCGGGATGCTGACGCCGACCATGCGCCCGATCCTCGGGCCCCAGATTCCGGCGCAGCTGACGACGACGTCGGCCGGGATGAAGGCCTCCGCTGTGTCGACCCCGGTTACATGTCCGTGCCGGACCTCGATGCCCGTGACCTCGGTGTCGCCGCGGAAGATGGCACCCCGGGACACGGCCAGCCGTGCCAGCGCCTCGGCGGCAGCGGATGGCCGCGCCGCACCATCGGTCGGTACGAAGAGCCCGCCACGGATCTTACTGCCGTCGAGCAGCGGGATGCGCGCCTCACACTGCTCCGGACTCAGCATCTCCGACGGCACACCCCAGGAGGTAGCAGCGCCGTGGCGCCGCTTCAGGTCCTCCCAGCGCTCCTCGGTCGTCGCCACCTCGAGACTGCCTACCTGGTAGAAGACCGGCTCGCCGTCCAGCTCGAGCTCGCAGTAGCGGCGCACCGTGTACTGGGCGAACTGCGTGATGGTCCGCGAGAAGTTCATCTGCAACACGCCGCCCGGTGCGTGCGAGGTCGAGCCGCCGGGCCGGAAGAGTGGACCCTGATCCAGAACTAGGACGTTCTCGCAGCCGAGCGACGTCAGCTCTTCGGCGAGGCTGCAGCCGACGATGCCGGCCCCGATGATGACAATCCTGGTGTTTCTCTCCATCTCGCATTCGCCTCCGCGGGTTCCCGGCGCGCCGCCGGTACGTGTCTCACTTTATGCGAAGGCGATGCTGATCGTACACGCCGCCGCTTCCCTCCTACTCGTCCAATCCTCATTCGCGTATGCGCCCATTCCCGGCGCCGGGCACTTCCACCTGCCCTTCGCTTCCCCCACCCCTCCCCCCTACATGTAGCGGAGCGCCTCGTGCGCGCCCCACACTCTCGCCGCGCATCAGCACGAGGGGTCCGTCGCAGGGCCCCGACGTGCGGGGTTGCCCAGCACCGCAATAATCGCCATGGGTCCGCGTTCGTGCCCCGCCGGTGTTTCCCCTGGTGGAAACTCCTGGCTGAACAACAGCCACCGCGCTGAAGCGCTCTTCTACGTTCCGGCGGTGCTCTGCTGGCGGTGCGCGGTCACCAACCGGTGCGCCTGCCGCAGGCCCGCTTCGGTCACGAGGAGGAAACTCGGAGGGCTCCGCCGATCGGCGGAGCCCTCCGAGGCGTCTGCGTGCGAACTGAACCGGTGGCCGGCTAGCCTGGCTGTCCGGCTTGGATCACCGCGAAGACGGCGCCGGTTGGGTCCTGGATCCCAGCTATTGGGCCCATCGGCGTGTCGTGCGGCCCAAACACCGTGCTGCCACCGAGCTCCGTGGCTTTCGCAACAGTGTCGGCGGTGTTGTCGACCGTGAAGTACACCAGCCAGTGGGGCGGGACGGATTCAGGGAGCATGGTGCTCATGTCCATGCCGCCGGCAATGGACCGGCCGTCGACCTGGAACGTAGTGTAGGAGCCACCGTTGAACGGCTGCTCCTCGGCGCCCCAGCCGAATACCTTCTGATAGAAGGCGCGAGCGGCCGGCATGTCGCGGGTGTAGAGCTCGTTCCAGCAGAAGGAGCCGGTTTCGTTGACGAGCTGGGCCCCATTGTGCAGCTGCGGCTGCCAGACCGAGATGAACGCGCCGGTCGGATCGGTGAACACGGCCATGCGTCCCTGGCCCATGACATCTATCGGCCCCATCACGACCTGACCGCCGGCATCCGCGACTGCCTGCGCCGTGGCGTCGGCATCCGACGTGCACACGTAGGTCGACCAGGCAGCCGGTTGATCCGGACTGAAGGTCGGTCCGCCGCCAGCTACCACCTTGCCGTCGCGGGAGTACATCGTATAGCCGCCCGCTTCGGGCATGGGCGCAAC
Source organism: Chloroflexota bacterium (assembly GCA_035295425.1). Taxonomy (GTDB): domain Bacteria; phylum Chloroflexota; class UBA5177; order UBA5177; family UBA5177; genus DATGJB01. The sequence continues at coordinate 19,308 of DATGJB010000147.1, read as the reverse complement.
CTGCGCGTCCCAGCCGAAGAGGTTGCTGTAGAACGCGCTGGCGCGAGCCAGGTCGGGGCTCGAGACATCGACCCACATCGGGACACCGGGAGCGTATTCGGGCATGTGTTCCTCTTTCTGCTACGGCGAGCGTAGATGGCCAGTTGAGACGCACAAAGGAGACCGCAGCAGAGAGATGATAGCCGCTCTGGCCCACGATTTCTAGAGGGAAATGTCGAACATTTGTTCTGAAATCGTGCAGCTGGCGGTCCGGCTACGGCCACACCGCGGCGGCGGTGCGCGCGATGGTGGTGAGCTTGGCACGCTCGTCCTCGACCGAAATCGCGTTGCCGCGAACCGACGTTGCGAAACCACATTGTGGAGAGAGCGCCAGTTGCTCGAGCGGGAAGTAGCGAGCGGCCTCATGGATGCGTCCTTCCAGCTCTGCTTCGGTCTCACGGCGCGGTGTCTTGGTCGTGACCAGCCCCAGTACCACGACCTTGTCGGCCGGCACCCGGGACAGCGGTTCGAAGCCGCCCGAGCGCTCGTCGTCGTACTCCAGCATGAGCCGGTGCGCTGCGACCTTCGGGAAGATTCGATCCGCCAGCCAGTCGTACCCACCCTCCACCAGCCAGCGACTGAGCTGATTGCCGCGGCAGAGGTGAAAAGAGAACGTCACATCGGGCCGGCCGCTCATCACCAGGTTGTCGAGCTCGATCCCCAGCTCGACCCATCGATCAGCCGGCCAGCCGCGACTCTCGTAGAAGTCGCGATAGCTCTGGTCGATGAGGAGCGGGTACTGCGGCGCGTCGATCTGGATGAGCGTGGCACCGAGCCGCGCCAGCTCCTCGACCTCGTCGCGAAGGATCTCGGCCACGTCCCCGAGAAATGACTCCAGGCTGGGATAGGCGGCGGTCGAGCGTGCGGGGTCCCAGAAGTTCGCAAAGAGGCTGGGGCTGGGCAGATTGACCTTCAGGATGCGATCGGTGCGGCCACGCGCGTACGTAAACTCCTCGGCGGAGAGAAATCGCTTGCGGTGAAGCTTGTCGACGACGGCGATTGGCGGCCGCTCGATCCGCGCATCACCGATCTCCTCACTGTGCCACTCACCCCAGAGAAAGGCATCGAGGTCCCACTCGCTGAAGCCCTCGACGGCGGCCGGCAGCTGGCTTTGAAAGGAGAGGCGGCGCATCTCGCCGTCGGTGACGATGTCGATGCCGCACTCCTCCTGGAGCCGAAGCGCGGCATCGACCGCGCGGTCCTCGACCTGCTTGAAGGCGGCAGCGGTGAGCTCACCGCGGGCAAATTCTTCCTGGGCCGCGAGCAGCTCTGCCGGCCGTAGCAGGCTGCCGACGACGTCACTTCGGGCGTGAAGCGGGTCCATGCAGATGCTCCTCGACACAATCGGGCGTTCGGTGCTGCATCACTCGCCGTAATGCGCCGTGCCGTCCACTGGCCTCACGGTGTTGTCGGTGGTGTCACGTTCGATCGTCAGCCAGCGCCGGCAGCCGGCATGGTGAAACCAGCGCTCCTGTTGCGGGCCGGCGGCGTTGGCACGCAACCAGGTGGCGCGATAGTCATCCTCGGCGGTGCCGTCGGGATCTCGCTGCCGCACCTCACCGTCGAACCAGAACTCATGGTAGGAGCGCGGGCCGCAGCGCGGGCAGTCGATCTTGAATCCCATCAGTGGGTCCCTGCCGAGCTGCGGTCGGGTATGGCACGGTCGTCGCGGAACCGGTCGATCCGGAAGGGGGCAATCAGCGCCGGGACCTTCCCGGTAGCGACGAGCTCGGCCATGGCCATACCACTGGCGGGAATGGCCTTGAATCCCCAGGTTCCCCACCCCGCCGTTACCACGAATCCATCGACCTCCGTCAGGCCCATCAGCGGCGAGTAGTCGGGGCTCATGTCGCACAGACCGGTCCACTGGCGCAGGATCTTGAGCTTCGCCGTGAAGGGCAGCAGATCGATGGCACGCGATGCGCACTCGGCCAGAAACGAAAAGGTGGAGCGGGTCGAATAGGTGGTGTAGCGCTCGATCTCGGCGCCGACCAGGATCTCGCCGCGCGAGGTCTGTGAGATATAGACGAGCAGATCGGACGACGCGACGATGCGATCCAGGATCGGCCCGTACGGCTCGGTGACAAATGCCTGCAGCGGATGGGTGGTGATCGGCAGGCGGAGCCCGGCGAGCGCCGCCACCGCGCTGGTGTACCCGGCGGTCGCGGAGACAATGGTGCCGGCCGCGATCGGCCCGGCTGTCGTCTCCACCCCGATGGCGCGGCCGTTCTGGCGGGTGATTCCTGTTACGTTCACGCCCTCGTGGACGTGGACGCCCAGGCGCTGGGCAGCCGCAGCATAGCCCCACACCACCGCATCGTGCCGGATCACGGAGCCTGGCGGGTGGTAGGAAGCGCCGATGATGGGTTTCCCCTTTCCTCCGGCTTCGAGGTCGATCTGCGGACAGAGCTTCTGTATCTCGTCGGGTCCGATGAAGACGGTGTCGACGCCGAATGCCTGATTCAAGAGCGCCCGCTCCCGCTGAAGACGCAGCACATTCTCGGAATGAGCCAGCCAGAAGAGCCCGCGGCGGGACATGAGGAGGTTGTAGTCGAGCTCGACGGAGAGCCCTTCGTAGAGCTCATAGCTCCGCTTGAAGAAAGCTACCGACTCGGGCATCTTGTAGTTCGCGCGGACCACGGTGGTGTTACGCCCGGTGGCGCCGGCACCAATGTAGCTGCGCTCGAGAACGGCAATGTTGGTCACGCCGTGGCGGGAAGCAAGGTAGTAGGCAGTCGCCAACCCGTGACCGCCGCCGCCGATGATGATCACGTCGTACCGTGGTTTCGGTTCGACGGCGCGGAGATAGGTGCGATGTCGTAGCAGTCCGCTCACACCGGCTCCCTTTCGCCCCCGCCAGCACCGGCCGGCTGCAGGGCACCACCCTCAACCGGCCGCAGGTCGGCACAGGCGCGCAACACCCGCTCCCGAATATGGTGCGATAGCACCGAAGAGACCATGACGATGAGGACGTCGGAGCGGACGATGACCTTCGCCGGGACGTGCGCCACCAGACCCTGAACGGCGGCGGGAGGCGCGGGAAGCTTGATCGCCGAGAGGCGGCTAAACGCCTCGAATCGCTCCTCGCCACGCAGGGCCCAGGCGGCATATCCCGAGGAAAGGTCGAGCGCGAGGCCGGCGCCATCGAGCTGATCGAGCTGCTCCTGCAGCTCGGGGCTTCTATTGCCGGGAGCGCCTGCTTCCTCTGGAAGCAGGACCAGCAGCTCGTCGGGCGCGACCCGGACGCTCAGCTCCGCTGTCCCGGAAATCTGGTCGAGCGCCTCGGGGCCGCCAAAGCAGCCGATGATCTCGGCGGGAACCGGGTTGAGCTCAAGCACGGAGGCGTTCTCCCTGCGGATCGTAGAACGGCTGGTCGACGGCATGTCCCGCGATGCCGTCACTCTCGAGCTCCGTGGGGAAGGCGCCGTCGACCCGGCTCACCCAGCCGAGCGAGACGCCACGTTCGAGCACCGGTGACCACGCCGACGACGTGAGGTAGCCCACCAGCTTCCCGTCCGCCCGTAGCGGCGCCCCCTCGCGCGGCGCCCGGCCGGGGAACGACACGGCGACGAGCTGTCGCAGTGGATCGTGAGAGTTGGCTCGCTCGATACCCTGTTTCCCCACGAACCAGGGCTTCTCCATCCGCACCGCCCAGCTCATGTGCAGCTTCCCGGGGGTAGCGTCGAAGTCGGTGTCCTGGCCGACGATGATATGCCCCTTCTCGAGGCGCAGCACGCGTAGCGCGTCCAGGCCGTGTGGCCGGATGTCGAGGTCGCGGCCGGCCGCGAGCAATGCGTCCCACAGCTCGACGCTTCGGTTGCTCGCATGATGGAGCTCGTACGAAAGCTCCCCCAGAAAGCCGAGCCGGATCGCCCGGCACGGTACGCCTCCCACCGTGATCTCGCGATGGTGGAGATAGGGAAATGTTTCATTGTCGAGCGGGTCGGCGCAGAGGCGCTGGAGGAGCTCGCGGGCGTGGGGCCCGGTCAGGTTGATCGCTCCCCAGGCCGCGGTGAGGTCGACGATGTGGACCTCGCAACTCCAGGTCTCCGCCCAGTCCTTCAGCACCGCCTCGGCCGTCGCCGCACCGGCCGACGTGAATGTGAGGTACCAGCGATCCTCGCCGAGGGCGCAGATGGTGCCGTCGTCGATAACGAATCCGTGTTCGCCCAGCAGCAAGGCATAGCGAAGGCGACCTGGCCGCAGGTTGCTGACCCGGCAGGGATAGAGCCTCTCCAGAAATTCGGTCGCGTCGGGGCCGGCAACCAGGAACTTCCCGAGTGTGCCGACATCCATCACGCTCACGCCGCGCCGCACCGCCCAGTACTCGGCGAGCTTGTCGCCGTAGTGCCTTGGGCGCCGCCAGACGCCGGAGGGCTCCATGATCGCGCCCAGCGCGAGATGGCGGTTGTGCAGTGCGGTTCGCTGATGAATCTCATCGCGCACGCCCGCGGCGGCCTGTTCGAGCGTGATTCCCCGCACGGGCGGGCGCGCGGTTGTAGGTCCGGAAGCCGGACCGGTCGCGTCGGGCCGGGAGGCGACAAACGCGCGGAGATGCCGGTGGCACATCGCGCCCTGGCAGGGCCCCATGGTAGCGGTGGTGTAGCGCTTGAGAATCTCGCTGGAGCGGAACCCCTCCCGCCAGGCCTGGTCGAGCTCGTCCACGCCCACGTCCTCGCAGAGGCAGACGATCCCGCCCCGCGCTGCGCGAGGCAGCTCAATCTGCGTTCCCGCGGCCACCTCGGCGCCGATGCCGGCATGCCGTCCCTGCTCCTCCACCTGGCCGAAGTCGAGCCCGGGCGAGGCCGCGTCGCCGATTGTGACGACCGGCAGTCCGGCAGCCTGCAGGGCAAGTGCATCGCGCGGAACGAGCCCCAGTGAGAGCACCAGGGCATCGCATTGAATCTCCTCCCGGAAGGCGCCACGATCGACGACCACGCTCCGCACCGACTCCCGTCCGCGCGCCGCGACGACCTCTCCGTCGACCACCAGCACGTCCGCGCCGGCAGTACGCAGGGCCGCGGCGTGATCCGCCGCCTCGGTGGTTTGCGTGACCAGCACGATGCGCCGGCCGGGGAGAAGATTGTGGACACCGGCCAGTCGGGCTGCGCCGCGGCCCAGCCAGACGCCGGGCAGATCGTTCCCGGGGAAGACGCCATGCTCCTCGACCGCACCGGTGGCGACCACCACCGCCTCGGGGTGAACGAGATGGAGAAAGGAATGGCCGTTCAACACGACGAGTGGTCCCTCGTAAATGCCGATCGCCGGCGTCCGCTCGAGGAGCGTGATCAGGGGTGAAGATGCGACCTCGGAGAGGAGCGCCGCGACCCGCCGTCGGACCGGTCCCGGCGCAAGGGTTTCGCCGCTCCGTCCTTCGTCGCAGATGACGACCGATCGACCCGACCCGGCTGCCGCCAGCGCCGCCGAAAGGCCAGCGATGCCCGCCCCGACCACCATGAGGTCGGGGTGCAGATTACGCGCCTCCCGATGCTCCGGGCGTGTCTCGGGGATCGAGCCCTGCCCGGCAAAGCGCCGGATCCAGGGCTCCGCCGCCGGCCAGACCCAGCGGGGACGGAGCATCGTCTTGTAGTAGAAGCCGACCGGCATGAGCCGGTGCATACGATCCGCCAGACCGAGCACGTCCCGGTCCGCGGATGGCCAGCCGGCCTGCCGCCGGACCCGCTGTCCGGGCGACGCTTCCCTGACGCACGACCGGACCCATGGCTCACCATCCACATTCACCATGCAATTGGGGCAGTCGCCGGTCAGGCAATACAGTCCGCGGGGACGGTGGTACTTGAAGGAGCGCGAGAATACGCGCACCCCGGCGCGATAGAGCGCCGACGCGACAGTGTCACCCGCCGCGATCGGTACGGTGCGTCCTTCAAACTGGAGTGCCGCGTCGAGGGCACGGTCGTCACTCTGACGCGCTGCCATAGGGTCCTTCCTCGCCCAGATGCCGGATCATGCCCGGCGTCACCGCAGACGGAACAGTCTAATCCATCCATGGGAGCGCTCCGGACGGAGTGTCGCGTGGCCCGGCTACTCGGTTACGTCGGCAATCACGGGGTCGCCCAGCGTCTCGTAATCCGAGGAGCGCATGGCAATTGAGAAGCAGCGGTCGCCGGCATTGAAGACGATTCTGTCCAGTGTGAAGAGGGAGCGATCGGCAACGAGCTCCAGGCCGAACAGGCGGCCGAACGGCGGCACTGCGCCTGGTTGCACTCCATCGGTGAGCTCTGCCACCTCTTCCGTCGAGGCGAATCGGAGGTCGCCGCCGAGCAGATCGCGCGCCTTTCGATTGGAGAGCTTTCGGTCTGCCGGGAAGACGATCATGACAAATCTCGCGTGCTCTCCCGACCGGCGACTCCTCAGGATGAGCGCTTTGGCGCCCTGCTGGAGAGTGTAGCCCGGTCGCATGCGAGCGGCCTCCTCGCTGGTCCGCACCGGTTCGTGCTCGAAGGTTTCGAACCAGCAGCCGTGCCGGGACAGCAGATCGAGGATTGCCTCGGTGACCGGATGCCGGTCAGCGGAATCGGAAGACATGCTGGTCTATTGTGGCGCCTGGCGTGACATGACGCTCTGCGACTCGGCGTCATAACGCATCCTCTCAGGCCATCTCCGGCTGCTGCAGGACTCTCATCTCCCACCTGAACGGCAGGCGCCACCGCTCTGCCCGCAACGGTGTTGTTGCCGGCAGGTCATTCAATATGTATGTCTCATTTCACTTTTATTAGGTGATAGTGTATAAAGTAAAAACATAGTACTCCATGGTGGTACCCGGAAGGGGATCCAGACAGGGGAGAACGCAATGCGTCAGCTGCTCGCGCGCCGTGATGTCCGGATCTACCTGGTCGGACAGGGGCTCTCCCTCTTCGGCGATACCGCGCTGTTTCTGGTACTCGGCATCTGGGTCAAGACGCTGACCGGGAGCAACGGAGCGGCCGGTCTCGTCTTCTTCTTCCTCGCGCTTCCCTCGCTCGCCGCACCGCTGGCCGGCCTGGCAGTGGACCGCATGCGACGGCGACCGTTGATGATCGGCATGGACATGGTTATCGGGGCCGCGGTTCTACTCCTCCTGCTGGTTCACGGACGGGACCGGATCTGGCTGATCTACGCGGTGGCCCTGGTGTATGGCGCAAGCGGTTCGGTGTTTTCCTCGGCACAATCGGCTCTGCTCACGGTCATGCTGCCGGGAGAGCTGCTGGGTGAGGTGAATGCCTTCCTGCAAACGTGGCGAGAGGGGCTACGGCTGCTTGCTCCGCTGCTCGGCGCCGCACTCTTCGCGGCATTTGGCGGAGGCTTCGTGGCTGTGATCGACGCGGCGAGTTTTGGTGTTTCGGCGCTCTGTCTCGCCATCCTGCAGGTATCCGAGCCGGAACCCCATCCTTCCGAGCATCACTTCCGGCATGAGGTATCGGCCGGCGTCCGCCACATCTTCCAGACCCAGGCGTTGCGGGAGATCGTGCTGGCGGTAGGAGTGGCGCTTCTGGTGGTCGGTTTCGCCGAAACCGTGATCTTTGCCGTTATCAGTCAGGGGCTCCATCGGCCGCCGGCGTTCCTCGGAGTGCTGAGCTCGGCGCAGGGAGTCGGTGCGATCGCCGGCGGACTGACCGCGGCCCGGGTCCTGCGGCGCGTGGGGGACGGCAGACTGCTCGGCCTGGGGCTCGGGCTCTTCGGTATCGGCTCCTTACTCTTGATGGTGAGCTCGCTGCCGGTAGTCGTGGTTGCCGGTATGATCGCGGGCTCCGGCCTGCCCTGGGCCCTCGTCGCGTTTGGAACCGCGATCCAGCGGCGCAGTCCGCCGCATTTGCAGGGACGCGTGTACTCGGCCGCCGATACGATGGTAACCGTGCCACAGACGATCTCGATCGCACTTGGCGCCGGCCTCTCCACTGTGGTCGATTACCACATCCTGCTCGGTGTCATGGGGCTCGTCCTGCTGGGCACGGCGGCCTATCTCGTGCCGCGCCGGTTCCCCGAGCCGGCCGGCCACCAGGGCGAGAACGGCCAAATACCCAAAAGGGCTGAGAGCCGGCGCACCGAAGTCGCCGGCGGAGCGGATGTAGCGTAGTCTCATCGCCGTGATCCGGATCGCGGAGTGCCGCCGCCGCAACGGACCACAACACACCGCCGAAACCGTACCACCACATCGCCTGGACGCGCACCCAGACACGCACCCATGAAGGGTGCGACTACAGCTGTGGAACCGCACATCGCCTGGACGCGCACCCAGACACGCACCCAGACATGCACCCATGAAGGGTGCGATTACAGCCGTGGACATCCCTGTAGTCGCACCCTTTATGGGTGCGTGTCCGCGAATGAAGGCGCATCCGCCGGTGGAGGCGTTTCAGGGAATGCGTGCTTGTGCGCTCGCTCGCCCCTCTGCTGCCCGCTGTCTACGCCAGTCGCTCCGGATCCGTCTCCCAGTTCTGTGGGTTGCCGGCGATGTAGGTGCGAATGCGTTCCAGCGACGCATCGCTGCGCACGATGTGTTCGTAGTAGTTGTCCTGCCACAGACGCCCGGCGAATCGCGGCCAGCCGTGCTGTCGCGCGCCGGTGATGTAGCCGTTGGTCGACAGCGATTTGAAGGCGCCGATGATCTGGCCCAGCCCCTGATGTGGCCTGCCCTCGGTTATGACCACGACGCCATGAAGATGGTTCGGCATGACGACGAAGGCATCCAGGCTGATGTGGCTGAATCGCTGCGGTAGCGCCTCCCAGAGCGATTGAATCGTCCTGCCGGCGTCGTTGTGGTGCATGACGCCGTCGCGAATGTCGCCGAAGAGGCAGACCCGCGCGAGGGTGCAGATGGTGACGAAGTAGGCACCGGGCTGGGTGTAATCGTAGGTTTCGAGGCGCAGGGATGGACGGCCGTAAGGAAGATCGTCTGGCATCGCCGGTAGTGTAGCCTGGTAGCCTGGGCACATGCATCGCTGGGGGTGGCGGACGGGTACCGATGAAGGGATATGTGCCTGATAACCGGAAATGGATCCATTCGCGGACACGCACCCATGAGGGGATGTGCCTGTAGAGGCGGACACGCACCCATAAAGGGTGCGACTACAGCCATGGACACCCCTGTAGTCGCACCCTTCATGGGTGCGTGTCTGGGCGCGCATCCAGGCGACGTGCGGTTCCACGGCTGTAATCGCACCCCTCATGGGTGCGTGTCTGGGTGCGATTACAGGGACGGGTGAACGGGAAGATGGCTCTGCTAGTGCAGAAATACGGTGGCAGCTCGCTGAGGAATGCGGAACGGATTCTGGCTGTGGCGGAACGCGTGGTGGAGGCGGCGGGCCGCTCGCCACTGGTCGTGGTGGTGTCGGCGATGGGCGACACCACGGATCGCCTGATCGAGCTGGCGCGGCTGGTGTCGCCCCGACCGGATCGCCGTGAGATCGACATGCTGCTGGCGACCGGCGAGCAGGTCTCGGCCTCACTGCTGGCGATGGCGCTGCACGACCGCGGCTGCGCCGCGATCTCGCTGGCGGGATGGCAGGCAGGCATTCGCACCGACAGCAGCTTCTCGACGGCTCGCATCCGGGGCATCGACGCGGAGCGATTACAGCACGAGCTGGTGGCTGGCCGGGTAGTGATCGTTACCGGGTTCCAGGGGATCGGCGCCGACACCGGCTGGCAGGAGGTGACGACGTTGGGCCGCGGCGGCTCGGATGCTACCGCGGTGGCCCTGGCCGCCGGCTTGAGGGCCGAGCGCTGCGAGATCTACACCGATGTTGCCGGCATCTTCACGGCCGATCCACGTGTCGTACCGGAAGCGAGGATGCTGCCGGACATCACGTATGAGGAGATGCTGGAGTTGGCACAGTACGGCGCCCAGGTGATGATGCCGCGTTCGGTTGAGCTGGCGCAGCTCTGGAAGGTGCCGCTCGAGGTGCGCTCGAGCTTCAGTAGCGAACCGGGCACGCGGATTGGAGGCAGTATGGAGTATGCCAACCGGGTAGCGGGAATCGCACACCAGACTGGTGTCGCCAAGGTGACGCTTGTTGCCCTGGAGGACCGGCCCGGGGTCGCCCACACGGTCTTCGCCGCCCTGGCAACACGCGGAATCCAGGCCGATCTCATCGTTCAGAATATCGGCCATCACGGCCGAACCGATCTCTCGTTCACGGTAGTCGACGCCGACGTGGAGCGAGCACTTGAGGCGGCGGAGACGGTTCGTGCCGCGGTCGGCGCGCAGCAGGTCACGGCCAAGACCGGTCTGGCGAAGCTGTCGGTGGTTGGTACCGGGCTGTCGTCGAGCCTGGAGTACGCGTCGACGATGTTCGGCACGCTGAGCGAGCTGGGGATCAACATCGACATGATCTCCACCTCGGGTATACGCATCACCTGTGTGGTGGAGGGAGGTCGAACCGAAGAGGCGGTGCGTGCCCTGCACCGTGCCTTTGGATTGCAGGAGGACACGGCATGGCCGGATACCGCGTAGCGGTGGTGGGAGCCACCGGGCTGGTGGGCCGAACCATTCTGAAGGTACTGCAGGAGCGCCAGCTCCCGGTCGACGATCTGGTGGCGCTCGCCTCCCGGCGCTCGGCGGGCACGCGACTGGCGTTCGGAGGTGACGAGGTCGAGGTCCGGGCGCTCGAAGGATTCGCCTTCGGCGGCGTCGATCTGGCCTTCTTCTCGGCCGGCGCCACGGTCAGTCGCGAACACGCGCCGCCGGCGGCCCGCGGGGCCGCGCTGGTGGTGGACAATAGCTCGGCATTCCGCATGGATCCTGCGGTGCCGCTGGTGGTTCCCGAGGTAAACGCCCGTCTCCTCGCCGGCTATCGGGGCATCGTGGCCAACCCCAACTGCTCGACGATTCAGATGGCGGTTACCCTGCAGCCACTGCACCAGGCGTTCGGGCTGGAGAGCGTGGTCGTCTCGACGTACCAGTCGGTCTCGGGAACGGGAGCCAGGGGGATACGCGCCCTCGAGCACGAGCTCGCGACCGGCGAGCGTGATGACGCCTCGCCCTACCCACATCCCATCGCGCTGAATGTGCTGCCCCACATCGACGTCCTCGCCGCCGACGGCTGGAGCGGGGAAGAGCGGAAAATGATCGGCGAGACCCGCAAAATCATGAATCTCCCGTCGTTGCAGGTGGTTCCCACCACGGTCCGGGTGCCCGTGCGGGTGGGTCACTCCGAGGCGGTGTACGCGCGATTCCGCGAGCGAGTCGATGTGGCGGGGGCGCGAGAGGTGCTGGAACGCGCGTCCGGCGTGGTGGTGGTGGATCAGCCGGAGGGCGCCCTGTATCCGCTGGCAATCCACGCCGAGGGGCAGGATGAGGTCTTCGTCGGGCGCATCCGCCAGCCGGACGGTGACGAGCGGGGTCTGGCACTCTGGATCGTGGCAGATAATCTCAGGAAGGGTGCGGCAACCAACGCGGTGCAGATCGCGGAATGTCACATTGCCGCCGGGCGAGAGGAGCGACGTGCCAGCTATGCCTGAGTGGGGTTTCACCACGCGCGCCATTCACGTGGCCCAGGAGCCGGAGGAGACGACGGGGGCGGTCGTGACGCCGATCTATCAGACGTCGACCTACGCGCAGGAGGATGTCGGCGTCCACAAGGGATATGAGTATTCCCGCACCGACAATCCGACCCGCCGCGTCGTGGAGGAGGTGATCGCGTCCCTCGAGGGTGGGAAACACGGTCTGGCGTTTGCCTCTGGAATGGCGGCAGAGGCGACGATCATGCAGCTGCTTGACCCCGGTGACCACGTGGTCGCCGGCGACGACCTGTACGGCGGCACCTACCGGCTGTTCAGTCGCGTGCTGGCTCGCTATGGCCTGGAGTTCAGCTACGTCGACACCACCGACCCGGAGAGAGTGGCCGGCGCCATGCGGCCGAACACGCGCATGCTGTGGATCGAGACACCCACCAACCCGCTGCTGAAGATCGTGGACATTGCCGCGGTGGCCGAGGTCGCGCACCGGCAAGAGGTGATTGTCGTCGCCGACAACACGTTCGCCACCCCGTATCTCCAGCAACCGCTTGCGCTCGGCGCCGACGTCGTGGTGCATAGCGCAACCAAGTACCTGGGGGGACACAGCGATCTGGTGATGGGCGCGCTGGTCACTTCGCGCGACGATCTCCACGAGCGGCTCAAATTCCACCAGAATGCCTCCGGCGGTGTGCCGGGCCCGTTCGATTCTTGGCTGCTGCTGCGGGGCGTGAAGACGCTGGCGCTGCGGATGGAACGCCACGCCTCAAACGCGCTGGCGGTGGCGCGCTTTCTGGAGAGCAGGCCGGGATTGCGGCGCGTCCTCTACCCGGGTCTTGCCAGCCATCCCCAGCACGAGCTGGCGAAGCGTCAGATGGCCAGCTTCGGGGGGATCGTGACGATCGATCTCGAGGGCGGCGAGCCAGCGGCACGGGTCTTCCTGAAGAAGGCCAGGCTTTTCGTGACCGCGGAGAGCCTCGGGGGCGTCGAGTCACTGGCCGACCACCCGGCCATCATGACACACGCCTCACTCCCGCCGGAGGCACGCGAGGCAGCGGGCATTACCGGCGGGCTGATCCGCCTCTCGGTGGGAATCGAGGATCCCGGGGACCTGCTGGCCGACTTGGAGCAGGCTACGGCCTGACCGGCGCGAGCTGCTCGACGGCGGCGCAGACTTCCGCGATTTCCGGGAGCTGCCCTTGCTCGGTGGATACCCAGCTCCAGGCGATCTTGCCTGTCGGGTCGACGATGAAGACCGAGCGCTGCGCCACTCCGGAGTGGTAGCCGGAGAAGTTATCATCCACGATGCCGTAGGCCTCGATCGTCGTGTGGTCGAAATCGCTGAGAAGCCGAAAGGGGAGATTCTCCTCGACGCGGAAGCGGTGGAGGGTCCACGGAAGATCCACGCTGATCCCAAGTATGGTCGCGTTCAGGCCGGCTAGCTCCGAGCAGGAGTCGCGGAACATGCCCAGCTCGCAGGTGCAGGTGCCACTGAAAGCGGCCGGGAAGAAGGTGAGTACCACGGTCTTGCCGGCGAAGTCCTGCAGGCTCACTGTCTTCCGGTCGGCGTCTTTCAACGAGAACGGAGGAGCCGCATCGCCGATCTGAAGTCCTGTTCTCTGCTGCCCGGCCATGACGCTCCTCCCTTTCATCACATTGTCCGCAACTGCCGTCTCAGAATACCAACCTCGTCGACCCGCCCGAGCTACTTTGCTATCTTGATCGGTCTGTCGCGTGAGCTGCCGGCCGCGGCTTTACCCGACTCGCATTACCACTGGAGGTACGCAACGAGTGATGGAAAACACGTCATCCGAATCGCAGTCCGAGCCCAGGCTGGACGAGTACGGCCGTCCGGAGCCTCCTCTGGCGGCTGGCGAAGCCGCCACCCTCCTCGGCTTTCTGGAGTATCAGCGTGCCACGTTCGCGTGGAAGTGCGCGGGACTCGACTCGGCCGGATTGCGGGCCACGGTCGGTGTCTCGTCCATGACGTTGGGTGGGATGATGAAGCACCTGGCGCTCGTTGAGGAAGGATGGTTCTCGCGGTCACTCCACGGGCGGGAGCACCGACCGCCGTGGGACGCGGTGGACTGGGATGCCGACCCCGATTGGGACTGGCACTCTGCCGCCCACGATTCCCCGGAGCGTCTGATGGCGCTCTGGCAGGATGCCGTGAGCCGCTCCCGCTCGTCAGTGGCGGAAGCGCTGGCGGATGGGGGGCTGGACCGCCTGGCCCGGCGCACCTGGCCCGACGGCAGCGCTCCCAGTTTGCGGTGGATCGTGTGCCACATGATCGAGGAGTACGCGCGGCACAACGGCCATGCCGACCTCATCCGGGAGTCGGTGGACGGGCTCGTCGGCGAATAGGAGTAAATCGGGGCCTGACCGGGGATGGCGGCACGCCGCTATAATTGACAGATCGTGCGTGCCCCCGTAGCTCAGCAGGACAGAGCATCCGCCTTCTAAGCGGAGAGTCGTGGGTTCGAGTCCCGCCGGGGGCGCCAATGCATGTTGCCGATTTGCATTCATGGGATGTGACGCCCGATGAGGCGCGTCGCATCCAGGATGAGCTTCGCGACCGGCGAGAGCCGGCCGACGCGCTCGGAACAACGGACATCTCGTTTGTGGCCGGCGTTGACAATGCCTACTCGCGCGCCGGCGCCGGGGCCACCGCGTACGCGGTCGCGGTCGTACTCAGCTTTCCCGAGCTCGAGGTTGTCGAGACACGCTACGGCTCGTGTTCGGTCACGTTTCCATACGTGCCCGGACTCCTGACCTTCCGCGAGGCGCCGGCGGTGATCGACGCCTTTCGGCAGGTGGAGACGGCGCCCGATGTCGTGCTGTTCGACGGCCAGGGGATCGCGCACTTCCGACGGATGGGCCTGGCGGCGCATCTCGGCGTCGTACTGAATCTTCCAAGCATCGGCTGCGCCAAGAGCCGCCTGGTTGGCAGGTATGAGGAGCTGGCGGACGAGGTTGGGGCGTGGACGCCGCTCACCGATCGGGGCGACGTGGTGGGCGCGGCGATCCGGACGCGTCCCGGCCATTCGCCGCTATTCGTCTCGCCGGGCAACAAGGTCAGTGTGCCGATCGCGGTCGAGATCGTGCTTGCCTGCTGCCGGGACGATCAGTTCATGCCGGAGCCGACGCGGCAGGCGCACCGGTTGGTGACCGCGTACCGCCAGCAGCACACCGCCGGAACGTAGAAGAGCGCTTCAGCGCGGTGGCTGTTATTCTGCCAGGAGCTTCCACCAGGGGAAACAACGGCAGGGTATGAATACGGTCCCATGGTGTTTATCGCAGTCCAGGGCAGCCACGCACGTCGGGGCCGTGCGACGGACCCCTCGTGCTGATGCACGGCGAGAGAGTGGAGAGCGCACGAAGCGCTCCGCTACATGTTCGGGAGGGGAGCGTGCGACGGAGTGGTCTGGGTGAGGCGCCTGTCGCGGCCCGGTGTGCGTCCGCAGTCGCGATGACACAGGAAGCTCCAGCGGGAAGGTGGCCGGCGTTCAGCCGAGGATGTTGACGGCGCGGGCGGCGACGAGGGCGACGGTGAGAAGCGAGGTGACCGATTGAATGCCGAAAAGCGTCTTGGCCCACTCCGTCAGCGGCATTGTGTCTGTAGGGCTGAAGGCCGAGGCGTTGGTCAGCGACACGTAGAGATAGTCGAGGAAGCGAGGGTGCCACGCCACATGCGTGGCCTCAGGGGTCATCATCTGCGGAAAAAGGAAGTCGGGCTCGCGCCGCGTTCCCAGACAGCGCGCGGCAGGGCCGCCACGGTCGAGCTCCCAGTACCACAGCCCAAAGACGAGCACGTTGGTCAGCCAGATGTCCACGCCCGCCAGCAGGAGCGTCTCACCGCCCGCCTTGCTGTGACCGGTGACGAGCTGGTCGACGAGAAAAGCCAGTGAGATGATGTTCGCCAGGTTGATGACGGCGATGAGGGCGAGCGCAGCCACCCGCTGCCAGGGCCTCGCTTCTTCCCGCTGGCGGCGCGAGGTGGCGATGGTCAGCGTGGCCAGGAGGAGCGCCTCGAGCACGACCAGGATCCAGCGGCTGTTGGGCAGCACCAGTTTATCGGGGAGAACGAAGTACAGCGCAATGGCGACGATCACGGCGAGTCGAGCCGCAAACCGCGGTTCGTCGGGGGCCGGGTAACCCCAGGCGGCACGTACCTCGAGACGGTCCCTGGGGCTGAGCTCCTTCTCATCGGGCGATATCGGCTGGCGCGCGTCTGCTTTGCCGAGTTGGGCTACGTGATGATGGAGCTCGTCAAGCTGCGAATGGAGCCCTTCGAGATGCTTGACCATCTCGTCGAACCGCTGCTCGATGCCGGGGGTCGGCTCCGCGGCGCGTGCCGGCCCGGGCTCATCCGGATGCTGCGCAACGGCGCGCTCCGCCTCGGCCATCATGGCGTCGTAGTTCTCGTATTCGTCAGCCACGGTGCGCCAGCAGTGCCTTCATTGCCCGAGTATACGGACGGCGGCGAGGGCGATTGCGTCCGCCGCGAAGCCGGCGCCGTGGAAGTTGTCCAGGCAACGTTGGCTTCCAGCAGAACAGGATGCTAGACGAGTTGCCATAACGTGTCTATGGTACGCTGAGGCAGCAGCTAGGGGAGCGCGCGAGCGCTGAGAGTGCGGATTCCACTCCGCAGACCCTCTGAACCTGATCCGGGTAATGCCGGCGAAGGGAATGCACGGCGGCCCTCTCGGTCCCGCTCTCGCTAGCGCGAGCTACATGGGACAGGGACGTATGGCAGCCGGGACTGAAATCGAACGTCTCGCCGCAGGGAAGATTGCGGGGGAAAGTCTCGAGCGCATCATCCTGCCGTACCTGGGCGCCAGACGAGACGACGTACTGGTCGGTCCGCGGCAGGGGATCGATACGGGCATCGTGGACCTGGGCGGTGGACAGGTCATGGCCGTGACGGCCGATCCGTTCTTCGTGATGCCGGCGCTCGGCTGGGAGCGAGCCGCCTGGTTCGCGGTCCACATCGTGGCGTCCGACGCGGCGACGTCGGGCCTCGAGCCGGTGTATCTGGCGATCGATCTCAACCTGCCGCCGGCGATGACCGACGCCGAGCTCGCGGCGCTCTGGCAGTCGACCGCCGAAATCTGCGCTGCGCTGGGTATCGCGGTTGTCACCGGACACACCGGGCGGTACGAGGGCTGCGACTATCCGATGCTGGGCGGAGCGACGATGCTGTGCGTGGGCCGGCACGACGCGTACGTCACGCCCGACATGGCCCTTCCCGGCGATTCGATCATCGTCACCAAGGGAGCCGCGATTGAGACGACCGGTATGATCGGCGCGCTGTGCCCGAACCTCCTCGCCAGGTCATGTGGGGAAGGGGTAGCGCGGGCCGCCGATGCGCTCTTCGAGAAGATGACGGTGGTCGAGGACGCGCGCGTTGCCGCGGCGGTCGGAGTGCGCGAGGCGGGTGTGACCGGCATGCACGACGCCACCGAGCGCGGTATCTGGGGCGGCTTGCGCGAGATTGCCGAGGCTGCCGGCGTCGGCCTGGCGGTCGACGCCGACGCGATTATCCTGCGGCCCGAGGTGCGTGCAGTTTGCGACTACCTGCACATCGATCCGTTCGCGACCAGCAGTGAAGGAACGCTGCTGATTACCTGCCGCCCTGGCAAGACCGGCGAGGTCGTGGCGCGGCTGGGCGATGCCGGCATCGCGGCCTCGTGTGCCGGCGAGGTCGTGCCGGCCTCCCAGGGCGTGCGGGTAACCGCGCACGGAAGGGAGGAGCCGCTGCTCGCGCCCCGCTCGGACCCGTTCTGGCCGGCGTTGCATCGGGCGATGCGGGAGGAGGCGGCCCGTGACGCGTGATGGACCGGCTGGAGCGCCTGCTCCCTCCCGGCCGGCGTCTCCACAGGCTGCAGCGAAGTACCCGGCCGGTCCACCTGACCCGGCCGCACCGCCGGCGGCGCTGGAAGCACGCCACCTGACGCACCGATTCTTCACCGCCGAGGGCGTGCTCGATGTGCTTGACGGTGTGAGCCTGTGCGCCGGCAGCGGCGAGCTCGTCGCCATCATCGGGCCGAGCGGATGTGGCAAGAGCACGCTCTTCAACATTGTGGCGGGCCTGCTGGAGCCGGCGAGTGGCAGCGTCCTGGTGCACGGACGAGAGGTGGAGGCACGGCCTGGCCTGGTCGGATACATGCCGCAGAAGGATCTCCTCCTGCCATGGAAGAGTGTGCTCGACAACGCGGCGCTGCCGCTCGAGCTGCGGGGAATGACGCGACGTCACGCCCGTGAGGAAGTCCGGCCCTGGCTCGACCGCTTCGGACTCGCCGGGTTCGAGCGGTACCGTCCGGCGGCGCTTTCCGGCGGCATGCGGCAGCGCGTCGCCCTCCTGCGGACGTTCCTGTCGGGACGCGATACCCTGCTGCTCGACGAGCCGTTCGGCGCGCTCGATGCCCTGACGCGCGCCGACATGCAGGAGTGGCTCCTCGAAGTCTGGGACACGTTCCGGAAGTCGGTGGTGCTCGTTACCCATGACGTCGACGAGGCGATCTTCCTGGCCGATCGGGTCTATGTGATGTCGCCGCGCCCGGGTCGAATCGCGGCGGAGATCGAAATTTCGCTGGCGCGGCCCCGCGCCTATGACGACGTCACCACGACCCCACTCTTCGCGGCGCTGCGGCGCGAGCTGCTCGCCCGGCTGCGGCGCCAGGACGGACGGCGGCGATGACGGAAACTCCGCCACGGCGCCAGGGGAAGAGCGGGAGGTGGCCAGGCCGGCTACTGCCGCCACTGGCGCTGCTGGCCGGGGCGGTCGGCGTGTGGCAGATCGTGACCGTGGCGCGGCACGTGCCGGACTACCTGCTGCCGCCTCCCGCCGAGATCTGGCAATCGGCGGTCGACCAGCATCAGCTTCTCTGGGACAATACCCTGCCGACGCTGCGCATCGCGCTGTCCGGATTCCTGCTGGCGCTGGTTCTGGGACTGGCGCTGGCGATTGCCATCCGGTACTCGCGTGCGCTGGAGCTCGCCCTCTACCCAATCGTCATCGCCACACAGACGGTTCCGGTCATCGCGCTCGCGCCGATTCTCGTCGTGCTGCTCGGGTTCGGCCTCATGCCCAAGCTGATCGTGGTCTGCCTGATCTGCTTTTTCCCGATCACGGTCAATGCGGTCGACGGATTCAAGAGCGTCGATCCCGATCTCGTCAATCTGATGCGGACGCTGGGCGCGGGACGCGGCCGGATCTTCCGCGACATCGAGTGGCCGTCGGCCCTGCCTTTCATCTTCTCGGGCGCGCGCGTGGCCATCACCTATTGCGTGATCGGCGCGCTCTACGGGGAGCTGGTCGGCTCGTTCGAGGGGTTGGGCTGGCTGATGCAGCAGGAACAGTCGCAGTTCAACACGCCGCTCATCTTCGCGGCGATGGCGGTGCTCAGCCTGATGGGCATGGGTCTGTTCGGACTGGTCGCGCTCGCGGAGCGGCTCCTGCTGCCGTGGCATCGAGAGCCGGGTGGAGATGCGCTTGCCGGCGACGCGGGGCGGCATTGAGAGTGCCTTTCAACACCCGTAGGCCGGCGCCGCCGTGCCCGGCCCCGGAAGGCTTCGAAAGTCTCATTACGAGGGTGGAGTGACATGAGAACAGGTGTAAGCGCGATCGTGGCGGCCACGATCCTGGTTGTCGCGGGTGTGGTCGCAGACGCACCCTGGTCGGTGGCCGCGGCGCGATACCACTCGCCGGCGGCCTTGCAGAACGCGTCGCTGGTCCTCGATTGGTACGTGAACTCCGACCACGGGGGACTGTTCACCGCGCTACAGCGCGGCATGTTCCGGCGCCGCGGGATCGAT
>DATGJB010000146.1:0-42248 GCA_035295425.1 Chloroflexota bacterium | reverse complement strand
GAGCCGATACGCTTGCCGAACGGCAGGTTGCCGACCAGCGTGGTGACCGATCCGGCGTCGACCGGTAGGTGTCGGGCATCCCATCGCTCGATTCGAATCGGCTTGTAGCGCCGTCCGACGTTCTCTCGCGCCGCGGCCAGTGCCGCCGCATCGCTATCACCCGCGAGGAGGAGCGTGTAGCGGCCGGCCTGGGCGCGCTCGACCACAATCGTGCCCGAGCCGCACATCGGGTCGAGGAAGACGTCGTCCGGCCGCGGCTCCGAGAGGAACACCATCGCCGCGGCGATGGTCGGCTTGAGGGCCGCCGGCAATGTTGCCCGGTAGTACGACCGGTGCCGTAGCGTGCTGTCGGAGAGCCGGAGGGCGGCCACCAAGCGGCCTCGTACCAGGTGGGCCCAGACCTCGACCCGGGCCGCCTCGCCAACCGGGCGCCAGGCGGGGAAGCGCTCCTGGATGCCCGATTCCACCGCGCGCTGGAGATCTACCCGCCGGAAGCCATGCTCTCCAGCCATGCGGGCAATGACACGAAATGTCATTCTTCCCCCCTTGCCGGGACGCGCTTCCCGTGCCGCGGCGAGCGCCCGCTCCCAGGCGCCGGAGGCTGCCAGCAGGGAGTGGACACGATGGAGGGCCGGCCGGACGGACGGCACGGCGACATCGAGCAGGACGGCAAAGACGTCCTCGACGGTCCGCAGCGTCAGGAGCTGGGAAGCCGGGTCGCCGGTCTGGAAGAGCAGCAGTCCGGTGCGCTCGTCGAAGCGGCGCAGCATGTCGATCACCTCGAGCTCCGCGAGCTGTTGCCGCATCTCATCGCGGGCAACCACCTCGAGCCCGGGGACCACCTGCGCCAGGTAGGAGATGCGGGCCGCGTCTCTCGCGCGGCTGGGGTGGCGCCCGGCCCGGTGGGCAGGCGGCGTGCTCGTCACCTCATCCCGGTGGCGGGCGTCGGACCGTGCCAGGCGAGACGTGCCCGCCGGCCGCGCTGTCTCGTTCCCGCCGAACCCAGCACGGATCGCCGTTCCGACCTTGTTGCCGCCGTCTTGATTGGGTGTGCTGAGCTCACACGCGCACGCATCCGTGATTTCGTCGTGGTGCCGACCGGCTCCGTACCAGGACGTATAGAACGATAGCACTCGCCGGCCCGGGTCGAGCCGCCTGCCGGCGCGCCCGCCGAACGGTTTCACCGGCACTCGAGACCGACAGCCGGCTACCTGTCCGGCACGACACGTGCACTACTTTCGGGAGCCTGGTCTCGAATTTCGAGGTAGACGCCGTAGGAGCCCGTTCGACTAGGATAAGGGACCCATGAAGATTCGCCTGTGGGGCACACGAGGATCGATCCCCTCGCCGGGGCCCTCCACGATCCGCTACGGCGGAAACACGTCGTGCGTCGAGGTCCGCCTGAGCGACGGGACGTTGATCATCCTCGACGCCGGATCCGGCATCCGACCGCTGGGCGCAGCGCTCGGCGCCTGTCAGGCGACGCTCCTGCTGTCGCACTATCACTGGGACCACATTCAGGGACTGCCGTTTTTCGGGTCGGCCTACCTTCCGGAGAGCGAGATCCGGGTCGTCGGGCCTGAATTCGAAGGGGAGGGGCCGGAAGAGTACCTGGTCGGTCAGATGATGACTCCCTACTTCCCAGCGGCGCCGTCCCAACTGCACGGGATTGCCTCGTTTGAGACCGTGCCCAGGGACGTGATGAGGATCGGTCCCGCCGAGGTCAGGGTCGGGCGGCTCAGCCACCCGGGAGTGACGTTTGGCTATCGCATCGAGGAGGACGGCGCGACGCTCGTGTACATCAGCGACAACGAGCCGGACGTTGCTTCGGCCGGGGAAATTGAAGGAATCATGGCGCTGGCGCGGGACGCCGACCTCCTGATCCACGACTGTCAGTACTCGGAGGGCGAGTATGTCTCGTGCCACCGCTGGGGGCACTCGACGCCGCGCCAGGCGGTGCGTATTGCGCGCGGATCCGGTGCGCGCCGCCTGATGCTCTTCCACCACGATCCCGGTCATAACGACGAGCAGGTGGAGGCGCTGGCGGAGGAGGCATGCCGGCTGGCGGGGACACTCGAGGTCGTCATCGCGCGCGAGGGCGAGATCCATCCGGTCAGTCGCGCACCGAGAAGACGAGCCGGCGCATCCGCCCGGCGTCTGGCGGCTCAGGCGCAGCGACTTCCTGCTCCCTGAGCTCCAAGAAATG
Source organism: Chloroflexota bacterium (assembly GCA_035295425.1). Lineage (GTDB taxonomy): Bacteria > Chloroflexota > UBA5177 > UBA5177 > UBA5177 > DATGJB01. The sequence continues at coordinate 40,042 of DATGJB010000146.1, read as the reverse complement.
TGGTAAAATGCAACGTATGCATACGGGCCTTACAGGCCGGGCGACAATGCTCGTTCGACGTCATCAAGCCGTTGGGGCTTGATGACTCTTTTTTTAGGGTGTCCCTCGTGAATCGTGGATGTGGTGGGGCGCCCACGATACACGAAAGGTACCTTCATTGACAACGTTTGCCGAAATGAACCTCGACCGCAAATTGGTCGAGGTGTTGCGCCGCATGGATGTAGCCGAGCCTACACCCATCCAGGAAGCAGCCATCCCGGAGCTGATTGCGGGCCGCGATGTGGTCGGCCAGGCCCGGACCGGGTCGGGCAAGACACTGGCCTTCAGCCTGCCTCTGTTTTCACTCTGCGATCCAGCCGTCGCCGCGCCACAGGCGCTGATTCTGGTGCCGACGCGCGAGCTGGCGGGGCAGGTGGCCCGCGTGATCGACAAGCTAGGTCCGGCACTGGGACTCAGAGCTGCCCAGATCTACGGCGGCCGCGACATGGCGGCGCAAATTGACCTGCTGAACACCGGCCCGCAGATCATCATCGGCACTCCGGGTCGCGTGCTCGATCACCTCTACCGTGGGTCGCTGTCGTTTCGCCAGCTCCGTGTCATGGTGCTGGACGAGGCGGATCAGATGCTCGATCAGGGTTTCGCCGAGGATGTCGAGCGCATCCTGGACTGCGCTCCGGGGAAAGTGCACATGGCACTCTTCTCGGCTACCGTCCCGGAATGGGTCCACAAGGTCATCAGCCACCGGCTGCACGAGCCGGTCCACATCGCCGTCGACGAGCAGCAGCGCGGTCCGAACGAGAGTATCGATCACACGGTGATCGAGGTTCCGCCCAATCGCAAGCTGGAGGCGCTGCGCGCGCTCCTGGCGGAGCAGGGCGCCGGCTCGGTGCTAATTTTTGCGCGGACCAAGATCGGTGTCGAGCGGTTGCAGCGTCAGGTGGAAGGCATGGGATTCCGCGTCGCGGCGCTGCAGGGCAACATGAGCCAGCCGCTACGCGAGCGCGTGCTGCGCGGCTTCCGCCGCGGCAATCCGTCGATTCTGGTGGCGACCAATGTGGCGGCGCGCGGGCTGGATATTCTCTCCATCGAGCAGGTCATTAATTTCGACGTCCCCGAGTCGGCCGAGATGCTGACTCATCGTCTCGGCCGCACCGGCCGCATGAACCGGCATGGCAGCGCCGTGACCTTACTCGCGCCCTCGGACCGCAACAAGTGGAAGGCGATCGAGCGCCAGATCGGCGTGCGGGTGCAGCGCGAGCGTTTTACGGAGCACGGTTTCGAGGCGGAGCAGCCGGCGATCGAGGGAGTGGCGGTCGAGGAGCCGGCGGCCACGCGCAGTGACAGCGGCGGGAGCCGTCCCGAGCGGCGTACCGAACGGCAAGGCACTGCGCGACGTTCCGGCCGGCGTTCGAAGCATGCCGCGGTCTGCGCAGCCTGCCAGAAGCCGACGACTGTGTCTTTCGTGCCACGGGCAGATCGACCGGTGTACTGCGGCGCCTGTTTCCGGCAACGGCGCGCCGACACAACCGCCGCTTGACAAGGCGATAGTCGACGGCGGGCCGGCGTGTGGCCCCGTATCCCTTGCCTTCCCGCAACCCCTGCAGTCGGGTCCCGCGTGGTTGGAATGTGCCGCGGGCAGCCGTGGCCGCGAGTCTGCAGTCGCCTCGGCGTGCGGGTCAGCGATCATCCAGTAGCGGGATCCAGGGATGGTCCGGACGGTTGACCTGCAGCGACTCGCGCAGCCAGCGTCGTTGCTCGTGATCGAGCAGCGGTAGAGCCAGCCGGAAGTCAGCCTCGTCCTTGGGCCTGGGGTCGCGCGCCTTGTAACGGAGCTGAATCTCGGGGGCGATCACCGGAACGCCGTCCCGCGTGTGGACGATGAGCCGATCCACCGGCCGCCGGATAGTCTGGATGTGGCGGAAGCGCCACTCGCCCCCGGCGATCTCGTTGAGAAAGAACTGGAACTCCGGTGGATCTGCGCCCTCCTGTCGCAGGAGGACCTGATGGACCGGCAGCTCCAACCGCTCACCCTCCGGCCATGGCTGCCAGACGCCACCATGCGGCCCCTTCATGGCTTTGAACCGCCTCCATTCCGGGAAGTGAGCAGGGAGCAGGTGCTGGTCGTCGCGCGCGATGCCAAGCTCCAGATCGGTGTGCTCCCTGCTCACCGTGCCGGCCAGCAGATCGAGCGCCCAGCCGCCGACAACAAACCAGAGAGCGGGAAAGTCGCGCATCATCGCAACCACGTTCATGACTTGCTCGCGGCTCACGGTCAGGACGCTGGTGAGCTCGCGGCGCATTCGCTGCCAGTGCGTTCCCTGCCAGTAGTAGCGGCCACACCCCGGACAGGCAAGAAACGAGTGCTGCGTGCGGTAGACGAAAGGCGGCACGTGCCGGCGAGCGTCGTCCCGCGAGCGTGTCTCCAACGGCGTGTTGCACTCCAGGCAGCGGGTAAACCGTGGCTGGTACTCCATGCCGAGTCCGTGCACCACCTGAATGAGCTGGTTTCGCCAGCTATCTCCTTCAATCAGCAGGGCTCGAACCTCACCCGAGGTGATGACTCGCCGCCGCATGATGCCGGTGTCTCTGGTCAGGATGACTCGGTCCTCACGGCGCGCAATTTCGATGAGCCGGGCGTCGTCGATCGGGTTGATGAAGAGCGTATCGTAGCCGAGCGCGCGGAGCCAGACCGCCAGCTTGCCGACATTGTTGTCGGCGATGAACTTCATGACGGCAGGATCGGGTGGGTCAGGACGAACCGGAAATCGCGGCCAGCTCGTGGAGGGCGACTTCGGCCTGCGCGAGGTCCTTCGTGGCGCCGAGCCTTCGGAAGATCGCAACCGCTGCCGCGAGCCGGTCCCGCGCCGCCGGGAGGTCCGTACGGGCGTGCGACAGGCAGCTGAGCTGGACCAGAATGCGGGCTTCGGCGTAGGGAGAAGGCAGGGAGCGGGCAATCTCGAGACCCTCGAGGAGCGCTGCCTGGGCATCTTCCCACCGCTCCTGGCGGATGCGCACCATACCGTCCACCAGGAGAAGCTCGGGGAGATATGCCTTCAAACCCTCGTCCCGAACCTGGCGAAGGGCGGGCTCGATCGCCGCCGCCGCCTCGGTTATCTTCCCCAGGTCGATATACGCTCGACTGAGAACCCGGCGGTGATATGGCTCGGCGTCTGCTTCCGGTTGGAACGCTTCGAGCCTGCTCGCCGCGTTTGCAGGCCTACCGCGCGCTAGATCGAGCTCGGCGAGGTTGGCGCGCACGTCATCCATCAACTGCCGGTTTTGGTCGCTGCTCACTACCGCCAGCGCTTCGGCGAGCCAGCGTTCGGCGTCCTCCCACCTGCCTTCGCAGAGAGCGAGCCGTCCCTGGTACTGGAGCGGCGTGCCGATACTCGATGTCCGCGGGACGGCTCGAACCAGCTCCAGGGCCCGGTCAAGGACCAGTTTTGCTTCCTGCCACTCGCCGAGAGTGATGAGGGTATCGCCGAGGTTACCCAGAGCGAACGACACCAGCTCGCGGTTGCCGACACGCTGTACGGCTTCGATTGCCCGCTGTGCGGTGCGGCGATTGTCCTCCATCAGCCCTAGCCGCCAGTAAACGACCGCGAGGTTATTGAGAGCGCGATACAGGACGAGGATATCGCCGCCGGCTTCGATGAGCGGAATCGCATGTTCCAGGGTCGTCAATCCCTCATCCGTCCGGCCGCTGCGGCAGAACGCCAGCCCAAGCTGCGCCTCCACCTCGCCGAGCAGACGGGGATCGCCAATCAGGCGGGCCAGGGTGGCGGCACGGAGTGCCGCTTCCAGATGTTCGGCCTGGCGTCCGGGTAAGCCTGCGAGGCTCGACTCTGCCAGGTGCAATGAAAGGAGGGCGGGGGAGGGGCCTCGTGGCTCGAGGCGCTGAATCGCAGGTCGGACGACTGCCAGCCCATCTTCCCAGCTACCGCGAAGGCGGTGCGCCATCCCAAGCTGTGCCACGGCGCGTCCCATCGCCTCCAGGTCGTTCGCAGCATCGAAGCGCTGGGCGGCGAGTCCCAGCTGCTCGAGCGCCCGATCGTACTGGCCGGAGATGAGCAGCACACTTCCCAGCCTCGCGTTCATGCGGGCAAGGTCGGATGATGGCGCGCTGGCAGCCTCGAGACGTTGCAGTGCGCTGCTGTAGTGGCTGACAGCGGCATCAATGCTGTAGATCGCTGCTGCCCGATCTCCGGCTCTCTCCAGCCATTCCGCGGCCTCCGGCGCCTGGCACTGCGCGTAGTGGTAGGCAATCATCTCGACGTACTCGTCACTCGGATAGAGCTGCGCAATCGCCCGCGCGGTCGCCAGATGAAGCTCCCGGCGTCGTCGCAGTACCAGCATGCTGTAAGCAGCATCACGCAGCGTTGCGTGCTTGAAGAGGTACTCTCGCTCAGGGCTCTCGCGCGGAAAGGCAATCTCTGCCTCCTGTAGTGCGCGCAGCGGCGCCGCGAGGGCTGCTTCCCCGCGTTCCGTCACCCGACTCAGCAGCCGGACGGCGAAGCTCCGACCGATGACGCTTCCCACCTGGGCGATCTCCTTGACCTGACGCTCCAGTCGATCGAGCCTGGCCAGCAGGATCTCGGAGAGCGTCGCCGGTAGACGGTCGGTGACCTCGGATGCGAGCGTCAGCTCGCCCTCTCGCTCGACGGCGCTGCCGGTCTCCTGCAGATAGTGCAGCAGCTCCTCGACGAAAAAGGGATTCCCTTCCGCCCGACTCAGCAGGTACTCCACCAGCCGAGGCGATAGCCGGGTGCCACCCAGGACAGCGGCAGCCAGGAGCGCTGCCTCCTGGTCGTCGAGCGGGCGCAAGGTGAGCCGCTCGCTCCAGCTCCACGCGTTCCACGGCGCGCTCCAGCCCGGCCGCTGGGTGGTTAGGGCCAGCAGTCGCAGACCGGGTACCTCGAGCAGGAGCGTGTCCAGGACCTCTCTGCTGGCTGCATCCAGCCAGTGAAGATCCTCCAGGACGAGCACCAGGGGCTCGCGCTGGGCAAACCCGCCGAGCAGGAGCCTCAGGGTACGGATGAGCGAGCCGCGCCGCGTCTGTGGGTCGGCCTGGGACACAATCGATCCCGCAGCCGGCAGGCCCAACACCTCGCCCAGTACGTCTTGCGCGATGGCCCGGTCCGTCGCATCACAGTCCGTGAGCAGCCTCTCCACGCTGGCGGTGATGTGTTCCTTCAGCGATTCGATTCCCGCATCCTGGGTGATGGAGCAGATGGAACGTACCAGATCGGCAACCAGCCAGAGGCTGATGGTCTGCCCGTACGAGAGGCAGCGGCCTCGCAGAATCCGAACGTCTGCCTCGCTCGCGATACGCTCCAATCCCTCGGCCAGCAGGCGGCTCTTGCCCACCCCCGGCTCGCCGATGACCGTGAGCAGCTGACCCTCCCCGCTCGCCGCTCGGCGCCACGCGCTGAGAACCGTCTCCAGCTCGCGCCGGCGCCCGATGAGTGGTGTCGAGCGCCTCTCGGATGCCCCCGCCTCCTGGCTACCTTCCCAGCGCTCCGATGCCTGCTTCCTGAGCCCGATAGCCGCGAACCCACCGATCGGCTCTGCCTTGCCTTTGAGGCTCAGCGTCCTTCGATCACCGTAGTCGATCCGACGGCGGGTCAACCGCATGGTTTCAGCGCCGACGAGCACTTCTCCCGGGCCGGCTGCAGCCTGCAGCCGGGCAGCCGTGTTCACCGCATCGCCGGTAACGGCCACTTGCTGTTGCCCGGCCGCGTCCCAGATCCCGCTCACGACTTCACCGGTGTTGACTCCCACCCGGATGGCCAGCACTGTGCCGTGGCCCTCCTGCACCGTGTCGGCCAGGTCACGAATCGCCCCTTGCATGCCGAGGGCACAGAGCACCGCCCGTTCCGGATCATCCTCGTGCGCGACGGGGACACCGAATAGGGCCAGTACCGCGTCCCCAGCGTACTTCTCGACGGTCCCGCCGTACCGCTCGATCTGTGCTGACATGGCGCTGAAGTATCTGGCCTGGATCACCCGGATCTCTTCCGGATCAAGCGACTCGGCGAGCGGTGTGAACCCGACCAGATCACAGAAGAGAGCCGTGACCAGCCGTCTCTCCTCTGGTGGGAGGGGCCGCGGGACCGAGACACGAGAGGGGTCCGTGCCGGTCAACGGCATGCCGCACTGGGCACAGAACTTCTGTCCGGCGGCAACTGCGGCGCCACAGCCCGGGCAGAGGAGGGGGAGCGGCGTGCCACACTCGGGGCAGAACTTGCTTCCGATCGGGCTCGGGCTCCCGCAGCTGGGGCAGGCTACCCCGTCCATTCTGTCACCGATTCGGCTCGCATTGTGTTAGGCGGTCTCTCCTCCATGATGGCGCCATCGTAGCACCAGGCGCGCTGCGAGAAGAATGCGCACCAGAGAGAACCGTCCGCGCAGTGGGGAGCCGCGTGTTGCAGATCAACATGCACCGCTCGGGAACAGAATACAGTGGAGGGAAGGAGTAACAGTATGGCTACGTCAGGCAATGAAACCACCACACGTCCCGACGGTCTGGAGGTCGCGACCCTCGCCGGCGGCTGCTTCTGGTGCCTGGAAGCGATCTACGACGGTCTGCGGGGCGTTGTCTCGGCCGAGTCCGGCTACGCCGGCGGCCACGTGCCCAGACCGAGCTACCACCAGGTGTGCACCGGGAAGACCGGCCACGCCGAGGTCGTCCAGGTAACATTCGACCCGAGCGAGCTCTCGTACCGGGATCTACTCGACGTGTTCTTCTCGATCCACGATCCCACAACCTTGAATCGCCAGGGCCCGGATGTGGGGACGCAGTACCGGTCGGCGATCTTTTACCACAGCCCGGAGCAGAAGGCAACAGCCGAACAGGTTATCAAAGAGCTTCAGGCCTCGGGCACGTGGCGAGATCCGATTGTGACGGAGGTGGTGCCGCTCGATACCTTCTATCCGGCTGAGGACTACCACCAGGAGTACTTCGCCAACAATGAGAACCAGCCGTACTGCCGGGTAGTCGTGGCGCCCAAGGTGGCCAAGTTCCGCAAGCAGTATCAGTCGCGGCTGAAGGAAACGAGCACCGTTTGAGGGCGGCGCCGGTGTAGGCTGAAGAGTGACGCAGCCCTCGCGTGCCGAAGACGGGGTGTACCCTGTATTGCCCGAGGCTGCGTCACTCGCCGTACGGTAGCACAGCACAGATCGGGCCAGGCGCCCCAGATCGTGTGATAGGCTGGGCCACGTACGGAGGGGAAGTTCCAGCGTGCTAGACACCGTGGTGATCGGCCAGGACGATCAAACCGAGCTCCACGTGCAGGCCGCCATGCAGGGCGGCAGACGGCACGTCGATATCCGTATCTGGCGGCGAGGGCCGACCGGGTTCGCCCCGTCGCGGAATGCGCTGACCCTCGATTCGGCGGACCTGAACGCGCTGCAGGAAGGGATCACCGAGCTGCTCGAGGCGAGCGATGGCGGCACGCAGGTCGCCCGAGTGGTCTGGGACAAAGACGAGGGACGCCGGCTGCGGGCCGAGACGGAGCCGTTCGGCACGCGCTTCCTGGCGCGACTGGGCTTCTGGCAGCGGGTCCGGGATAGCTGGAAGCCGGTCGGCGATGGTCTCGTGTTGCAGGCCGACCAGCTCAAACCGCTGCAGGAAGTGCTGGAGAAGTTCAAGCCCAGGCTCACCGCAGAGAGCGAGCCCGAATCCGAGCGCCCGGAAGAGCCTCAGGATGAGACGCTGCGTCGCTGGCCGAGCCCCGGCGCCGACTGGATCACGATCGAGTCCGATCGGATCTCCTTTCACCCCAGAGGGATCCGGATCACCGGCAGTATCGGCGAAGTCGAGGAGAGTCACCGGCTCGTGCTCAACCAATGGAAGCGCGAGGATTCCCTCTGGATCCCGGAAGACACTCCACTCGAGCTGACTATTGCCGCCCTCGACCAGCTTCTACTGGCTCTCCACGAGATCCTCGAGCGGCCAGAGAGCCGCGCCGATGCCGATCGCCAGATTGTCTGCGCCGACGGTTCCAAGCTCTGGCCGCGAATCGCGGGGAACGACGGCGCCACTCAGCTCTGTATCGACGTGCTTCCACCGCCGGGACCTGGACCTGACCTGGGCTTCCAGACTCGGCTGGCCATGCCCGCCGCGTATCTTCCTCGCTTCGGCCGGATGCTCGCGCATGCCGGCATTCTGTTGATGGGAAGTATGAGCGAGGAGGAGCGGGAGCGGCTGTGCGAGGAAGAGGATCTGGCGACGCCCGAGCTCGTCGAGGAGGCGCCAGCCGCTCTGGCCGAAGCGGCCAGGCAGGAGGAGCAGCCGGCAAACGGCCACGAGCGTGGACGGTATGCCGGCGAAGTTCCGGAGCCAAGCAAGCAGCTCGTCCAGAACATCATCCTGGCGGCGCGACCGTCGGAGCAGCACACGGCGGTCGCGGACGGGGGACCGAACGGCGATTCACCCGAAGCGACGATTGAGAATAGTGACGTGCAGCGTCACAAGCGGCTCCTCACCGACCTCACGCTGGGGCACCACACGGTCTTTCTGTACGCTGAGGATGAGGAGAATCCGTCACTTCTGCTGCAGTGGGGCAAACGCTCGCTCCAACTCCCGATCGATTATCTCGAGACGCTTTTATCGAACTTGCGTGCCCTGTACTATGATGCGCTGCGGGGCCGGCGCGGCCCGGCGGTGAGTGTCGGAGATGTCGCCCCGGTGACGCTCAGCGTGCATCACGACGGTCCGGCGATGGTGATTGCCCTCCGGCAGACCGTCGATGGGACCGAGACAATCCTCACGTTTCCAGTCGCCGAGGCTCCGGTCTTTCTCAATCAAGCCGGTGCGGTCATGGCAAGAATCTGAGCGAGGGATAAAAAGATGCGGACTGGTATCCTGACCGATCTGCAGGGCCAGCAGGTCGGCAAGATCACCGAGCGAGACGATGGAACTGTCGAGGGCGAGGGTAAGGCGTCAAGCCTGGTCGAGCAGGCGCCGCTCAAAACCTTTGACGATTGGATCAGGACGTTACACCACTCCACGTATCTGCGACTTGTCGAGCAGGGCGGCGCCGAGTGAGGTCTGGGTGATTGCTGCCGGGCAGTGAGCTCGGGAGCGCGCATGCCACGAGGTCGCACAGCCCGGCTACCCTGGCCGCTCACTTGCCCGATGTCGGTGGCACCTGACGAGCGGAGATACGTGGGCAGGCGGCAATGCCGGCGCAATCCCGTGACCCAGGACGCACAACTCAAGGCTGATAGCTAGAAGGGAAGACGAACAGCATGGGGGAGCATTTCGACAGGCTCAGGCAGCGCCTGGCCACGATTCACAACATCGATGGGGCCATCGGTGTGCTGGGCTGGGACCAGCAGACGTACATGCCGCCTGCCGGCGCGCGGGCGCGTGCCGAGCAGATGGCAACTCTTGGACAAATCTCGCACGATCTGTTCATCTCGGAGGAGACCGGGGAGCTGTTACAGGCGGCTGCCGAGGACGTTCGCGACCTACCATACGAGAGCGATGAGGCGAGCCTGGTGCGGGTCAGCATGCGGGACTACCAGCAGCGACGGAAGATCCCAGCTGAGCTGGTCGCCGAGATCACGCGGCATGGCTCGACCGCCTACGCCGTCTGGACGCAAGCACGTCGGGAAGACGACTACGACGCCTTCGCGCCGTACCTGCAGAAGACGGTCGAGTACAGCCGGCAAGTGGCCGAGCTGCTTGGGTACGAGGAGCAGCTCTACGACGCCTTGCTCGATCAGTTCGAGCCGGGCATGACAACCAGCCAGGTCCTCAAGCTGTTCGACGAGCTCAAGCAGACGCTCGTTCCGCTAGTTCAGCGTATCGCCGATGGTGCCGCTCGCATCGATGACTCGTTTCTACATCAGGACGCCGACGAGGCAAAGCAGGAGACCTTCGGCAAGATGGTGGCGGAGCGATACGGCTACGACTTCAACCGGGGCAGACTGGACCGCACGGTCCACCCGTTTGAGACCGCATTCTCGCGCGACGACGTGCGGATCACCACGCGCTACGAGCCCAATCTGTTCACCTCCGCTCTGTTCAGCACCCTGCATGAGACTGGACATGCACTCTACGAGCAGGGTGTTGGCGAGAACCTCGAAGGGACAATCCTGGCGCGCGGTACGTCGCTCGGCGTCCACGAGAGCCAGTCCCGCATGTGGGAGAACGTGATCGGCCGTAGCCGCGATTTCTGGGAGCAGTTCTACCCTGTCCTTCAGCAGACGTTTCCCGCGCAGCTCGCCGAGGTTGACCTCGAACGCTTCTACCGCGCGGTAAACAAGGTCGAACCGTCGTTGATACGAATCGAAGCCGATGAGGTGACCTACAACCTGCACATCATGCTTCGTCTCGAGATGGAGCTTGGTCTGCTCTCTGGCGAGGTGACGGTCCAGGACGCTCCCCATATCTGGAACGAGAAGATGCAGAGCTACCTCGGCGTGACACCGCCCACCAATGCGCTTGGCATTCTGCAGGACGTCCATTGGTCGAACGGCATCATGGGCTACTTCACAACCTATTCGCTCGGGAACATTCTCTCGCTCCAGTTCTTCGAGAAGGCCGTCGAGGCGCGACCGGAGATTCCCCAGGAGATCAGGCGCGGCAGCTTCGATTCCTTGCGTGGCTGGCTTACCGAGAACGTCTACCGGCACGGCCGCAAATTCACGCCGGTGGAGCTGGTGAAGCGGGCGACGGGAGGGGAGATCCGGACGGCCCCGTACCTCAACTACCTCCAGACCAAGTTCGCAGACGTCTACGCTCTGTAATCTTGGACTTGACCGAAGCGGCTGGCTGCCCGCACAATGGATCAAGGTGCAGGAAGAGTAGGGGCGTGAGAGGCGCGCGCCCATCGCCCGATACCTTCCTGAGTCAGAGAGTGGCGTCGAAAGGTTCGTGCAGCAGCCAATGAGGGTCGTATCTGCCAGCGGTTCCCGAGTCGTCCCCCTGAGGGACGAGTCTTTTTATGAGGCCGGGGCAGCTCATGGCCGTGGCAGCAGGCACGTGGCGTATTTCAGACGCGGCCGCTGGTGGCGCGCTGGGGGCCCACCGCAGGACCCCAATCCGTTAGTCGTGGATTTCACGTCTCGTCCCCCTTCGGGACGAGACTTTTTTTATGGCGGCGCATCAGTGGGGAAGGAGGCACGATGGTAACCGTCGACCTGGTCCGGTCGAGAACAGGGGCACAACGTGAGCCGGAGCGTACTGAGGAGATGGAAGCGACCTTGCTCCTGGCAGATGGCACGCGCTTTCGGGGACGCGGACTCCACACACCGTCGGGACGCTCCATCGTGACCGGCGAGCTGATCTTCACGACGGCGATGACCGGCTATCAGGAGGCGCTGACCGACCCTTCGTACCGCGGCCAGCTCCTGATGTTCACGTACCCGTTGATCGGCAACTACGGCGTTGCCGGCGGTCGCGCGCAGTCCGGCTGCGTCCAACCCGGCGGTGTGGTTGTTTCTACCCTCACGGAATGCGCGCCGTCGCCAGTGGGCACATCGCGGTCGCTCGGCGCCTATCTTCTCGCGAACCGGGTACCGGTCATGTACGACGTAGACACGCGCGCGCTCGCCGAATGGATCAGGAAGCAAGGGGCAATGCCGGCGGTGCTGTCGGTGTACCGGCGAGGAGCGGAGCCATCGGCGGCCGAGCTCCAGATCGCTCTCGAATCTTGCGCCTACGACCGCACCGATCTGGTTGCCGAAACGACGGTGCGGACGCCGCAGTTTCACGGCGAGGGCCGAACCTTGATCGCCGTACTCGATTGCGGCAACAAGCAGAGTGTCGTCGACCATCTGGTGAGGTCCGGCATGCGAGTCGCCGTCCTGCCGGCGACGACGGACGCCGCCGCGCTCCGGCGCCTGAGACCGGCGGGCTTGCTGATCTCGAACGGACCCGGGAATCCGGCGATGGCACAGCGCACCGTGTCGACGGTGCGCGCTCTCTACGGCGAGCTGCCGATGTTCGGCATCTGCCTCGGACACCAGGTACTCGCACTGGCGGCGGGAGGCCGGACGTACAAGCTCAAGTTTGGGCACCGCGGCGCCAACCATCCGGTGCGTGACTGCTCGGCGGGGAAGGCGTTCATCACGACGCAGAATCACGGCTTCGCGGTCGACGGGGAATCGCTGCCGGACGAGCTCGAAGTGTCCCATCGCAATCTCAATGACGGAACGGTTGAAGGGCTGCGTCATCGTGCCCTTCCGATCCGGTCCGTCCAGTTCCATCCGGAAGGAGCGCCCGGGCCTACCGACTCCATTCAGGTGTTCGACCAGTGGCTGGAGATGGTGGCGTGATCCGGAGCGTTCTCATCATTGGATCGGGACCGATCGCGATTGGGCAGGCAGCCGAGTTCGACTACTCGGGAACGCAGGCGTGTCTGGCCTGCCGGGAGTGGTCGCCGGCAAACCCGGTGCGCACCATCCTGGTCAACTCCAACCCGGCGACGATTCAAACCGACGTGCAAATCGCCGATGTGGTCTACATCGAGCCCCTCACGGTTGAATCGCTCGAGGCGATCATCGCGGCGGAGCGGCCCGACGGTGTGATCGCGACCGCCGGGGGCCAGACCGCGCTTAACCTGTCGGTTGCCCTCGACGAGTGCGGCGCGCTGGCGCGGCACGGCGTTCGCGTCCTTGGCACGGGTCTGGAGGCCATCCGCCGTGGTGAGGATCGGGCGCTGTTCGCGGCCACCCTGCGCGATGCCGGACAACCGATCCTGCCAAGCCGGGCAGTGACTTCAGTGGAAGCAGCACTCGAGGCAGCGGAGGAGATCGGCTACCCGGTGATGTGCCGCTCGGCGTTTGCGCTGGGCGGAGCCGGCAGCGGACTGGCGTCGAACCGGACCGAGCTCGCTCGTCAGGCGCGCGCCGGCCTCAGCTTCAGTGGTAGCGGTCAGGTGCTGATCGAGAAGAGCGTGTACGGCTGGAGCGAGATCGAGTACGAGGTGATCCGCGATGGCGCCGGCAACTGCATGACCGTCTGCAACATGGAGAATGTCGACCCCATGGGGGTTCACACCGGCGACTCAATCGTGGTTGCTCCCAGTCAGACCTTGAGTGATGAGGAGTATCACCTGCTTCGCGCTTCAGCCCTGCGTGTGGTGGACGCGCTGGGGGTGGAAGGAGCCTGCAACGTTCAGTTTGCGCTCGATCGCCAGCATGGCTGCTACTACGTCATCGAAGTCAATCCGCGCCTGTCGCGCAGCTCAGCGCTGGCCTCGAAGGCCACCGGATATCCGATCGCGAAGGTAGCAACCCGGATCGCGCTCGGCCAGACGATTCCGGAGATCCGCAACGACATTACCGGTACCAGCGCCTTCTTCGAGCCGGCACTGGACTATGTTGTCGTCAAGATCCCGCGCTGGCCCTTCGACAAGTTCGAGGGGCTCGAGCCGGTCATCGGCACGAGTATGCGCAGCACCGGTGAGGTCATGGCCATCGGCCGCTCATTTGAGGAGGCGCTCGTCAAGGCAGTCCGGGGGATAGATGCCGGCGCGGTGCGTGACTGCCGAGCGGGACAGCTCGCAGAGCGGCTGACCACGCCGAACAGCGAGCGGCTGCCGGCAGTGCTTACCGCCCTGCGCGCCGGCTGGCCGGCGGAGCGGATCGTCGAGCTGACCCGCATCCATCCCTGGTTCGTCGACCGCCTCGCCGATCTCGTGGCGCGGGAGGGCTCGACCTCGAGTGGCGACTATGTCTTCAAGATGGTAGATACCTGTGCCGGTGAGTTTGAGGCCCGCACTCCGTACTTCTACGGAACACGTGGACCGGGCGCCGGCGGTTCAACAGCCAACGAGGCGGCGCCCCTTCCCGGACCAAAGGCAATTATCCTGGGCTCCGGGCCGATACGCATCGGCCAGGGCATCGAGTTCGACTATGCCACGGTCCACGCCTGTCAGACATTGTCCGGCTGCGGCGTGCGCTCGATCATTGTCAACAACAATCCGGAAACCGTCAGTACCGACTACTCGACGTCGGACCGCCTGTACTTCGAGCCGCTCGACGTCGAGGCCGTCATGGCGGTGGTGCAGAACGAGGCGGGAGGGCTGATAGGAGTCCTGCCCCAGTTCGGCGGCCAGACCGCGATCAATCTGGTCCATGCGCTGCACGAGCGGGGCGTTCCGATCCTGGGGACGGCGCCCGACGCAATCGATGCCGCCGAGGACCGGGGCCGAACCTCGTCTATCCTTGGCGCCCATGGTATCGCCATCCCGCCCTGGCGCTCGATCGGGCGGTGGGATGAGCTCCCCGCGGCGCTCAGCGCCGTCGGCTATCCGGCCCTGCTCCGGCCATCGTACGTGCTGTCGGGTCGTGGCATGATCCTCGTGCACGGCGAGGAGGATCTACAGCGCTACCTCGCGCGACACGGAAACCGGCCGCTCCAGAAGCCACTGCTGGTCGATCACTTCCTCGAGGACGCGATCGAGCTGAACGTCGATGCGGTGTCGGATGGGGAGACAGTAATCGCGGTTGTCATGGAGCAGTTCGAGGAGTGCGGGATTCACTCCGGTGACAGTGGCGAGGTGTACCCGGCGCAACACGTGGGCGGGGAGATGCTGGGTCGAGTCGAGGAGTTGATGCGTGTCATCGCCCGCGCGTTCGGCATCGTAGGTCTCATGAACGTGCAATTCGCCGTTCAGGGCTCCAGCATCTACGTGCTCGAGGTCAACCCGCGGGCCAGTCGATCGGTCCCGTTCGCCAGTAAGGCGAGCGGCCTGCCGCTCGCCGACATGGCGGTGCGCGCGATTCTGGGCACGCCGATTGCCGCCATGCGGCCGCCGGCCCCGCTCACCGATCGGGTCAGTGTCAAGGAAGTGGTTCTCCCATTTAGAACCCTATCCGGTCTGACTCCGGTTCTGGGTCCCGAGATGCAGAGCACCGGTGAAGCGATGGGGATCGGGCCCACCTTTGCCGCCGCGTACTGGAAAGCCCAGCTGGGCGCCGGCCACGCGGCCGGTGGCCGTCACCTGCCGTTTGGACGCCCCGTTTACATATCCGCGCATGGCTTCGACGAAGAGATTGCATCGCTCCTGAATCTCCTGGCCGACGTTGGCTGCGCCGTCTCGGTGTCGTTCGAGGTCGGCGGGGCTTCGGGGCGATGGGAGATGGTGAGACCGGACGATGTCGATCTCGGTCCCCTTGGTCTGGCCGTCGTGCTCGGTCGGTCCGACGCGGAGCTTGCACTCCTGCGTCGGGCCGTCGACGCGCGCGTGCCGTACGTCACCTCCCGAGGTGGGCTGCGGGCGCTCTCCCTTGCTCTGGAGGAAGGTGAAATACCGCTGCAGCCGGTCAAGCTGACCGAGCCGGCGCGGGTGCACGCCGCCGCCTGAGTCCGGCTATGCCGCCTTCCTGCGCGATTCCTGCCGAATCCGGGGAAAGAGACTGCGCAAGATCAGGTCCAGCGGACGACCGCGAACGACCGTGGGTAGCGGTTGCTGTCGCGCACTATGGGTGAAAGCGCTTCTCGCCTGCCGCGATCGGGACGCTGATCCAGTTCTCGACCGGTGGAATCGGGCAGCTCCATTGATCGTTGTAGGCGCAGTACGGGTTGTAGAGGTAGTTGAAGTCGACCAGCACCTTTCCGTCGCCCAGCGGCTCCGGCTCGAGGTACCGTCCGGCCGGATAGGTATCGGTCCGGTTGGTCGCGTCGCGCAGAGGGAGGAAGAGTTGGTCATGGCTGGCGAAGATCGTCAATTCGGCGGGCTGCCCGTCGACCTCAAACCGTATCTTGCCGGCGCGCCGGTACTCCTGCGCCCCACCGGTGCTGGTTTCCATGGTTACCGGCTCGTCGGACACGTCGCCGTCGAGAGGAAGCTCCAGCCGGAGAGACGCATTGGGCGGATAGTAGTCCAGTCCCTGGAAACCGGCTCTCTGCTGCGGGCCTAGCGGCGAGTCCGGGCCGCGCATGTACGCGTCTTTGGCGGCGCGGAACTCCGCGAGCTCAGGGTCGGGTGTCGATTCCGGTTGCATACGAACTCCTCCGGTAAACATGTCGGGCGGTCCGGTGCACTACCGGGCACGACCTACCACTCAGTATCCTCCGTGCGTAGTACTTCACAGGACGCAGTGCGCGCTCCGGTGTGTCCCTTCCTCCTCATGTGGAAGCCCCGGCCAGTATTATGCCTACCGTTCCGCTGGCCGGGGCTTCCCGCTGGCTCACCGGAGCTGCGGTGAACCGTTGGAGTCGAAGTCAGCGTCCCATCGGTTCCAGGCCGACCCGCTGAGCGACATCCGGATCGTCGATCGCCAGCACCTCGCCGTTGATCGCGTCGGCCGCGGGGCCGAGGAGCCACAGGATGAGTCGAGCCGGGTCGTCGGGTGACCGGAGCAGCCCCCGCTCCTTATATCCACGAAACCGCTCGACGTTCTGCCGGCCGAATGCCTCCTCCGAACTGCTGCGGATCTCGACCTGCATCTCGGTGTCGACGATCCCGGGACGAACGGCGTTGACATGAATGTCGTAACGATCCACCTCGCGAGCCAGCACGCTGCTAAACGACTCGACACCGGCCTTGGCGGCTGAATAGGCGCTCCAGCCTTCGGTCGTTCCCCGGGCCGCGCCGGATGACACGTTGACGATCCTTCCCCAGCCGCGCTCCAGCATACCGGGGAGCGCGTGGTGACAGGTCAGGAACACGCCGTAGAGGTTGATCTCGATATTGCGCAGCCACGTCTCTGGATCGGAGGCTGCTACCGGAGCGATGGGTTGAATGATGCCGGCGTTATTGACCAGGATGTCGACCGGTCCGGCGCGTTCGAACAGCCGCCGCACGGCGTCCGGTTGAGAAATGTCGGCGGGAATGGCGAGCGCCTCCCCACCCGAGGCTGCGATTCCGGCTACCACGGACTCGAGCTCGGTCCGGCCACGGGCAGTGACGATGGTGCGGGCGCCGGCCGCGGCGAGGGCCTGGGCGGTGGCCCGGCCGATACCGCGGCCGCCACCCGTCACGAGCGCCGCGCGGTCGCGGAGGTCGATGTCCATGTCAGGTGATTCTATCGTCCCGCCGCTGCTTGCCCGCATCACGAGCGGGAATCTACACTTACGGAGAGAGCGGCCTCGGGGAGTGGCGCAGCCTGGTAGCGCACTTGCATGGGGTGCAAGGGGTCGCAGGTTCGAATCCTGTCTCCCCGACCACCAACGCTCTACCGGCCCACGGTCGCGGCACGCCGCACCAGTGGAAGCGTGAAGGCGAACTCGCTTCCCTCACCTGGCTTGCTGTGCACGCTGATCGAGCCGCCGTGCGCCTCCACGATGCGTCGAGTCACATAGAGCCCAAGACCGAGGCCGGACACTTCCTGGGACTTGTCGCGCGCCCGATAGAAGCGCTCGAAGAGCCGGTTCTGGTCCTCTTCCCGGATGCCGATACCCTGATCGCGCACGGAAACGGTGAGCGTGCCGTTGTCGTGACGCGTGCCGACGGCGACTACCCCGCCCTCCGGCGAGTACTTGATGGCGTTGCTCACCAGGTTATTCATCACCTGCTCCAATCGGTCGCGGTCCCAGTAGCCCTCGAAGGGTCCGTGATCCAGCTCGAGTCGAAGCTCGTGGCCGGGCGCAACGATCTGGAAGCGCGCCACGATATCCTCGAGCAAAGGCCGCAGGTCGACGCGATGGCGACGCAGCTCGAACTGGCCGCGAGAAAAGCGGGTGACGTCGAGGAGGTCATCGACCAAGCGGCTCAGCCGGCTGACCTGCGTGTCGATGTTGACGGCGAAGCGCTGGCCGTCAGGATCGTCGGCCAGCTTGCGTCGCAGCATCTGGGCGTAGCCCTTGATGGTGGTGAGCGGGGTACGCAGCTCGTGCGACACGATGGAGAGGAACTGGTCCTTCACCTGCAGCGCTTCCTGCTGCGCCTCCAGCAGGCGCGCGTTGTCGGCCGCGATGCCGAACTGATGGGCGAAGTTCGTAATGACCTGCTGCTCCTCCTGGGTGAAGGGGCGAGTATCGTCACGCGCGACGGCGAAGATGCTGTTCCCCAGCACCGGTACCACC
Source organism: Chloroflexota bacterium (assembly GCA_035295425.1). Lineage (GTDB taxonomy): Bacteria > Chloroflexota > UBA5177 > UBA5177 > UBA5177 > DATGJB01. The sequence continues at coordinate 22,056 of DATGJB010000146.1, read as the reverse complement.
ATCACGGCGGAATCCTGCAGGATCAGGGCAGTCGGCTCGGCAAACTCCTCGCCGACCGCGCTGACCGCCTTCCGCCAGGACTGACGCTCGGGATTGGCGTCGAACCAACGGGCCGGCAGGTCGACGTGGGGCTGGGGAATCAGGGCGACACCGGCCGCTTGCAGCTCGGTGCAGAGCTCGGCCAGCACCACATCCACGTTCTCCCCCTGTCTGAAGGAACCAGGTAGGACCGAACCGGAGCGCGCCAGAAATGAGAGATGGTGGATCCGCTGCTCCAGGGCCCCGGCCATATCGTTGAATGCCGCACCCACCACTGATAGCTCGCTGCCCCCTTCGACTGAGACACGGGTTGACAACCGGCCATGGCGGATGGCGTCGGCGGCGCGGGCCAGCGCCGTCAGGGGCCCCAGGAAGTACTGGGCGATGGCGAGCGACAGGATGATGAAGATAAGGAGCCCAATCGCCCGCAGGATCGAGTCGGTGATGAGATTGCTGCGGAGATCGTTCTGGGCCGTGGAGTCGGAGAGGATGACGACCGCCGTCCCGATTGGGGGCGGCGCGTTGCCGATGGGGTAGACGACCTCTTCGTCCCCGTTGCGAAGCACGCTCGTCTGGGGCTGGCCGGCGAGACTGAGATCGCAGGGCGGCAAGACCGGCAGCGTCGAATACCGTGCGCAGTAGTTCGGACCGTAGATGGTCGCCGAGCCGACGCCCTGCACCTTCCTGAACGACTTGACGAAAGTACCGAGGGCGCCCTTCTCCTGCCGGCTGGCAAACGCATTCGACAGCACCGGCGCGGCGCCGGCGGCCAGCAGGCGCGCATCGGCGGACGCGCGCAGCTCTAGCTGGTGGCGGAGGCCCGCCTCTTGTGTTCGGTACCCAACGTATGACGTGGTGACCGCCACCACGATATAGGCCAGGCACATGACTGCAACCAGCCGCCACCGTAGCGAAGGGATGGCTATCACCCTGAGCAAGACGCGCCCTCCCAACCAAGACACATTTTATCAGCGGGTTGCGTACCTGGAGCATCAGTCTCTAGCATCAGATATGTCAGCCATCTTGCTGAAGATCGCCGTCGGCGCAGTCACACTCGCCGGGATAGGCGTTACCTGGACGACATTCAACAGCACGATTTATCCCTATTCGATATCTCAGCCGTCCTCATTTCGACACGGCGTCTGGTCGCAAACCGACGACCAGAAGGTTGACTACTTCTATCCGTCGCTCGGTAGCTCCGTGACGCGGGTCAGCATCATGGCGCAGCGTGGGGCTCACGCTACGGGCGAAATCCCCTACCTTCGCGACCTCGGGGGGCACAGCATCCATCAATCCGGTCAGCTGTCCGTGCTCGGTCAGTCACGCCGGCTGATCTGCGCCGATCTCCCGTTCCTCGGCGGCAGCTTTCGGGTCGAGCAATTGACTTTTGTCGCGGGTGGCTATGTCTGGCGCCTGACCGCCTCGTACGAGATGCGCTTCCGGTGGATTCGTTCCACGATGCTCCACATGCTGCACACATTCAAGCTGCATGATACCGCGCGCCATTGACTGTCTGATTGCAGAGGAGAACGGCATCTCCGCCGCGGGCTAATCCGTTCGGCGCAGCAGCCAGGTTCGCACCTGAAACGGCGAAAACGACAGCATCGCGTCCCCGAGCGGCCGCTCGAGGAGATCGAGATCGCCAGCCATCTCCCAGCCGCTGGGGAGTGAGACGGCCACCTGGCCGCGGGCGCCGTACGGTTCGTACGCGCGGAGCACCAGCCCCCCCTCCTCGCCCGCCTTCAGCGATCCCAGCGCGAGCGGGAGGCCGGTGAGGTCGATTACGCGGCGGGCGGACGATCCCGTGGCCGAAATGGTGCGGGCCAGGAGCGGACGATTCAGGTCTTCCGCCTCCATCAGCACCCTGCCATCCGGCCAGGCTCCGCCATGGGGCAGAAGGGCATACACGAAGGTCTGTACGCCCTCGTCGGCCAGGGGATCGGGGTAGTGTGGCGAGCGGAGCAGGCTGATACCCAGCTCGCTGCCGATGGCATGGTGCCCGTATTTGCCGTCGTTGAGGAGGGCGACGCCGAAGCCCGGCTCGGACAGGTCGGCGAAGCGGTGGGCAGCCACCTCGAAGCGGGCCGATTCCCATGATGTGTTGCGGTGCGTTGCGCGATCTACCACACCGAAGGCGGTCTCGAAGCTGGCTCGACTGGAGCGGACGGCGAGCGGGAAGCGTGCCTTCAACAGCCAGCGCCGGTCGTGCCAGTCAAGCGTCGTCTTGAACTCGAGACGCGGTGACGCCGCCCACAGACGGATATCCTGGACGATCGTACTGTTGCGGAATCGACGCCTCACCCGGATGGCAGTGCGGTGGGGCCCGCGCTCGACGATGTCAATCGCCTCGACGCCGTCAATCTCCGCGCCGTTTCGCTCGTAGCCGGCGTCGACATCCCAGGCGTCCCAGTTGGCCGGCTTGTCAACGTAGGCCCAGAGCTGGTTGCCACGGTCCGACAGCACCTCGCGCCCACTCTCTTTGTCGAGAACGCTGCCCAGCGTGCCGTCGTCGCGGAGGGTCACGCGCAGCATCTCGTTCTCCAGCGTTCGTTCGGAGACCTCGACCGGCCCGGCCGGCAGCAGGTTGGTGACGACCGCGAAGCCCAGACCCGGGACGGTCCCCGGCGCCGTCGCCACGTAGCCGCCTTCCACCGGCTGGCCACCCGGAATCTCGGCGGGGGTCTCCAGGCGCATCGGGCGGTCTGTGAGGTCCGGATTCACCAGGAGCAGTGCCGCGGTCGGTCCCACCGGCACGGCGCGTCCGGCAATTGCATTGAGTCCGTCGTCCATGATGCGACCCGTCTGCTCGACCACCGAAGCCAGCTCTCTCTCCGCCGTCGCGTAGACTTCGCGGATGCTGGAGCCAGGCAGGATGTCATGGAACTCGTTGCGTAGCAGGAGGTGCCAGAGCGGCTCGAGGGATTTCGGCTCGCTCCCGCCCAGCAGATGGTTCATCGCTCCCACAAACTCGGCGGCGACCAGATCGTGCTCCGCGCGCCGGTGCAGCCGCTTCACCCGTCCCTGACTGGTCAGGGTTCCGCGATGGAGCTCGAGGTACATTTCGCCGAGCCAGACCGGTATCTCATGTGCGGCCACGGAGCGATGGAGGCGGTTATAGAAGGCTTCGACCGAGGTGAAACGGAGTGAGGGAAGCGTCGGAAAGGTCTGCAGCTCGCGGGCCTGCTCCAGCATCTCGGCGGTGACACCGCCCCCACCGTCGCCGTATCCAATGCTGAGCAGCGTTTCGGGATGCGTGTGCTTGCCACGGAAGTTCCGCCAGGTACTCACGCTGGTGAACGGCCCGGTGTCGGCGTTGTAGCCACCGGTGTCTGATTCGGAGTGGCCCGGGTTGTCGAACATGTGGGCCAGCACCCGGCTGCCGTCGAGCCCTTCCCACCAGAAGAGGTCGTAGGGGAAGATATTGGTTTCGGACCAGGTGAGCTTGATGGTGAAGAAGCTGTCGATCCCGGCCAGGCGCAAGAGCTGTGGAAGCGCGGGGGAGAAACCGAAGCAGTCCGGCAGCCAGCAGACGCGGTGCGTCGTGCCGAAGGTGCGCTCGAAGTAGCGCTGGCCGTAGAGGAGCTGGCGGGCGAGGGATTCACCGGCCGGCATGTTGATATCGGGCTCGACCCACATGCCTCCCACCGGCTCCCATTGACCGGAGCGCACCCGCTCCTGGATGCGCGCGAAGAGAGCCGGATCGTCGTGCTCGACGAAGGCGTACAGCTGGGCGCTCGATTGATTGAAGCGCAGCTCGGGATAGCGCTCCATGAGGCCGGTGATGGTACTGAACGTCCGTCGCGCCTTCCGGCGGGTTTCGTCCATCGGCCAGAGCCAGGCAAGGTCAAGGTGGGCGTGGCCGGTCACGGCGACCGCTCCCACGGGTGGGTAGCGGGCGGCAAGTGCCAGCAAATCGGCCTCGAGCAGCGCGCCGGCGGCCGCGACCGTCGCCCGCTCCTCCTCGCTCAGGCCGGGCGGGTGAGAGTCGAGGCCGGGAGGGAGCGACCAGATATGCTGCAGGTCAGGCGTGCCGGCGGTTCTTGCCACGTACTCGCCGGTGGCCGATGGCCAACAGATCGCGTCGAGCGCCCGCTCCGCGGCCGCGAGTAGTGGTTCGGCGACCTCGTGGGACTCCAGGACGCCTACCGCTTCGGCGACCAGGTAGATCTGGCGCACAGAGCGCTCGACCGCGGAGTCGACGAGGATCAGTCGGGCGCGTGCCAGCCTGGCGTCGCGATTGGGCTGGCCGAACGGGAACCGCGCCACCACCTCGGCCTCCAGGTCAAAGGACGGGCCGCGGAGGGGGAAGCGCCGGTGATTCGGGTCGTGCCCCCAGCTCTCCTCGCGCCCATCCGAGTACAGGATCCGCAGTAGCCCCTCCCCTCCCAGATCGAGGTCGAGGCGGCAGTCCGCCAATTGCCATTCCGCGGGTATCCGGACACCGGCGCAACGCAGCAGCTGAACTCCCACATTCGCCGGCCAGCGCTCTCCGAGCGCCAGCGGCGAGCCGCCAAACTCCCAGCCACCCACATCCACGTAGGCACGGTCGATCCACTGGCGGAGCTCGGAGAGGCGCGACCTGAGTCGCTTGAGGCGCTGGGGACGGGTGACGAAGGGCATGTGAGCCTCCAGCGATAGATGTAGGCGGGCGCGCCCCGGCGCGAACCGGGACGAGGCACGAGGCCCGGCGTGGCGGTGCGGTCTCGTAGACTCGCATATATGCGAGAAGCGGAGGAAGCAGCAGCTGCCCCGGGTTCCGCGATGCTGGCCGAGGACGCGCTGGTTCCGTCGTGGCGATCGTTCGTGGTCGCCGGCGCCGTGCTGGCGGTCATCCAGATCGGCTTCTACCTGACCGCCGCGGCGCTGCCGCTGTACCTGCGCGATCACGGAGCGCCGGAGGCCAGGATCGGTTTCGACGTCGGCCTCGGCAGCCTGAGTGGAGTTGCGCTGGTGCTCCTTGCCGGCCCCGCCATCAATCGCTACGGTCCGGTCCTCTTCCTCCGGCTCGCCGCCGCAGTCTACCTGATCGCGTCGCTCGGCATGCTCCTCGTGCCGCAGGAGGTGTCGATTACCGCATTCCGCGCCCTGCAGGGAAGCGGGATGGCGGTGGCGATCCCCAGTACGTACACGCTTGGCGCTCAGCTGCTGCCGCGCCGGCCGGCAACGGCGCTCGGCATGCTCGGCGCCCTCAACAGCCTGGCGCTCGCGGCGGGACCGCCAATCGGCCTGCAGCTCTACGTGGGACGAAGCGCAGTATGGCTTTTCCTTCCTGCGGCGGCAACCGCCGCGCTCGGCCTCGGCGCGACGGTGATCCTGCCGCGCCATGAACCCTCGCCGGAACCGGCATCCGGGCTCGGCTTCGACCTGTCCTGGCTGCCGTCGATCCTCGGAAACATGCTCTTCGCCGCCAATTTCGGCGGTATTCTCGCCTATCTGCCGCTCTATCTGCGGCAGCTGCACGGACCCAACGCGGGGATCTTCTTTACCGCCGACGCGCTCGGCGTCCTGCTGCTCCGCGTCCCGACCGGCATGCTCGCCGACCGGTACGGCAGCTTTCTGCCGAAGCTGATCGGCCTGGTCGTCACGCTCCCCGGACTCGCCGCGCTGTTCTTGCGGCCGTCGGTGGCGACGCTGGTCGTTGCCGGCGCCGGGACTGGTGTCGGCGCCGGCCTCTTCATCACGGGCGTGCTGGGAGACCTGTCGCGACGCAGCACCGAAGCCAACCGTGGCACCGCCATGTCGCTCGGTAGCGGCAGCTTCAGCGGCGCTATTTTCGCCGGCGGCATCGTCTCCGGCCTGCTGATCGGGCCGTACGGCTGGAACGCGATCGTGTGGCTGGGCGTGATGACCTGCCTCGCGTCATTGCCATTCGTGGTGTGGGGACAGCGCAGCGCGCCGACGCCTCCGAGCTAGCCAGATTGGAAGTCCTTCCAGGTTATCCGCATGGGGCGCTCGTCCCAGCCGAAAAGTGCGAAGATAGCCTGGTCGAACGATCGCGTCGGTTGAGTGCTGCCGGCCTGAAGAATCTCCGCGGGAAAGTCCGTGACGTGATCCGCCTGATTGAGCGTGACGGATGGGCGTTGGTTCGGCACGGGAGTCCACACCGCCAGCACAAGCATCCGAAAAGGTCGGGCCGGGGAACGATAGCCGGACAACCAGGGCATGACTTCCGCTCGGGACGCTTAACAGTATTCTGAAGCAAGCAGGATTGAAGGATCAGACATGAGCCAGCGGTACCTCGTGGCTGTTGAGCAAGCACCGCATAGCTACGCGGCCTACGTTCCTGATCTGCCCGGCGTCGTGGCAACGCGGAAGACGCGGGAAGAGACGCTAGAGGAGCTTCGTGCAGCGCTTCGGATGCACCCTGCGGGCCCACGGGAGGACGGCATCGACGTACCTCAGTCGGCGAGTAGCGCTGATTACGTAACGGTCTAGAGTGAAGAGCCCCCAGCGCGAAGGTATCGTGATGGATAGCACCGGCAGAAACTGCCCGACGATTCAGGTGATCGGCGCCGGGCTCGGGCGTACGGGTACCTACTCCCTCAAGCATGCCCTCGAGGCGCTTGGCTTCGATCCCTGCTATCACATGCGGGAAACGTTCGGGCGCCCGGACCACGCCGAGTTCTGGCTGGCCGCGGCGCGTGGCGAGGCGGTGGACTGGGATCAGGGGCTCGCCGGCTATCGAGCCACCGTCGACTTCCCCGCCGCGGTCTTCTACGACCAGCTGGCAGTGCACTATCCGGAAGCCCGCGTGATCCTGACAATCCGCGACCCGGAGCGCTGGTATCAGAGCTGCCTCAATTCGATCCACGGTCCCATGGCGCGGGCTGCCAACCGGGATGAGGTGCCGCTGGATGATCCGGAGATTGCCATGATTATGACCATCGTATGGCAGCAGACCTTTGGCGGCCGGTTCAGCGACAGGGACCACGCGATCGCAGTGTACGAGCGACACAATCGAGAGGTGCAGGAGCGGATCCCAGCCGAGCGCCTGCTGGTGTATGAGGTGCGCCAGGGATGGGAGCCGCTCTGCGACTTTCTGGGTGTTGACCCGCCGGCCGATGTGCCGTTCCCTCACCTCAACACGTCGGAGGAATGGCAAGCAAGGAATCCCCTGGTGCCGTAAGCTGACCGACGGAATATGCCACCCCGGGGCGTCTATACTGTCGGTACAGGTGGCACGGAGGGGAAGGCTATGGCGGTAGCCACGCAGCTCTTCCGGCTGGAGCAGCTGGACACCGGGCTGGAGCAGTGTGAGGCGGCGCTGGCCGATATTCGCGGCAAGCTGCAGCGAAATCCCCGGCAAGAGGCGGTCGAGGCCGAGGCCCGGAATCTGGCGTCGCGCGCCGCCGCCATGGCCGCCGAGCAGCGAAAGCTGGAAGGGGAGCTTGCCGACGTCGAGACGCGTATCAAGCGCGACGATGTCCGCATGTACAGCGGACAGATCGTTGATTCCCGCGAGCTGGCGTCGCTGCAGAAGGAGCTCGAACATTACGCGGTGCAGCGTAACGCCCTCGAAGAGCGTGTGCTGGAGACGATGGAGGGGCTGGAGGAGCTGCAAGACGCCGCGGCGGCGGCGAGGACGCGCGCCGACGAGGGCCGCCGGCAATGGGACGAAGAGCGGCCGCGGCTGGAAGCGGAGCGCGGACGCGTCGCGCAGGACCTGGAGCGGCTGCAGCGCGAGCGAGAGGCACTGGCGTCAGAGCTCGACGCACGCTCGTTGCACATGTATCAGCGGCTTCGGAGCAGCGCCGGGCATGCCGTGTCCCAGGTGTCGAATGGCGTCTGCCAGGGGTGCCGGGTCAACCTGCCTCCCAAGGACGTGCAGCACGCTCGCGCCGGCGCGCTTGTCACCTGCACCAATTGCGCGCGCATCCTCTTCGTCGGAGGGTGAGGACCGGTGGCGGTCGACCGATGGGCAGGCGCACCCCCCTCCGCGCCGGAGCGCGCGGCATCCATTCAGGTGCTCCCGCCGGAGGTGGTCGAGCGGATCGCCGCCGGAGAGGTAGTCGAGCGCCCCGTCTCAGTTGTTCGCGAGCTGGTGGACAACGCGCTTGATGCCGGCGCCTCGGAGATCAAGATTGAGATTCGTGGCGGCGGCCTGCGGTCCATTCGGGTGACCGACGACGGGACCGGTATCGCTCCGGAACAGATCGAGCTGGCACTCAGGCATCACGCTACCAGCAAGATTCGCGGGGTGAATGATCTGTTCCAGCTCGCGAGCCTGGGATTCCGCGGCGAGGCCCTTCCGTCAATCGCGGCAGTCTCCGAGCTCTCCCTTGCCACTGCCACTGCCGGGGCACCGCTTGGCGTGCAGGTAGACGTACGCTACGGGGTTGCCGGAAACCGGAGCTACCTTGCCCGACCGGCTGGAACGGTGGCAACGGTGCGCAATCTCTTCGGCAACACTCCGGCGCGTCTCAAATTTGTGGGAAGCGCGCGGGCCGAGTCCGCCCAGATCAGTCACCTGGTCCGGCGTTACGCATTGAGTCGGCCCGACGTGCGCTTCCGGCTGCTGCTCGACGGCCATCTCTCTCTCCAGACATCGGGTCGCGGGCGCGATCAGGCGGTGGGCGAGGTCTTTGGCGCCACTGTTGCCGGTGCGCTGCTGCCACTGGGCCCACGTCCCGCCGGCGGCGCCGAGCTGGGCGGCCTCGTCACCGCCAGCCACCTGACCCGCAGCAGCCGCTACCACATCACCCTGCTGGTCAACGGCCGCTGCGTGCACAGTCGAACGCTGTTGAGCGCATTTGAAGACGGCTACCGGCCCCTGCTTCCGCGCGGCCGCCACCCAATGGCACTGATCGCCCTCGACGTGCCGCGCCCGGCTGTCGACGTCAACGTGCATCCCAGCAAGGCGGAGGTGAAGATCTCGGGGGAGCGGGAAATCGCCGACGGCTTGAGACTGGCGGTGCGCGAGGTGCTGGGACGCGCCATCGGTCAGCCGCCGGCGGAACGCGTGTTTGCGCTGGGCGGGAGGCAGCTGGAGCTACCGCGTGGTATCGCCGAATCTGGGCCGGAGTGGGATGTGGCAACTCCGGACCGGCTTCGCGCCATGCGCGTCATCGGTCAGGTGCACGGCTCGCTGATCGTGGTGGAAGATGCGAGCGGCGTCTTTCTGATCGACCAGCACCGGGCGCACGAGCGGGCCATCTACGAGCTGCTTACCCGCCGCCACGCCGAGGGCCGGGCCGGGCAGCTCTTGCTCGAACCGCTGCACATCGAGCTCGATCGTCACCAGATGGCCCGGCTGGGGCCCCGCTTGCCCGAGCTCGCCGCGCTCGGCTTCGTGTGTGAGTGGTTTGGCGGCCATTCCTACCTGGTACGGAGCGTTCCGGCTATTCCCGAGACGGCCGATCTGGCGGCGGTGGTCGAGGAGCTGCTGGAGATGGGAAGCGACGACGAGTCAGACTGGCAGCATCGTCTCCTGACCTCGGTCGCCTGCCGGGCTGCGACTAAACGCGGCCGAGCGCTCACGATCGCGCAGGCCCGTGAGCTACTCGACCTGCTGGCCGGAACGGAGTCGCCGGCCGTGTGCCCGCATGGCTCGCCGATCATCCTCCATCTCACCGACCGCTTCCTGGAGCGGCAATTCCACTGGTAATCCCTGCAGTACTGGCGTGAGGGGGTCGCTGGCATGAACGCGAACTTCGATCGATTCACCGAGCGCGCGCGGCGAGCTCTCACGCTGGCGCAGGAAGAGTCGCAACGCCTCAACCACAATTACATCGGCCCGGAGCACCTCCTCCTGGGACTCATCCGGGAGGGAGAGAATGTGGCGATGACGGTGCTTGCCGCCTGCAAGGTGAGGCCAGAAGAGGTGCGTGTCGGGCTGGAGCTCATGGTTGGTCGGTCCGAGCGCCGGTCAGTTGGGGAAATAGGGCTCACCCCGCGCGCGAAGAAGGTGATCGAGCTCTCACTGGACGAAGCGCGGCGTCTCGGCCACCACTATCTCGGAACCGAGCACCTGCTGCTCGGCCTGCTCCATGAGGGCGAATCGATAGCGGCCGGTGTGCTGGAGAAGGCCGGTATGAGCCTGGAGCGGGCGCGCGCCGAGGTGGTACGGGTGCTCGGCGAGATGGGGCACGATGAGCAGCCGTCCGCGACCGAGCCGCCGGGCGCCGGAAGCCTGGACGACTTCACGGAGCGGGCCCGGCGTGTGCTGATCCTGGCGGAGCAGGAGGCAAAACGCTTCAACCATAACTACGTCGGCACCGAGCATCTGTTGCTCGGGCTCATCGCCGAAGGCAGTGGTGTGGCGGCGAAAGCGCTGAATCAGCTTGGGGTGAAACTGGACAAAGTGCGGGGCGCCGTCGAGTTCATCATCGGACGCGGCGAAGGCCCGGTGACGGGCGAGATCGGTCTGACGCCGCGCGCCCGGAAAGTAATTGCCCTGGCCCGAGACGAGGGACGCCGCCTCGGTCACCATTACGTCGGCACCGAGCACCTCATGCTGGGACTCATACGGGAAGGCGAGGGCATCGCGGCCGGGATCCTCGAGAGCCTGGGACTGACGCTCGAGAAGGTACGCCACGAGGTGGTCAGGCTGCTGGCGGGAGGCGCCGTTTCCGAACCCCTGCGGAACGAGCCGGCGGCCGCTTCCTGGGAGTACCTGCTCCTGCCGACCGAGACCGTCGCAGGCAACGTGCACGTCGCACGTTCATTCGGCGAGGCAGGCTGGCAGCAGCTCGCCGGCCTGCCGATTGCCTCGGCGCTGCATGCGCTGGGGGATGCCGGGTGGGAGCTCGGCGCGGTGGACTCGACAGCGCAGGCCGGCGCGCTGTACATCTTCCAGCGCGCACGACGGTAGATCGGCCGGCGCCTTAGCGCCGGGCGAGAATCGTGACCGCGACGGCGGTGGAGCGGATCTGCTGCGACGTGCCGTTCTGGGTGTCGTTCCAGAGCGGATGGACTGTCGTGTTGTCGGCTGCGACTCCCTGGTAATCGCCGATGAAGGTCACTCCGCCGGGAGCCTTCGGCGCCCCGATTGCCGGATCCCACGACGACTTCGTCACCCTGACATTGACGCCGAAGCTCTTCCCGTCATCAGTGCTCTGAGCAATCTCCTCGTCGATGAGGCGGTTGCCCGGATCGAACCGGCGGTCGAACCAGGCACAGGTGAAAGTGCCGTTCGGGGCCACGGCAATCGCCGGCTGGAACTGGTCCTTCCCATCGTGGACGGGATCGTGGTTGACCCGGATGGGAGCCGACCAGGTCTTCCCGCCATTGGTCGAGTGGACGGCAAGGATATCGGCGTCGCCGTTCCGCATGTCCGGCCAGACGAGCACCATGGCGCCGTCGACCGGTGAGATGCCAAGCACCGGCATGCTGAAGTTGCGGAACGTGCTGTTGGGCAGCTTGTCCGGCAAAGCGTCGACGTGCGAGACGGCGGTGCGAACCGTGAACGTTTGTCCACCGTCGCGCGACTCGGCGACATCCAGGCGGTGCACGGTTGTCGACTTGCCGTTGACCCGGGCGCTGTCCCAGGTGATGTAGGCGACGTAGAGATTGCCGTTCGGGGCAACTGCCGGGTAGGCGCTGAGCGCGAAGTTCTGACTCTGCGTGCCGAATTTGCGCACCACTACCGGCGCCGAGAAGGTCTTCCCGTAGTCGGTGGACCGGGCGACAACAATGCCGATCGGGTAGTCGGCCGGGTTGCGCGGAGCGATATGGGCACGTGCGCGCAGCCGGCCCGAGCCCGGGTCTCCGTTTCCTCCCGAGCTCTGCGGGTCCAGATTCCAGGCGACGTAGACGGTCCCTCGATTCGGACTGTGCGAGGTATCGACAGCGATCCACGCCTTGTCGGAGAACGTGTTCCCGGTCGTATCAAGGTAGACGGCAACCGGCTGGGACCACGTCTTGCCGCCGTCGCGCGAGCGAGACACGAAGATGCCGCTCCGCTGATTGTCGTAGGTGTCGGCGAGGACACAGGCGTAGACCAGGCTGCCGTTGGGAGAAAACGCGAAGCTGATGTCGGAGGTAAGATCGAAGCTGTCGAAGCCCGGCAAGAAGCCAGTGTCGTGCCAGGTCCGGCCGCCGTTCATGGAGTAGTAGGTGCCGATCTGGAACCGGTAGTGCGCCGGGTCGGTGAACATCTTGGAGCCGGCAACCAGATTGTCCGGATTGGCCGGATTCTCCACGATGTCCGGCTCGCTATGCGCCGGGTACGAATCGTGGCTCACCTGGACGTTGGCGAACGGCGCCGCGGCAGGCCGCGCTGCCTGTGTCGATCCACTGAAGGCTGAGCCGGTGAAGAGCATGGTGAGGGCGCCGAGCGCGGCAATGACGCGGCGGCCGGTAGCAGAACGGATGATGACGGATCTCCTCGTAGCGGTATCTTGACGTGATGCGCGGCGTCCGGTCGGGGCCGAGTACCGCGACGGCACCTCCTATTTTCCCCTATCTGAGTCGATGCCGGGTACCCGTAAAGTAAATTCATGACGGAGATGACCCAGGCGGCTTCCTGCACGCCGGGCGAACTGATGGTTGCCGCGGCGGCGCGTGAGATTCGGGACGGCGAGATCGTGTTCGTGGGGATGCGGCTGCCGCTGATCGCTTTCATGCTGGCCAAGCAGACGCATGCCCCGCGCGCCGTCGGCATCTTCGAGGCAGGGCTGGTACGCGACCGGCCCGCTGCCGAGCTCCTCTACACGATGGCCGACCCACCGAACATCGTCGGAGCGACCTGGGCCACCGGGCTGTGGGAAGTGATGAGCTATCTTCAGCGCGGTGAGGTAGACCTTGGCTTCATCGGGGGGGCGGAGGTCGACCGGCACGGCAACCTCAACACGTCCTACATTGGGGACGCGACGCGGCCGGCGGTGAAGCTGCCCGGTAGTGGCGGCGCGGCCGACATCGCCTCGCTTTCTCGCCGCTTCGTCATGATCATGCAGCACGAGAGACGCCGGTTGCGCGAGCGCGTCGACTACATTACCTCACCCGGTTACGGGGATGGCGCCGGCTGGCGGCAGCGCATCGGACTGACCGGCGGCGGGCCGAGCGCCCTGATTACCTCGCTTGGCGTCTTCGGCTTCGAGCAGGGGGAGGCGGTGTTGCGATCGTACCACCCGTTCAGCTCGCCGGCGGAGATCGCGACGCATACCGGCTGGCCGTTGCGGACCGCGTCGGAGCTCGGTCCGACCGTCGCGCCGACGCCCGACGAGCTGGCCATCATTCGCGCCTACGATCCGGAGGGCTTCTGGACCGGATCGTGAGCGACGCGCCGGCGCCCTCGGCTCCTCCCGGCGGTTACCGCTATGGCGGGCTCTACCGGCCCACCTGGGCCAACATCGTCCTGGCGATCTCCTACATCTGCCGGGGGCGGCGTCGCTCGCTCGCGGCAGACGGCGTCCTGGCCTTCCGCCATGTCCGCGTTGCGCCCCTGGTACGTGGTGAGGATCGCATTCCAGAGCTTGGACCGTTCGTCGTCGTCGCAAATCACTACGAGCGCCCTGGTCTCTGGATGGCCTGGCCGGCGTTACACGTCAGTCATCTGGTGCAGCTTCGCACCGGGCAAGACATACGCTGGGTCGCGATTCAAGAGTGGGAAGACTACCGCTTCCATGGCATTCCGGTGCCGCCCAGGGTGACCCGTGCCATCTTCGAGCGCGCCTATGCCGCCTATGGGATCATCGGCATGCCGCAACCCAGCGCTCCCGCCGCCAGCCGCGCCGCGGCGATTCGCAGCGTGGTCGACGTGGTGCGCGGCGGAGGGATCGTGGGCCTCATGCCGGAGGGGACGGTCGGCGCCACGCCGGAGCTGCTTCCGGCGCGTGAAGGGGTCGGTACCTTTCTCTCGCTCCTGACGGGGACCGGCGCTTCCGTGGTCCCGGTCGGCCTCTTCGAGGAGGAGGGGCACATGGTGGCGAGCTTTGGCAGCCCGTTCCGACCGGATCTGCAGGTAGGAGTCGACCGAACAGAGCTCGACCGGCGGATTCGCGAGCAGGTGATGCACGCTATCCGCGACCAGCTACCCCCCGCGCTGTGGGGCAGCTACCGATCGGCCGAAACCAGTGATCCGTCCTGACGCGAGCGCTCAGTCCGCGGGATGCGGTCCGCAGAGGGCGCTGGTCAGCTCCTCCCACTTGTCGCAGCCCATCAGGGACAGACTGTGTCCATCCCCGGACTTGATGGCCCGAATCTCCTCGGGTGTTAGATATGCGTCCAGGGTACCGTCGGGGTCCTGGCAGTACTTGACCCGGAATGCCTTGTCGCGGGTGAGCCGTGTGATGACGGTCTCGATCTGCTCGATAGCGATGGTACTCACCTCCCTGGCTGAAGCACTACCCTACGCCTCCATGCTAGGGCCGAATCCAGCATAAAGCAAATATGAGTTTTTGTAAGATAACTATAGCTGCATTTATGTAATCCGAGGACTTACTTCCATTGTGGAAGCGAATGCCGGCTATCGAGCGCGACGTTCCCTATAATCTCTTGAAGAGTAATTTGGAAGAGATATAAAGAGCATTGATGATTTCCCAGCGAATCCGCGTTTTCCAGGCAGTGGCAAATCAGCTGAGCTTCTCGCGCGCCGCGGAGGATCTGTCGATCAGCCAGCCGGGTGTCACGTTCCACATCAAAGCGCTGGAGAAGGAGTATGGCGCGGACCTCGTGGAGCGAGTGGGAAAGCGCCTCTTTCTGACGGATGCGGGGAGAACGCTTGCGGCGTACGTCCACCGAATGTCGCTGCTCGAAGAGGAAGCGCGCGTCGCGCTGGAGGAATTGAAGGGGCTGGAGAGCGGTCTCCTGGTGGTTGGCGCCAGCGCCACGATCGGCATCTATCTGCTGCCTGAGGTCGTCGGCGAGTTCCGCAACCGCCATCCCGGAATCAAGGTCAGCTTGCGGGTCGGGAACAAGCGCCACACGCTCGAGCGGCTGCTGCGCAACGAGCTGGACTTCGGCCTGGTGGCCGGGCCGGTGGAGGAGCCGGCGCTGGCCGCGGAGCCCTATCTCGAGGATGAGCTGGTCGTGATCGTCTCGCCCGCCCACCGCTTCGCGCGCGAGCCGGTCGTCTATCCGGGCGAGCTGCGGCGCGACACCTTTCTGGTACGGGAGTCCGGCTCCGGAACGCAGGAGCTGATGGAACAGCGGCTGTCGCAGCTGGGAATCGAGCCGGCGGATACGATGCAGCTTGGAAGTACGGAGGCCATCAAGCAGGCCGTGGCGGCCAACCTTGGTATTTCGGTTGCCTCCCGGTACAGCGTGGAAGCGGAGCTGGCGAGCGGGCGGCTGTGCACTGCCAATGTGCCGGCACTGAAGATGCACCGGCGGCTGCTCCTGTTACATCACAAAGACAAGCGCCTCTCCAAGACGGCGGTTGCCTTTCGCATGCTCCTGCAGGAGCTGTCGGTACGGCAGGAAGCACGCGCCGGCGTCAAGGAGAGCCGCCGGTGAGCGCCCCGCGACCGTGCGCGTGTTCATGCGGGCGTCCGGAGGCCGGCGGGTGGCGACGGTCGGGGCCTCGCTGAATCTGCAATGCTTTCGTAATACTCGTCACCACTGCGTAATTGAAGCGGCCTATAGTACGTAGTAAGAGGGTTATTCAGGGCCGCGGCGCGGTCAAGCCGAGGGCCGGCGGCGCTCGAGCCACGTTCTCCGACTGACGCATTCCGCCTCGAAGGGAGGCATATCGCATGGACCAAACGAGACCGCAGATCGACCGGGTGGTCGGAGGCAGGCATCCGGAGCCGGTCGAGAAGACCTACCGGCTGGGCCGGGGCGCCTTCCTGGGGCTGCTCGGCGTCACTGCCGGCGCCCTCGTCGTCAAGCGGGGCGGTCTTCCCAAGCTCGACTTCGTACCCGGAGCCACCTCCGCCTACGGCTTCACCATCTACACCGTAACCGGCGGCTACCCATCGTTTGATCCCGCGACCTACCGGCTGATCGTGGACGGCCTGGTGCGGCAACCGTATAGCCTGAGTCTGGCCGACATTCTGCGGCAGCCGGCGGTGGAGGAGCGCCGCTTCTATCAATGCGTCACCGGTTGGCAGGTGCCGAACGCGCGCTGGACCGGCATCCGCCTCTCCGGTCTGCTCGCCCGGGCTGAGCCGCTGGCTACGGCGCACGCCGTGAAGTTCTACTGCTTTGACGGCGTGTACACCGAAAGCCTGACGCTGGCGCAAGCCAATCAAAGCGACGTCCTGCTGGCCTACAAGCTGATGGGCAAGCCTCTGTCGCGGGCTCAGGGAGCGCCGCTCCGGCTGGTGGTTCCCGGCATGTATGGGTACAAGTTTGCCAAGTGGGTCTACCGGATCGAGCTGATCCAGCGGCCGATTGACGGCTATTGGGAGCAGAACGGCTACGATCGCGACGCCTACATCGGCGCCAGCAACGGCGTCTAGGCGGCCTCGATGACGACCCAGGCCGGAGAGATGCTGTCCGGCGCCATCGCCGCGACGCCCGGAACGGCGGGACGGATCCTTCGGTTCACCCGAACCGAGCGAGCCGTGCACTGGGTCCAGGCGACAAGCTTTCTGTTGCTTTTGATATCCGGGTTCGTGCTGGCCTTGCCGCAGTTCGAGGCGACAATCGGCCACCGCGAGCTGCTGCGTGAGATCCATCTCACGTCGGCGTTCCTCTTCTTCTTCGGTCCCGCGATCGTCGCTCTCTCGGGCGACCGCCGCAGCGTGGCGCGCGATGTCGAGGAAGTCGACACCTGGGACGCGGACGATCTGCGCTGGCTCGTGCCCGGCGGGAAGCGCCCGGCCCAGGGGAGATTCAATGCGGGCCAGAAGCTGAACGCGATCTTCGTCGCGTGGTCGACGGTGACGTTCACGATTACCGGGCTGATCATGTGGCAGAACCGGCGCTTCGATACCGACCTGGTCAGCAAGGCGAACACCATTCACACCGCGCTCGCCTACCTGGCGCTGTTCGCATTTCTCGGTCACATCTTTCTGGCGACAGCCTACCCGGCAACCCGCCCCGCGCTGCGTGGCATCGTCGAGGGCTGGGTGCGATCTGACTGGGCGGAGCAGCACCACGCCAAGTGGGCTCGGCAAGCCATGGCGCCGGTGTCGTCCGGCTCCCGGGAAGCGCTTCGCACGGCGATGCAGATTCTGCTGGGCGCCTTTGTCTGTCTCTTCGCGGTGCGCGTCCTTTTCTTCGCGATGGGTGCCAACGTGACCGACCGCGTGACCGAGCGGCTCTACGACGTCACGGCCTGGCCGGGTGCGGCCTCCCTTCAGCCACAAACCGGGGTCCATGTGACGGACTGGTACGGCCTCGGCTATGGGATCCTGTGCATCCTGGCGTGGCTGGCGGTCGACCGCTTCCGCCGCGCCGAGCAGCAGTAGCGTTACTTGCCGACGACGAGCCGCTCGGCAAGCGACCGGCTGGGGACCGGGATCGGCTCCCACGCCTCGCGGCACAGCACCATGGCGACCACGATCTGACCGGACTGCCCGCCCGCCACGCCGATACCGCAGCGGATCCACTCACCGTCGAAGATGTCGCGCTGGCGCACAATCTTCTCACCCATGGAAGCGGCAGGTCCGGTGATCAGCGCCTCCATCAGGAGGCTGTGGCCCAGCATCATGGCGTACTCGCGCGGGTACTCCCACCCTTCGGCACTCTGGCCGGTCATGAGCTGGTGCGCTGCCTTGCGCTCGGCGACCGTCATCAGATCGTCGTCCATCTCGAGTATGACCAGCCCGAGTGCATGTCGCCGCTCGTTGATCTGGTCCAGCAACCCTCCGGCGAGGGAGGGGCGTAGCAGGGAGTCCTGGCGGCGCTCCGGCAGAATCTGCGTCATGAACCAGTAGACCGCGACCACAATGAGCAGCAGGAAAAGGACATAGAACGACATGGAGGTCTCCGCAGGCGAAGTGGGTCAGGGGGCGCGGCCGGCACGCCGCGGTGGAGGACGGGGTCCATTGTGCACCCAACGCCCCGCGCCTTCAAGCGCCAAGTTAGTATAGAAAAACCTGACGCTATGCGCTCTCTCGCCGCCTGGCGAGAGAGAGACGCCAATCGCCCTGGGTAACCAGGCCCATGTTGAGCGCATGGACCGCGGCTTCGGTGCGGTCGCGCACACCGAGCTTGCTGAGAATGTCGCTGACGTAGTTCTTTACGGTCTTCTCACTCAGTCCCAGGAGCTGGGCGATCTCCCGATTGCTGTCGCCCTGGACGATCGCATTCAGGATGTCACGCTCCCGGGCAGTGAGACCGGTCTGCTGGTAGCTGAGGCGGGCGAACTCGTCCAGGAGCTGAACCGCGAGCTCGGGGCTGATGAGCGCTTCGCCGTAGGCGACAGCCCGGATTGCCTCGAGGACTTCGGTGATATCCGCGCTCTTTGGCAGATAGCCCCGCGCGCCGGCACGGACTGCCGCGAAGAGTTGCTGCTCCTGCTGGCTTGCCGTCAGCACGACGACATGGCTGCGTGGGTAGCTGGCGATGATCTGCCGAACCATTTCCATGCCCATCGGGCTCAGCTTCATCGGATCCATGAGCACGACGTCGGCTTCCTTCGTCGCCAGCTCACGGAGGAGCGTCTCGCCGTCGGTGTAGAGGCCGGTGACGACCATGTCGGCCTCAGCCGCGACGAGATGGGAGAGAGCCTGTACCAGTAGGTGCTCCCGGTCGGCGAGCGCAACACGAATCATGCTGGTTTCTCCGCTTAAGGGTAGTGAGAGTATGACACATCCCAGGAACCTTGCGGGCGAAATACCGGGTCAAATAGGGGAAAACGGCCACAAATCGTTCTTTCGCAGTACGGAGCGGTACGCCTTTCGGGGTAGGCTGGAGGAGAGAGATCGAGGGGAGAACCAGCCGCCATGGAATACCGAAGACTGGGACGCACCGGGCTGAAAGTGTCCGCGCTGTGCATGGGAACGATGCAATTTGGTTGGACCACCGACGAGGCGCACGCCTTCGAGGTGCTGGACGCATTCGTGGAGGATGGGGGCAACTTCATCGACACGGCGGACGTCTACTCACGCTGGGCGGAAGGGAATCCGGGAGGCGTGGCCGAGGAGATTATCGGCCGCTGGATGAAGCAGCGTGGAAACCGGCAGCAGCTGGTGATCGCGACCAAGGTACGGGGCACGATGGGACCCGGCCCGAACGACGTGGGTCTCTCCCGGAAGCACATTCTGGATGCGGTGGAGGCGTCGCTGCGGCGTCTGCAGATCGACTACATCGACCTGTACCAGTCGCACTCGGACGATCGAGAGGTGCCGCTGGAGGAGACGCTGGGGGCGTTCGACAATCTGATCGAGCGGGGCCTGGTGCGCTACGCCGGCTGTTCGAACTACCAGGCGTGGCGTCTCATGCAAGCACTCTGGGTGAGCGATCGAGCCGGCCTGGCCCGGTACGACAGCCTGCAGCCGCAGTACAGCCTGGCGGAGCGGAGCGATTTCGAATCCGAGCTGGAGCCGCTGTGCCTGGATCAGGGGATCGGCGTGATCCCCTACTCGCCGCTGGCGGCCGGCTTCCTCACCGGAAAGTACCGTCGCGGCCAACCCCTGCCGCAGTCAGGGAGGGCTGAGGGAGTGCGGAATCGCTACATGAACGACGAGGGGTTCAGGCTGCTCGACTGTATCGACGAGGTCGCGGCGCGGCATGAGGCGAATGCCGCCCAGGTGTCGCTTGCCTGGCTCCTGGCGCGGCCCGGCATCACGGCGCCGATCACATCGGCCAACACGGTCGAGCAGTGGCGGGACCTGTCGGGCGCGGTGGACGTGCACCTGACGCCGGAGGACATCGAGGCGCTGACCGAAGCGAGTAGCTGGGCCTGAGACCTCCCGCGGAGCCGGCACCGCGCAGCGGGACGGCTCACCGGGTCTACAGGTACTGCCTGAACCAGTCGCGAATGTAGCCCGTCCGCTCGACACGCCGTGAGGGCTTCCCGATCCGGGAGAGGCCGTGGCTCTCCTCGGGGAAGCGGACGAACCTGGTTTCCTTGCCGAGGCGGCGCAGCGCGTTGAACATCTGCTCGCCCTGTTCGAGCGGGGTGCGGTCATCGCCCTCTGAGTGGATGACCATGACCGGAGCCTGAATGTTCTTCACGTACTTGAGAGGGCTCATGTCCCATAGCTTCTGGACGTCGTCCTCAGGGTAGACGCGGGTCTGGCGATTCCAGGCGAAGCCGTAATCCATCGTGCCGAAGAAGCTGACGATGTTGCAGAGGCACCGCTCGACGACTGCTGCCTTGAATCGATCGGTGTGGCCGATCACCCAGGCCGTCATGTACCCGCCGTAGCTGCCGCCGATGACGCCGAGCCGGTCCGGATCGACCCAGGGACGGGAAGCCGCTTCCTCGCTGCCGGCGAGAATGTCCTGGTAGTCGAGGTTGCCCCAGTCGGCGTGGATGCTGAGCTGGTACTCGCGCCCGTAGCTCGAGGACCCGTGAATGTTTGGGTACCAGACGCCGAACCCCTGGCCCGCCAGAAATTGGTACTCGAAAAAGAACGCCTCACCGTACGCGACCATCGGGCCACCGTGGATGTAGACGATGAGCGGCCGCTTGCCTGAGGCCGCATCACGTGGCGCGAGCAGCCATCCTTCGCTACGCTCGCCATTGGCGCCGACGTAGTCGAGCCGCTCCGGCACACCGATCCATACCTCGTCCAGAAATGCCTGGTTCTCCCTGGTCAGCTGGGTGAGCCGGCCCTCGCGCCACAGATAGACTTCGGCCGGGTGCGTGAGGTCGGACAGCGAGCAGGCGATGGTGCCGTCCCGCGCCATCGAGAAGTCGACGATGGCGTGGTGGCCGCAGGTGACAGGCTGTACCCGCCCGCCGGCGCTCCGATACACGTTCGCCTCGCCGCGCACCGTGGCCAGGAAGTGGATGCCGTCGTTGCGCCAGACCAGGATGATCTCGTGATCGCCCGGCGCGATGTCACTACTCACGTCATCGCCCAGCTGACCGTCCCACTCCCCCTGCTCGCCGCGCACGTCACCGCCGGAACGATCCATGCTGTAAAGCCGCTCCGGCGCGAAATAGGTGAGATGATCATCGCGATCGCTCCCGGCAAAGCCGATACGGCTCCCATCCGGACTGAACACCGGGTTGCCGTAGGCCTGGCCGGAGGTGAGCTGCCGGGCCTCGCCGCCTGCCCGGGGGATGACGTAGAGATCGGAGACGGTTGAGACGTCCCAGTCGGGTTGCCGGTTGGAGGCAAACGCCAGATGGGCGCTGTCGGGCGACCAGGCGAGAGTGTTCTCGTTGAAGTCCCCCTCGGTGAGCTGGTCGAGCTGCCTGGAGGCGACGTCGACCACGAAGATATGGCGGCGCCGGTTGCCGATATACCCGACGCCGTCCATTTTGTAGGAAGAGCGATGCACGATCTTGGTTGGTGCGGCCCTTTTCTCATCCTTGTCGGAGACGTCGTCCTTCTGTTCCTCGGGCTCGGTCGAGACCATGCCGATGAAGGCAATGCTCGAGCTGTCGGGTGACCAATGGGGTACGCCGGCCCCCAGCTTGCGCTCGGTCAGCGCCTGGCTTTCACCACCCCCGGTGGACAGCAGGTGGACCTGGGCCTTGTCCTTGCGCCCCGAGAGGAAGGCCAGCCATTTTCCGTCTGGCGACCAGCGCGGCGCGCTGTCCTTGTCGCCGGAGGTGAACTGGGAGACGTTTCCTTCCAGATCCACCACGTAGATATTGCTGATGTAGTCATTCTTGGCTTCGTCCGGACGCTTCATAACGAAGGCGATCCGGCTACCGTCCGGCGCGATCTGCGCGTCGGAGATGAGCTTGAGGCGGTAGAGGTCCTGGGGGTCGATGGAACGTTTCTGGGTCATGAACCACTGTATCAAGCGGCCGGTAACTGTCAGGAGTCGGAAATCGACAGGCAGTTCGCCACGCCGTTCCGGGGCACTTGCATGCGTTCATCCCGTCGTCGAGCGCGCCATCAGTTCATCGCGTGGTGCCGCCACGGAAGATAGCGTCCCCAACACATGAAGCCCTGGACCGCTGTGTCCGCTATACCATGTCTTCCTACGGCCGTGGCCACGCCACCGTGTCACCCTACGACGCGGTGGGCGCCATACTCTGAAGCCCCGGACGGCCCTGTCCGG
>DATGJB010000145.1:0-15011 GCA_035295425.1 Chloroflexota bacterium | reverse complement strand
GATCCAGCATCACAAACCAGCGGAACCCGGCTTCCTCGATCTCGTCCCCGAGCTGCGTGGCTCCGATCCGGAGTAGCCGGTCACGCTCCTCTTCCAGCCGGTCGACCCGCAGATCGAGGTGCATGCGGTTCTTTCCCGACTTCGGTTCCGGCACCCGCTGCAGCAGGATCTCCGGCTGTCCTGGCTCCGCTGGATCGAGCGCGAGATACGGCTCCTCGTTGCTCGCCTGGCGGTAACCGAGCGCTTCCGCCCAGAACCTCCCGAGCGAGACCGGGTCCCGACAATCGAGCACCACGATGACGTTCACTTCACCAGCTCCTCGTGCTTCGAGGCCCGAAATGGAGATGCGTCCGGCCCACACGTGTGCTCCGCCGCGGCCACTTGAAGCTCCGAACCTCATTTTCCATGCCGCCCTACAATAGTTCACATGCTGCAATTCGGCGAGGTAATGCCGCGTTTCGTCCAGAGATCGTCCCACGTGAGTACCACTCGGGCGGGACTCAGCGGATGCGCCGGCATGAGCCGGCGGCCCCACCATCTGCCGGCTGTTTGATGGCTCCCGTAACCTCGCGACGAGAAAGGAAGCGCCTTCGTTGACTGTCAGGCAGGAGGGCTTCGCCGCCCACTTTGACGATCCGGGCCACTTCGGGGAATTCGGCGGGCGGTACGCTCCCGAGACGCTGATGAGCGCGGTGGAGGAGCTCGCCGACGCCTACGAAACCTACCGGCAGGACGCCGGCTTCCAGGCGCAGCTCGCGGATCTCCTGCGTGACTACGTCGGCCGGCCCACTCCGCTCTACCATGCGCGCAATGTGAGCGACCGGTGCGGCGCCGAGATCTACCTCAAGCGCGAGGACCTCGCTCACACCGGGGCGCACAAGATCAACGCGGCGCTCGGGCAGGGATTGCTGGCCGCGCGCATGGGCAAGAAGCGCATCATCGCGGAGACCGGCGCCGGACAGCACGGCGTGGCTGCTGCCACCGTCTGCGCCATGCTCGGTCTCGACTGCATTGTCTACATGGGATCGGTCGACGTGGAGCGGCAGGCGTTGAACGTGTTCCGCATGCAGCTGATGGGCGCGGAGGTCGTTCCGGTAAGCGCCGGCACCGCGACGCTCAAGGACGCTATCAACGAAGCGTTCCGGGACTGGGTGACCAACGTTGCCGACTCGTACTACCTGATTGGCTCGGTGGTCGGTATGCATCCGTATCCGACGATGGTCCGTGATTTCCAGTCCGTCATCGGCCGTGAGGCCCGCGCCCAGATGCTCGATCGAACCGGCCGGTTGCCGGACTTCGTGGTCGCCTGCGTCGGGGGCGGCAGCAATGCGATGGGGGTGTTCCATCCGTTCGTCGACGATGCGGCGGTCCGCCTGGTCGGCGTGGAAGCCGGCGGGCGCGGCAGCGGGTTGGGAGACCACGCCGCGACGCTGGTACACGGTGTCCGGGGGGTGCTGCACGGGGCCCGAACCTACGTCCTGCAGGATGAGCACGGGCAGATCGCCGGGACGCACAGCGTGAGCGCCGGGCTCGACTACCCGGGTGTCGGACCGGAGCACGCCTACTACAAGGAATCGGGCCGCGCCACCTACGTCTCGGTGGACGACGCGCAGGCGCTGGCTGCGTTCGAAGAGCTGTCGCGCCGGGAAGGGATTATTCCCGCGCTGGAAAGCGCCCACGCCGTTTCCCACGCCCTGGCGCTTGCCTCGGGAGAAGCAAGCGGCGCCTCGATTCTGATCAATCTCTCCGGCCGCGGCGACAAGGACGTGGCGCAGGTGCGGCCGATGCTCGAGCAGCGGTGATGATCGAGGTCCGAAACGAGCTCGACGCGCTGTTCGTCCGAAGTCGGACCGAGGAACGGGCCGCACTCATTCCGTACCTTACCGGCGGCTTCCCCGAACCGGCGGCCTTCGTCGATCTGGCCGTGGCGGTGCTCCGCGCCGGGGCCGATGCGCTGGAGATCGGCATTCCTTTCTCCGATCCCCTCCTGGACGGCCCGGTCATCCAGCGCTCGCAGCACAACGCGCTGGAGGCCGGCGTCACGCCGGCCGACTGCCTGCGGTTCGCGGCCGAGGTGCGGGCGCGGATCGACCGCCCGCTGCTCTTCATGGGCGCCTACAATCCGATCCACGCCTATGGACTGGCGGCGTTCTGCCGCGCCGCGTCCGACGCCGGAGTGAGCGGCTTGATCGTGCCCGATCTGCCGGTTGAGGAGGCGGATGAACTCATCGCAGTGGCGCGGGCGTGCAAGCTGCATGTGATTCAGCTGGTCGCGCCCACCTCGACCGACGAGCGTATCCGGCGGATCTGCGCCGCTGCCTCCGGCTTCATTTACTGCATCAGCGTGGCGGGCGTGACCGGGGCGCGTGGCGATGTCACGACTACCGCGCGGCCCCTGATCGAGCGGGTCCGTGCCACGACCGACCTGCCGGTGGCGGTAGGATTCGGGGTTGCCGGCCCGGAACAGGCCCGAGCGATTGGTACATTCGCCGACGGGATCATCGTGGGGAGCGCACTTATCGACGCCATCGCCCAATCGGCGCCCGCGTCCCGCGAAAGTGCGGCGGCGACGTTCGTTGCCGACCTGGGTCGCGCGGTTCGGAGGGACGCCGCGCGGTGAGATATTTCGTCACGGGGGCGACGGGGTTCATTGGCGGCCGCCTCGTCCGGCAGCTGGTCGAGCGAGATCACCGGGTCGTGACGATCGTCCGCGATCCGTCGAAGGCGGCCGATCTGACCGCCCTCGGCGTCGAGGTGCACCCCGGTGACATCACGCAGCGTGACTCGATGCGCGCTCCCATGAACGGCGCGGACGGCGTCTTCCACGTCGCCGGCTGGTACAAGCTCGGCGCCCGGGATACTCGACAGGCACGAGCCGTCAATGTCGACGGCACGCGGCAGGTACTCGAGCTGATGGCTGAGCTGGAAATCCCGCGCGGCGTCTACACCAGCACGCTTGCCGTGTTCTCTGACACCCACGGGCGTGTACCGGATGAGAGCTACCGTTTTCGGGGCCGCCATCTCACCACCTACGACCGCACGAAGTGGGAAGCACATTACGAGGTTGCGGAGCCGATGATCAAAGCCGGGCTGCCGCTGATGATCGTCCTGCCTGGGCTGACCTACGGCCCGGGCGACACCAGCCTCGTGCACCAGATGCTCGTCGACTATCTGCGACTGCGGCTCCGCGCCACGCCGCGCGGCACCGCGTACTGCTGGGCGTACGTGGACGACATCGCCTACGGTCACATCCTGGCAATGGAGCGGGGGACGCCTGGAGAGAGCTACATCATTGGCGGCGACGTCCACACCCTCATCGACGCCCTTGCAATTGCCCAGAAGATCACCGGCATCGCTGCTCCACGCATCCACCCTCCGGGTGCCCTGCTGCGTGCCGCCGCCCCGTTCGCGGCGTTCCTCGGACGGTTCGTCCCGCTCCCCGAGACGTACTCCGCGGACGCGCTGCGTTCCTATGCCGGCGTGACGTATCTTGGCTCTAACGCGAAAGCACGGCGCGAACTGGGCTTCGGCGTCACACCGCTGGAAGAGGGCTTGCGCGAGACGCTCAGCTGGGAGATGAACCGGCTTGGCATGCCGCTACCTCCCTGGATGCGCGAGGTATCGCTTCCGACATGAGGGCCGGCGTGATCGATGCCTTCGCGCCGGCGCAGGAGATGCTGCTCGACCTGCGGTCGGGCCGCATGTCGTCGCTCGAGCTGATCGACCTGCATCTCGAACGCATCGCGCGTTTCAATCCGGCGCTGAACGCGGTAGTCACGCTAGATCCCGAGGCGGCGCGGCGCGCTGCCCGAGAAGCCGACGCCGAGCGCACTCGGAGTGATCGACGCCCACTACTCGGGTTGCCGGTTACCATCAAAGATTCGATCGACGTGCGCGGATTGCCGACCACGTCCGGGCTGCGCCGCCGCAGGGATCAGATAGCGACCGTCGATGCGCCGGCGGTGGCGCGCTTGCGTGCCACCGGCGCGGTCATTCTCGGTAAGACGAATCTCCCGCCGTACACCGGCGACTGGCAAACCGAGAACAAGCTCTTCGGTCGAAGCAACAATCCCTGGGACCTGGAACGAACGCCGGGCGGCAGTACCGGCGGCGGCGCCGCCGCGGTTGCCGCCGGGCTCTCGCCGCTGGAGATCGGCAGTGACATCGGCGGCTCGATCCGGCTGCCGGCCGCGTTCTGCGGCATCTACGGCCACCGTCCCAGCGATTCGCTGCTGCCTCGCAGCGGCCAGTTCCCGGGAGCCACGCTGCCCAATCCCGGCGCGGTGCTGAACGTCATGGGCCCGCTGGCCCGGGGGGCGGCGGATCTCGAGCTGGCGCTCGAGGTCATGGCAGGGCCTGAGACCGGTGAGGAGCCGTGGCGGATCGAGCTACCGCCGCCCAGACACGAGCGGCTGGATGAGTACCGTGTGGCAGTACTGCCCTGGATTGACTGGCAGCCGGTGGATCCCGAGGTGTGCCGCTGTCTCGAAGACCTCGCCGCTGAGCTCGAACGGCTTGGAGCTCGTACCGGCCGGGCTCAACCTGAGGCAATGGCCGACCTCTGGCGACACCACCTGCTCTACCACACGCTGATGGCGGCGATGTTCTCGTTCAACGCCGCGCAATCGGAGGAGGAGGCTCGCGCGGAAGCGGCGAGCCTGCAAGCCGGCGGGGACGAGCTCGGTGTGGCGCGGGCCGCGGGACTGAGGCTCAGCGCCCACCGCTTTCTCGAATTGCTGGCCGAACGCGAGCGCTACCGCGAGTCGTACCGGGATTTCTTCCGCGAGTGGGATGTGCTGCTCACGCCTGCCGCCATCGTGCCTGCCTTCCGGCACCAACCGGAGGGCGACGAGCAGCGTGGCTTCACGATCGGCGGGGCACGGGTCGACTACTGGCGGCTGGCGGTCTACCCCGGTATCGCGACGTTCAGTGGCCAGCCGGCGACTGCCTTTCCGGCGGGCAGGACAGGCGGCGGTCTGCCGATCGGCCTGCAGGCGGTGGGACCGTACCTCGAGGACCGCACCCCGATCCATTTTGCGCGGCTGCTCGCCGAGCATTTCGGTGGCTACGAGCGCCCACCCGGCTACGAGTAGGAGGCGCTGCCGCGCTACCCGGCTCCCCGCGGATACACCGCGAACGTGGAAGGTTGCAGCCACCGGCGCTCGTCTCCGGCAAGGACAAGGGCCGCTCGATTCCAGAGGCACGAGCGACCTATCAACGCTGCGAAGGCCCGGGTCGCGTCACGTCTGGGAACGGCCCGTTCCGTGGAGGGGAAGCTGTGTGTTCGCCCGAACCTCCTCGGCAATCGCCGCCAGGCGTGGGAACATGCTGCCCGCCATGTCGCAGCTCAGCACCACGCTCAGCGCCGCCGTCCAGCCGTGCAGGAAGAGCAGCCAGCCGTCATGCACCTGTAGCCGGCGGGAGCGCTGCTGCACGCCTGCCTGATTGAGAAACGTCAGTCTGCCCCGGTAGTTCAGGTCCCAGACCACCGCGCACTCCGGAAAGGTCGCCGCCGAGGTCAGCGGCGAGCCCGGTCGGTCCTTCCCCATACCCGTGGCGTTGATCACCAGTGACTCCGGTGCGAGCGACTGAAGCAGCGCACCGTTCTGAGCCGACGACTCGTGGTTGTGGTATTCGACCGGCGCATCGGGCCGCGCCGTCTCGATGACCCGGCGAAGGCCGCGTAGCCGTGCTTCCTCGATATCCACGAACAGCAAGCGGTGTGGTATCGCTCGGGACGGAGCAAGCTCGCCGCAACCGGCCTCGAGGTCACAGAGCAGGCTGACGGCAACGGCCGTCGCCGCGCCACCTGTTCCCAGGCACAGGACGTCGGCGTCATGGTCGATCCAGTACGCCGCGCCGAGCATGGTGTCGAGCGTCGCCCGGCAGGACAGCGGATCGAGGGCGTGGGCGATGAGTTCCGTGCCACGTTTCGAAATACCGTTCACCTCCCGGCACAGCGTGGCAAGGGGGTCGGCGCCGGCGAAGAGGTCGTGCGCCGCCTCGTACAGCCGTAGCTTGTGCGTGGTGACCACGGCGCCGGCGATCCGGCCGTCGCCCGCAATCCGTTCCACGACTGCTCGATAGAGGTGCGGTCCGGCGTCCAGCGGCAGATCGACGCCCTCGATCCGCGCCGCGATTCCCATCTCGTCCATCCAGCGGGGAAAGAGCCGGTTGATAATCGACTGCCCGGTGGTGACGCCGACGAAGAGCACCGTCCTGTCCATGCCTCCATTGTCCCGCCCTTTCCCAATCGGTACCACAGGCGTTCACGCCGGGCCCCGCCCTTCCCCAATCGGTAGAAGAGGCGTTCACGCCAGGCCCCGCCTTTCCCCAGTCGGTAGAAGAGGCGTTTACGCCGGGCACCGCACGCCGGACTGGGAGGCGGACCGCCGCGGATGAGGTCGGGCTACCACGCCGAGCGAGCACCGGCATGGACCTTGCTCCGGACCTGTCGCGAGCGGGCGGCCCCGAGAGCATGGTGGCCGAAGAAGGAGCCGGGCGGTGAATTTTCACGATCTGCGAGGGCGGCAGGTCCTCGACGTTGGCAGTGCGCAAGAGCTGGGCACGATCGACGACCTGTACGTGCGTCTCTCCAGTCAGGAGGTCGTGGGTCTGCGAGTGCGAGGCGGCGGGCTCTTCGCCGAGCACCGGGCATAGCTTCTGGCCGGTATCAAGTCGATCGGGCCCGATGCGGTCACGATCGAAGCGGCCGATCGAATGGCGGAGGAGAAAGCGCTTGACGCTATCGCCGACACGGTGGTTCGCCGGGCAGTGGAAGGACTGCGGGTAGTGACGGAGAGTGGTACCGAGATCGGCACCGTCGCCGACATCGACGCCGACTTCAGCACCGGCGACGTTCGCGGCTACGTGCTCGCCGGTGGTCTGGTGGATCGCCTGCAGCACCGCGAGAAGGTCGTTCCGACCTCGACGGTCAAAAACATCGGCGACTGGACGATCGTCGTGGCGGATGAAGTCGTGCCGGCCTAGATACGTGGCGGGACGCTGCCCTCCGAGCTGAGAGGACTGTCGAGTACTTCACTTATTGAATATTTGTCAGCAGTGTCCTCTACCCTAGCCGCGTATGCCGGTGAAGAGGAGGAGCGCCGTGGATCGGGAGCGGCTGCAGCGTGGCTGGTGGACACGAGACCGCGAACTGCCTGCCGACGGCGTCGACGCTATCGTTGTCGGTGTTGCGGGATGCCGCAGGCGGTTCGGGACCGGAGCCACGAACCCTACGTGTGTGATCGTGCGGAAGGGGAGCGCCTTTCCCACGACGCTCGCGGCTCCCAACACCGTGCCATTTGCTTGACGAGCTGGCAGCACGGGAGCCGGCCGGCGATGGGGCGTTCCCGCGTCTCCGACAGCGCTACGAGCAGTACCCCGACCTTCGAGTGCGTGACCGCATCGCGAGCTACGGTCCGGCGGATTCACACGAGCTTCAACCACCGGTGGGGAACCGGAGGGTGGGCTCGTCGCTGCGCGCCCCGGCGTTGTGAGCTGAATCGGGATAGTCTGTGGTGCGGCTCGAATTGGGGTGGTACGATAGTCGCACGGAGCGCCGATTGGCACTGGACAGGGGCAGGGATTGAGACGTTTCTCCGCTCGCGTCTTCGACGGAGGCAACACTCCGACCGTCTTCATCAGCTACCGGCGCGACGATACGCAAGACGTGGCCGATCGTCTGTACGACACCCTCTCCACTCGTCTCGGGGAGGAGCACGTCTTTATGGACGTCGACAGCATCGAGTACGGCGTGGACTTCGAGGCAGTGCTGGAGGAGAAGCTGAACGCCTGCGACGCAATGCTAACGCTCATCGGTCCGCGTTGGCTCTCCGTGACCGATCCAGCGGGCCACCGCCGGCTCGACAGCCCTGAGGACTACGTGCGACGTGAGATCGAGGCCGGCCTGCGGCGTCCCGATGTGCGGGTGATTCCCATCTTGATCCACGGCGCAAGCATGCCGGCTGCGGGCGATCTACCGGAGTCACTGGTCCCGCTGACTCGGCGCCAGGCGTGCGAGCTGACCCGATCGTACTTCCATCCCGGGGTGCAGCGTCTGCTCGAGCAGTTGCGCGACCTACCTCGCAAGGATCCTCCCCAACAGTTCGGCAAGCAGTCCGTCGACATCAAGACTGATGAAGGGGCGGCTGCCGGCGTGAAGATGGCGACGTCGGATGCCAGCCCGGCCGCGGTGGAGACGGCGCGCGTCGATGAGAAGGAGGCGGACGATCGCTATGCTCGCCTCTATGACGATGCCAGGAAGCAGCTGGCGGCAACGGATCTGCAGTCCGCTGTCGCGAATCTCGGGCAGCTCGTGGCCGAGCAACCGCTGTATCGCGACGCCGGCCACCTGCTGGCGGCGGCGAGAGCGCGCCTGGCCACCGCCGAGACGGCGTCACCGCAGAACCCGTGGTACATCGATCCTTCGCTGCCCACGTTCATTACCGCCTTCTTGATCATCGCTCTGGCTCCCCTTGGAGCACTGTTGGCCTGGCGGTGGACTAACTGGGGCCAGAAGGTGAAGGTGCTCGCCACCTGTATCGCCGCGCTCATCGTGGCGATAATCATCATGGTGGCGGCAACGGGCCATTGACACCGTAGTCGTCTCCCTCGCGGCCGGCAGCTGAGGACTCGCAGGCCCCGCCGAACGGCCCACTGTTACAAGCCCGCTACCCGCGCCTCTCGCCGTACCTCACGTAGCTCGCTGAGAGCGCTCCCGACGCTGCGCCTGGCCTGCACCAGCTCCGGCTCGGTCTCGGCCCGATCCCAGAGATCGGCGCCCTGTGCCCGCATCTCCAGGGCGTGCGCGTACTTGCGGGTAATGGGCGCTCCGGCCGGTGTGAGGAGAAGATCGTCCTCGATCTGGGCGATGAGGTCGTGGCAGGCATCGAGATCGCGCTGGATCTCGGTGCAGAGGGCCGTTATGTAGGGATCGGCTTTCGGCACGGTCCTCATGCCGTTCACGATCCAGGCGAGCCCCAGGATCATGGTTACCACCAGGGCGACCGCCGGGGCCGTCCAGGTGTGCGTCAGGTTGAACAGCCAGACCGTGTTGCCGGCGACGATTCCCGCGGTCAGAGCCACTTTGAGCCAGGTGGCGAGCCGGAGGCCCCAGACCAGCGGCACCCAGAGTGGTGGGAAGATGAAGCCGAAGACCAGGAGCGCCGTCTCGCGGTTCCAGGTCGTGGCCCACCAGACAAACAGCGCAAGCCAGCCGGGCGGCCCCAGCAGGAGCAGCAGAATGATCTGCCACACGGCCGGCCCTCGCCGGGTGCTCGCCGGCGCCCCGCGGTCGTCCTGCGCCACGCCGCATTTGGAACAGAAAACCGAGTCGGCGGGGATACGAGCCCCGCAATGTTTACAGAACATACGGTGTCTCCGCCCGTACTCTACCCCGAAAGCCGGAGATCGGTCACCCCTTGCCGAATTGAACGTTTAGTACTAAACTTAGATTGTCGGCAGTACGGATGGATCGTTGATCCGCCCTTTTCTCAGGAGCAAACTATGGAGCTTGGTGGAATCCACCACATCACCGCGGTGTCGGGCAGTGGCCCGCGCAATCTCGACTTTTACACGCGGGTGCTCGGCCTGCGCCTTATCAAGAAGACGGTCAACCAGGATGTTCCGTCGACGTATCACCTGTTCTATGGGGATGAGGTCGGCACGCCGGGGACCGAGATGACCTTCTTCGAGTGGCCGGATGTTCCGGCGCATGTCTCCGGCTCCGGCGACGTTTCGGCGATCGGCTTCGCGGTGCCTGGCGAGGAAGCGCTGGACTGGTGGCGTCGCCGCTTCGACGCAGAGGGTGTACGGTACGGCCAGGTCGAGGAACGTCATGGGCGGCCGGTCCTGCCATTTACCGATCCGGAAGGGCAGCGCCTGCAGCTGATCGCCGGCGAGCGGCCGGGAATCACCCCGTGGCGAAACGGTCCAGTTCCGGTCGAGCATGCGATTCGAGGCTTCGGCACGGTCACACTGACGGCACGGCGGCTCGAGCCCACGCAACATGTGCTGAGAGACGTCATGGGGTTCCGCGCGGCGGGTGAGTACGTGCTTTCCGGTGGCGAGCGCGTATTCGTCTTCGAGACCGGCGCCGGCGGCCTTGGTACGGAGGTTCACCTGGCGGTTCAGCCGGGGCTTCGTCCGGCGCAGACCGGCATAGGGGGCGTCCACCACGTGGCGTTCCGGACCCCCGACGACGAGCAGCACCGGCAGTGGCAGCAGCACGTCGCCCGGGCCGGTTTGAACGTCACGCCGGTGATCGATCGCTACTACTTCCGCGCGCTGTACTTCCGCGAGCCGGGTGGCGTGCTCTTTGAGATCTCGACCGACGGGCCGGGCTTCGCTACCGACGAAGATGTCGCGCACCTCGGCGAGAAGCTCTCCCTGCCGCCGTTCCTCGAGCCGCACCGCGCCGAGATCGAGGCAGTTCTCCCGCCGCTCGAGCTGGTCGGCGTAAGGACGTAGAGCCTCTCACGAGTAATGTTGACACCGGTTGATCAGACCGGACATCGGCCCCCGGGAGGAATCCGAGCTTGTGCTCAGATCTTCGCGGCCCGTACCGCCTGGGCCAATGAACAATGTTCGAGCAGCGCTGGAGCGGGAGGGGCACTTTGCCGCTACACGTCGGCGAACCACTCGGGAAGCACGCGGGTTTCTTCGATCGTTCGGACGTCCACACCCAGACGGAGCTCATGCAATTTGTCAAGAAGTTCTTCTCCATCGACCAGTTCGATGGGGGGTGCCCCATCTCGCGTGGCTTCAGCGAGCGCCTCGCGGCTGAACGTGCCCGTGGTTATCACCAGTCCGCGATCAGCACGCCCGATCATCGCTCCCCGGAAATCTCGAATGACGCCCGCCCCAACGCTTCCCGCGTAGCGTTAGCACTGGAACAAGACTGAGAAACCTAGTAGCCCTCCAATGCGCACAACGCCGACGCCGTCGATGCCGCCATCGCCGGACTTCCCGGTAACTCGGACTTGCACGAATCCGGATTCGCGCAACAGCCTCTGGCAAAGTCTCTCGAACTTATCCGGCGACAAGTTTAGAAGGATCGTCTGAAGCTGCTCGCGCCAGCTCATCTCCAGGTCTGCCTCGAGCTCCTCGGTCGGCACCTCACCCTTCGTCTCGCCCCGTGTGCTCCGACGTTCGTAGTAGAGCTCCCTTACCCGACGTACCACGGCCTCGGGGTCGACGGAATCCGCCTCTGCCCCTTCTCCGGTTAGCGACCAGACGCCTCGCCCGGAGATTGCCAGGACACCATAGGCCTTCAAATACGACCGCGCCCAGGCGAGCCGGTATGCCACTTCCGTGCCTCTGTCCCCATGCGGCGTGGAGGCTTCCTGCGGGGACAGCTGCAGTTCCTTCAGCACTTCCTCATTCAGCTCCTGAATCGAAGCGGAGCCACCCAGTCGCTTGATCGCCCCCAATACCGGATTGAAGAGCTCGTAGTACTTTGGGACTGTCATGCCGGCACCTAACCGATCGCGGCCGCTAAGGCTTTGTAGCCGGGTCCGCGGTCGATGAGCTCCGACGCGGGTCTGCCCGCCCTCAGTCGGCCGCGCAGCGATCGAGTTGCTTCTTCGTCGACGGCCATCCCGTCGCCTTCACCCACCAGCACCACGCCGTAGTCCTCGCGAGCGCTGCGGGGCGAGACCTTGCCCTGGATCACGTCCAGCAGGACCAGCTCGATCTCGCGCTCCAGCGGATCGCCCCAGCCGCCGCCACCGGTCGTCATCAGCCGGAGCAGGTCGCCCTTCTTCAGCAGCAGGTCGTCGTTCAACCCCGGGAGGTGGCGCTCCTCGGGCGTGTCGGGGTTGACGATCGCCCGGTAGGGCAGTCCCGCCTTGCCGCCGGCCACACCGTAACAGCTGAGGATAGAGCGGTCGGCGGTCGAGATGAAGTAGGCGTCCTGCAGCAGCCGGATGTCCTTCTGATAGCCGAGTCCGCCGCGGCGCTTGCCGGCGCCGCCGGAATCGGTGGCGAGCCCCAGATGCTCGACGATGATGGGGAAGCGGGTCTCGGCGAACTCCGCCGGCAGATTCTTCGAATCGGGGACGATGTGGATGACGTCGCTGCCGTCGGCGTAGTAGCGGCCACCTGAGCCGCCACCCAGCACCTCGCGCAGCAGGAAGAAGGTGCCGTCCGGCTCGAAACCGTGCAGCCCCCAGTAGCGAATCGTCTCCTGGTCGGCCGGCATCCGGCCTTCCACGGCGTGGGCCAGCACGCCGACAAAGATGCCGATCAACCGGAGGATGGTGAACGATCGCGCGTTGGTCGGCGCCGGGAAGCGCGGGCTCACGATCGTGGGCTCCTCCGGAAAGATGATGTCGATGACGTCGCAGATCCCTTCGTTGATGTCGAGCTCGGCGGCTCGCTCCGGCGTGTCGGCCAGGTTGCGCAGCGCGACCGCTATCCACTTCTTCAGGAAACGGCCCTCAGCGTAATTTCCCGGCCAGTTGATCGGTCCTCGCGTCTGCGGGTGCGTGCCCCGTAGGTCGAGCGTGATCCGCTCCGGCATTTTGGTCATCGTCATGCGGATCGGGTGCAGCTTCGGCTCGCCGACCCCATCGTGCTCGATGTAGTCCTCCCACACGTACGTGCCGTCGGGGATTTTGGGGAGGATCTCGCGGCGGTAGGTGCCGGCGCACTTGTCGAGAATGGCCTGGAAGCAGGCCTCAACCGTCTCCCGTCCGTAGCGCGCGAAGAGCTCCACCATGCGCTGCGCGCCCATCCGGCAGGCGGCGATCTCGCCGTCGATGTCGCCCTGCAGCGCTTCGGGAAGGCGCGTGTTGCGGAAGATGATCTTGTAGGCTTCGGTGTTGAGGCGCCCCGCGTCGTAGAGCTTGATGGGAGGGATCATCAGTCCCTCCTGGAAGATGCTCGTGGCGTGGGCCGGCATGCTCCCGGGCACCGCGCCCCCGATATCGTCGTGGTGCCCGAAGGCCTGGACGAACGCCACCACCTCACCCTCGAAGAGGACCGGCACCGTCGAGCAGAGGTCGGGAAGATGGCCGATGCTGCCCTCGGAGAGATAGACGTCGTTGTGAAAGTAGACGTCTCCTTCCCGCATCGTTTCGAGCGGGAAATCCCGAATGATCGGATTGACCATCGCCGAGTACGAGCGCCCGGTGAGCTTGCGAGCGAAGCGGTCGTGCAGTCCGGCGCGGTAATCGTGCTGATCGCGAATCATCGGGGAGCGCGACGTGCGCTCGATTGCCGCCTCGACCTCGGCCTCGATGGAGGCAAGAGTGCCCTCGACGATCTGAAGCGTGATCGGGTCCACCACAGTGGAGCTCGGGGGAGTGACGGTGGTCATGAGTGATCCCCTTGCCGCGCGGCCGGGATGGCGGCGTCCGGCGTGATGACCAGATTCATCAGCCCGTCGACACGAACCAACTGACCGGGCTGGATGACTGATGTCGACCCGTACTCCTCGATGATGGCCGGGCCGGTGATGACGTGTCCCGGGGCCAGCGTGGCACGGTCGTACACCGGGCAAACGGCCAGCTGCCCGCCGAGGTACGCCGGTCGGGCCGCGGCGGGCTCGACACGCTCTGTTGTCACCGCCCTGGACTGATCCAGCCGCGGGCGATCGATCAACCCTAACGCGGTGACACGGACGTTCACCAGCTCCACCAGCTGCGTTCCGCGGTAACAGTAGCCGTAGAGCCGCTCGTGCGCGTCATGGAAACGCTCGACGGCCGCCTGGAGAGCGGCATGCGTGATCTCGGCGGACGGCAGCTCGATCCGTATCTCATAGGCCTGACCGAAGTAGCGAAGATCGACGCTCCAGACGAACCGCCGCCGTTCGGGGGGGACCTGCTGGCCCGCCAGGTCGCGGTC
This sequence comes from Chloroflexota bacterium, assembly GCA_035295425.1. GTDB lineage: Bacteria > Chloroflexota > UBA5177 > UBA5177 > UBA5177 > DATGJB01. Next base: position 1,163 of record DATGJB010000145.1, on the reverse strand, counting down.
CGCCTCAGCCTGCAGCTTTCCGAGCTGCCGGCCGATCTCTTCCGGGTCGAAGCGATCCTGGCGCTGCACGCTGGTGGCAACGTAGTCGGCTTTGAGGTCGACGGCCAGCAGCCCGAGGGCCGAGACATTGCCGGGATGGGGGAGGATGAGCGTGGTGCGCAGGCCCAGAAGCTCGGTCACGCGCGCCGCCTGCAGCGGACCGGAGCCGCCGAACGCGACCATGGCGTAGTCGCGAGGATCCAGTCCCTTCTTCACCGTTACCTGCCGAATGGCATTGACCTGGTTCCAGTCCGCGATCTCGAGGATGCCGGCCGCCAGGCGCGTCGCGTCCATTCCGAGGCGTGCTGCGAGGCGCTCCAGCCCGAAGCGGGCGCGCTCCAGGTCGAGCGGCACCTCGCCGCCGAGCAGGTGAGGAGGCAGGCGGCCAAGGATCAGGTTGGCGTCGGTCAGTGTCGGCTCGTCCCCTCCCTTGCCGTAGCACATCGGCCCGGGATCGGCGCCGGCGCTGCGGGGACCAACTCGCAGACTCCCGGAATCGTCGATCCAGGCGATGGAGCCGCCGCCGGTGCCGATGGTGATGATGTCGATCATCGGCACCTTGACCGGGAAGCGGCCGACCTTTCCTTCGGTGGTGACATGCGGTACGCCGTCCTCGACCACGCAGATGTCGGTCGAGGTTCCGCCGGCGTCGACCGTCAGCACGTCGGGGAACCCGGCAAGGCCGGCGAGCCACGACGCTCCCAGCGCACCGGCCGCCGGACCCGAGAGCAGGGTTGAGATGGGGCGCCGTGCGACCTCGGTCGCGCTCAGCACGCCGCCATTGGACTGCATGATGAGGAATGGAATCACTCCGCGATCGTTCTGCAAGCCGCCCACCCGGTCCGCCGCATGCTCGACGTATGTTTCCACCGAGGGCTTGACGAAGGCGTCGATGACCGTCGTGACGGTGCGTTCGTACTCCCGATACTCCGGCAAAACGCCCGACGACAGCGATACCGACGCCTCCGGGTACTCCGCAGCCAGAATCTGCGCCATACGCCGTTCGTGCTCGCCGTTGGCGTAGGCATGAATGAAGCACACCGCCAGCGAGCGGATGCCACGCCCTCGAAACCACCGTGCCACGTCCCGCGCCTCTTGCTCGTCGAGCGGCTGCAGCACCTCGC
>DATGJB010000144.1:0-2918 GCA_035295425.1 Chloroflexota bacterium | reverse complement strand
AATCATTTCCAAGTACCCGGACGCAAGGCACGGACGTGCGGGCGCATGACCTTATTTCGTTCTTTCGATCGCGAGGCCGCTTTCGGGGTCGAAGAAGTGCAGGTTGCGGGTATCCACTCCGAGCTCGATCCGGTCGCCAGCGCGCGTGCTGGTCGCAGGGTTCGTGCGGACATCGAAGCCGTCGCCTGAATAGGACACCAGTTCCGCCGTCCGCACCACGCCCGGCTGGGGCACTTACGTGGTGCAGAAGAACGATGACGCGAATCCGTAAAGACGGCTGCTGCCTTTCCGGTAATGAATGGTGCGAGCACCGTCGTGCCTTCTGCGGTCATGAATGCGGAGCGGTAACCCTGCCTGGGTCAGGCTGACTGCGGAAGCGGCTTGACCAGGGATCCGCGTCGCGCGGCGTCCTGGGCGCTGATCTGGCGGAAGTAGACGAACCCGCTGTCAACACTGTCGACGACAGCCCAGGACCATGCGCGTGCGGCGCCGGCCACCAGCGCCGCGCCAGGCGTGACAGCGTCTGGGGTTACCGCATCGGCCAGCCGGGCGACGTTACGGCCCTGGTCATCTTCCAGGTTCAGGTCGGCCGGAAGATCGATGTAGATCATTAAGTGCTCTTATCGGCGAGATCTCAGGATGCGTCTTTGCGGGGCGGCGGGCTCCCGGGGCGGTCTACGCGGCGACGGTGACGACTGCGATGTGGCTCGTGGCCGGCGGTACTGGTTCGCCGGCTATCCGCAGACCTCGATGTGAAACTCGATGGCCTCGCGCATCTCAGCTTCGCATTTCTCCAGGGTGTCGCCGGTCGCGACCACGCCAGGCAGATCCGGCGCGTAAGCGCTGTAATTTGTAGAGCCGTCGCCCTCGATCACAATCGCATACTGAACCCGCGACCCGCTGCTTAGAAGGCACCTCCGGTGGGTGTCTGGAGGTGTCCTGGCATGGCTCTATATGGCGTTTAACTGCACCGATAGTGGCTGCCGATGGTCTGGTATTGCCTGGAAACTGTCTGTGGTGGCTCCCTGTTCGGCTCCCGGGAACTCGGTATTGCTGTTCTCGTCTACCGCGACCCCTCGGCCACCGCGACCTGAGCCTCATTGAGGCTGGGTGTGGCTGGGCGGCGGTGGCCGTTGACCCGATGGGCACGGTGCAGTTGTCGCTGCGATCGTCTGCGCGTTTTCGCCCACGTTTGGCTACGGCGAGCCGGGGAGCGACGACGCCCAGGGCTGGCCGGTCCAGCCGTCTTCGTGGACGAGGTAGGCCGCGCCTTGCTGGAAGAGGCCCTCCAAGTAGGTCACCTCCTGGCCGAGCGTCTTGGAGCTGAGGAGGTAGCCGTCGTAGGCCTCGCTGAAGAGCACTCCCGGGGCGATGTCGTAACCGCAGCAGGTGAACGCGTTTATGATCTCCGGCTTGCCCCACGCGCCCTCGAAGTAGGCCGCCGTGGACGCTGGTGGGGTGATGCCCTGGATCGCGGGGATGCCGCCGGTCTCGGTCAGCCAGTTCGTGATGTACTGCGGCGCGCTCATGAACTGGAGGAAGAGTAGTGATGCCTTGAGCGCATTCCCGCTCGTGCGGGCCGGGATCATGTAGCTCGTGCCGCCGGCGGCATTGCCTGAGCGTGCGGGGACGTTAGCCGACAGCGTCGTGGTCGCCGTGGTGATCTCGGGGAAGGGCATGCTCCCGATCGGGAAGTGCGCGCTCGCCGCGATCGTCCCGTAGCCGAAGTCGACGGCAAAGGTCATCGCCGCCTGGCCCGACTCGAACTGAGGAAGCCCGACTCCGTCGCCGGACAGGCCGGTGATGCCCGACCAGTGCTTGGTCGCGCAGCTGTCGAACAGCTGCTTCAACAGCACCACGCTCTCCTTGACGTAGGGGTCACTGGCCGAGAACTTCCCGGTGGCGATCCCCCAGACCACGTCCTCGGTGGTGAGCTCCGGGGCGTGGCCTGGCGCGCCGGCGACAGTGAAATGGTTCAGCTCATTGAACTGCTTCTGCATTAGCTGATCGAGGATCGGCCGGTAGGGAAAGTACGTTCCGATCGCGGAGTTGTCCATCGCCATCGGCGTGTACCCAGCCTTCGCCAGTGCCCCGCAGTCGCCGATCAGCTGCGAGAAGGTGCCGATCGGCGCGGTGATCCCGGCCCGCCTGAAGGCGCTCTTGTTGTAGTACATGGCAATGCCGGCGAGATTGAATGGGACCCAGTCGAAGTTCCCCCTGGAGTCGAGCGTCCCTGAGACCTTCGCCGAGAAGGCCGACTGGTCGAACTCCGAGAGCCAGCTTTTGCCGCCGGCGACGAACGGATTGGGCTGGCTCAGGTACTTGTTGAGCGGGACGACCATGTAGGGCTGGTAGGTCGCCTGGTTGAAGACCAGGTCCGGAGCGATGCCGGCGGCCAGCTGAGCGGACTCGACGCTGGAGAACGTGGCGAGCGGCAGCACGTCGGTGTTGACGGTCACGCCCGTCACCTTCTTGAACTCGGCGACGAGCTGGTCCCACGGGCGTCCGAAGCTGCTGCCGCTCTGGGTCCATTGGTTGGGCCCCTCGAGGGTAATCGTGGTACCGGCCACGCCTCCGATGAAGTGTCCGGATACCGCCGGGGCGGTACAGGCGGCGAGGGTCCCCGACGCCAGGGCTCCGAGTGCCAGCAGGCTGACCAGGCCCGCTCTAGCTGTTCGTAGCCTCATCGGTACTCCCTACGTTCGTTGGCACCACCCGGTGCCATGAGATCGTGGTTGGACTGATCAGCGGTCCACCGCCAGGCCGCCCTCGATGCCGGCCAGGAAATTCCTGGCGAGCGCCGCGAACAGGATGAGCAGCGGCAGGCTGGCGATGAGATACCCGGCAAAGAGCGGGCCGTAGGACGTGGTGAGCTCACCCTGGAAGAACTGGACGCCGACCGGCACCGTACGCAGTGA
>DATGJB010000143.1:0-4172 GCA_035295425.1 Chloroflexota bacterium | reverse complement strand
GGACACATCGGGGCTTCCCCCTGAATTCCGATGGTCGGCACAGAGCGAGCACGGCGCCGGTGTAGGGGGAATCCCCTATGCCAGGCCGTGCCGAACTGCAAACGCAGTCGCGGCAGCTCGATTCATGCAGTCTGTTTTGTTCAGGATGCTCGTTACGTGGTTCTCTACCGTCTTCTCACTCAGGAAGAGCTCTCGGGCGATCTCTCGGTTGCTCTTTCCGCTGGAGATCAGGCGGAGCACTTCTACCTCGCGAGGACTGAGTCCGGCCGGCAGTTTTCCCGACCTGGTGCCGGCGCCGAATTGCGCTGCCAGGGTACCGGCGCGCCCTTCGAGCCCGAGCTCGCGGCATAGCCCGAGCGCTTCAGGGAGCTGCCGTGGTGTCTCGGCGGCCCCTTCCTCCGAGCGGGTTGCTAACTCCATCTGGAGCGCCAAGGTGGAGAGCAAGTACGGCTTGAGACCCGCACGGCGGGCGTCACGTTCCGCTCGATCGAGATAGGAGCCGGCAGCCCGCAGGTTTCCGCGCGCCAGCTCGAATCTTCCAAGGACGTTGTCGACGAGTGAGAGAAACATCCGGCCCTCGAAGGCACGGAGTGCTTCGGCATATTCAGCCGCACTGTTCATATCACCGATGCCCAGTGAGAGCTCGACGAGATCGGCGAGACCAGGGGCCGTCGGGAGGCTGCCCGCTTCCAGCTCGGCAACCGCCCATCCCAGCTCGAGTATGCAGCGCTGCCCCTGGCTCAGCTTGCCGAGAGCGAGGTACGCCAGACCTAGTTCGCCGAGGTACCACGCGAGGTGCTGTGGGCCCATGCTCCGGATCATGGACACGGCTTCGGCAAACCAGTGTTCTGCCTCGTCCAGACGATCCTGGTAGAGCGCCATGCGTCCGCGTACGCGATGCAGGGTAGCGAGAGGCTCGGCGCTTGCGACCCGGTCGACGATTACCTGCGCTTCCTCAATCAACTGCTCGGCCTGCCTCCAGTCTCCCTGTTGCATACAGAGCTCGGCGAGCCAGGCGTGAACATGGCGCAGCTCGTAGGGTTGGTGACACCGTTCTGCATAGTCCATTCGCGCGCGGGTAATGCGTCGCGATCCTTCAATGTCAAGCGTGGCAAAGTAGAGATTGGCTAGCACGCCGCAGATCTCGGCCGCTTCCGCCAGATCATCGGCCGCGGTGGCCGTGACCAGTGCCTGCTCCAGAATTGCAATGCCGGCCTCGAGGTCGTTCGACCAGGCAGTGAGCTGGCCGAGTACACGGCCGGCAGCGGCCTGAAGGTGCCGGTCTCCATGGATTTGGGCAAGTTCCAGCGCTCTCCTGGCATGGACGATTCCATCCGCCTGCCGACCCGTACGGGCGTTGAGCAGAGCCGACAGGTCGAGTAAGACAGGGACGGCAGCCAGATCATCATGGTCGTCCAGGAAGGTGAGTGCCGCCTCGAGCGCAAGCCGGGCACCGGTAAGATCGCCGAGACGCCAGCGGGCCAGGCCGAGCCCGTGAGATGCCTGGGCGGCCGTCCGTTCTTCCTGACGCTTCATCGAGAGCCGGTGCGCCTGCTCGAAGAGTACGGTGGACTCATCTTCTCGTCCAGCCAGGAGCGCGGCCTGGGCCTGGGCCAGCACGAGCGCAGCCCGCCGGTGATCACCGTCATCGATCAGGTCAAGTGCCGCAGTATAGAGATTGAGTGCCTCGTCGCCAGCATAACTCTGGAGCGCCGCTTTCGCCGCCCGTACCGCATACTCAACGCCACGCTGCGTATCCCGAGCATGCACGAAGTGGTACGCGAGCTCGGCGAGAGCGGAAGCTCCGCTGTTGTCCGCGGCGCTCTCTAGAGCCTCACCAATCTCATGGTGGAGACGCTCGCGCCGAGCGGTGCTCACCTCCGCGTAGAGGCACTCGCGAACGCAGTCGTGGATGAAGGCGTACCGGCCTGGCCCGGACGTCCGGATGAGCCGACTCCGGACGGCTTCGTGCAGGTGGGCCTCGATGCTGGCGGCGCTGTGCGGGGACGCCGATGCTAGCAGCGAGCTATCGAATTCCCGGCCGGCGATCGCGGCGATGCGAAGAAGATCGACCACTTCCGGGGCAACGTTTGCGAGGCGATCGCGTACGGCGGCGGCAATCGTTGTAGGAAGGGTCTCCTTACCGTGCACGAGCACCAAGACACCGGATTCCCTTGCGAGCCGCTCATTCTCGGTCCAGCCTCGCAGCAGCTCTTCGGCAAAGAACGGGTTACCATCGCTGCGGGTATGAAGTGCTGCGACGAGTGCTGGAGCCACTGGGTCCTGTAAATGATGCCTCGCGAGCTCGCCAATCTCCTCGGCTGTGAGTGTTCCGAGCGCAAGCCGGCGGCTGATTCGCTGCCTGTCCAGCTCAGCCAACGTACGCTGAAGAGCTGGATTGCGGTCCCCTTCAGGCGTGCGCAGCGCACCGAGGAGCAAGAGGCGATCGGCTCGCCGCCGACGGGCGAGGAAGGCCAGCAGGTCGAGCGTCGACGTGTCGGCCCACTGCAAGTCATCGAGCAGCACGACAAGCGGTACCCGCGCTGCTATCGCGCCCAGGAAGTCGCCAATTGCTTCGAAGAGTCGAAGACGCGCTTGTTCGGGAGGGAGAGCGTAGCCTGATCGAACTTCACCGAGGCGTTCTAGCACCTCGGGTAGAATCGTGGCCAGGATAGCGGCCGAGCTGCCTATCTCATCGCGAAGCTGCTCAACGTCAGCAGCGCGGATGTAAGCGCCAAGCGCCTCAAGAAACGGCAGGTACGGCGGCATCCCTTCAGCCTGCGATGTACCGCCGCGGAGCGCGATCGTGCCTCGGTTCTCGCTCGCCCGGCAAGCTTCGTCCATGAACCGTGATTTTCCGATCCCTGGCTCGCCGGAAATGATCAACGCCCGAGTTCGTCCGCTCCACGCAAGGTCAGTCTCCTCCCTGAGGATCGCCATCTCCCGTCGCCGTCCGACGAAGATAGATCCGGATTCAGTGCGCGGCAGATCGGTACGGCTGTCCACCAGCCCCCTCCCGAGTGTCGTGGCCGCCTGCCGGGCCCGCGCGATGGCCACAAGGGCGTGACCGCAAGACAACACCCGGAACCCTCTTCATACAGTCACAGCCCTAGCAAGTATTGATAGCTTTCCGGATGGTCCCGAAGGTACTCACGCAACGTCTGAGCCGGGTGCCCGGTGAGCTGGGCGACGATGTCACTCGCCGGCCCCATCTCGCCGCTGGCTATCGCCAGGTAGGAGGAGATCCAGCCCTCGACTTCGAACTCGGGCGCGCCATACTGCGCCCGCGACTGCCACGCTTCGGCGATGGTTTCATCCCGAAACCTGACTGTCCGTCCGGTTACCGCGGAGAGCTGTGCGGCGCACTCGTCCAGAGTCAGGGCCTCGCGGCCGGTAATGTTGTAAGTCCTTCCCTCGTGTCCGTCGCTCAGGAGTACCGCCGTTGCCACGTCCGCCAGATCATCCCGCGCGATCCAGGCGGCCCGGCCCCCGTCCGCAGGACCGCGCATCACGCCGTCGGCGCCTGTCAACTTGGCGGGGACTGAGTCGAGATAGAGGCTGGGCCGGAGAAAAGTGAACGGCACGCCGGCAGCGCGGATGTACTTCTCGGTCTGATAGTGCTGCCGGGCGAGCGTGAAGGTCGCGTCCGGCGCAGCGTTCAGGAATGACAGGTAGATGATCCGGCCCACGCCTGCAGAGAGCGCGGCGTCGATCGCCGATACGTGGTGTTGCACGCGGTCGGCCGACTCACGCCCGGACACCAGGAAGAGCGTGTCGATACCGGTGAGGGCGGAGCGCATGCCGGCGGTATCTGAGTACGAGGAAGCGACAGCGATCTCGGGGTCGGGTAGCCGGGGTGCCCGCGCCGGATCGCGCACGATGAGACGCTGGGCAGCGCCGCGCGCGGCCAGCCGGGCAGCCACTCTCCCGCCGACCGCGCCGGTTGCGCCGGTAACCGCGATCGTGCCCATGAGTGCCATCCGTACGCGAGCTGGTCAGGCGGAGACGGCGGTGCCTGCCTCGGCGACGAGCGCCTGGAGATCGAACGGCTTACCGCCCAGAAGGTTGATCCGTCCGTCGCCTGTCCGCGGCCATTCACTCGGCTGGCGGTCCCACGCGAGCTCGATGCCGTTCGAATCGGGATCGTGCAAGTAGATCGCCATGTGGGTGCC
>DATGJB010000142.1:0-13596 GCA_035295425.1 Chloroflexota bacterium | reverse complement strand
ACCACGTCACGCGCGAGACGGACGACATGGACCACGTGGAGCACCTCACCTTGCCTGGTGAGACCGCCGGCCGTGCTTGCACCCGCGCCCGCGTGCTATTGAGACCGGCAGAGGATACAGCAGATCAGGAGATCGTGGGCGCACCCGGGGGTGCCGACCGAACGTGGATCCCACGTAGGAGAGGAGATGCCATGAGCAGCGAGCCCAAAGAGGACTTACGCCGATATCTTCAGGCAGCCCGTGAGGCCGTGGTGTGGAAGCTGGACGGACTCTCGGAATATGACATCCGCCGGCCGATGACGCCCACTGGGACCAATCTCCTGGGACTGGTAAAGCATCTGGCGAGCGTCGAGCTTGGGTATTTCGGCGCCACGTTCGGCCGTCCGTCAGATGAGCCACTGCCGTGGTTTGAGGCGGACGCCGAGCCCAACGCCGATATGTGGGCGACCCCCGATGAGTCGCGCGAGGCCATCGTGTCGCTGTATCGCCGGGCATGGGCTCACGCCGACGCCACGATCGAGTCCCTACCCCTGGACGCGGAGGGCACCGTGCCGTGGTGGCCGGAGGATCGGAGGGCGGTGACGCTTCACCGGATTCTGGTCCACATGATCGCCGAGACGGACCGGCACGCCGGTCATGCCGACATCGCGCGGGAGCTTATCGACGGCGTCGTCGGCCTGCGGGCGGCCGCCGACAACATGGCGCCGGGCGACGCAGCCTGGTGGGCGAGCTACCGAGACCGTCTGGAGCAAGCGGCGAGGGAAGCAGACCGGGACTGAGCTCGCTCGGGCGGGCACCGTCCGGGAGGGTACGGCAACGGCCCGTGAGAAGCGACCAAGATCCACACCGTCCTGCGATGCATACCGACTGATCCCTGTCCGGGGCACGCATTCTGCCAACCTGTGCACGGAGATGCGAAACCGACGTGGTAATGGTGGCAACCCGCACGGATCAGCGGCTCGGAAGCATATATAGCTCGCTGTATACATTTCCGACTCTGGAACAACAAGGAAGACGGCATCGTCAAGGCGGTGCTACGACCGTAGCTCGAGCGCAGATCGAGCTACGGCGCTACTCGCCGATTCGGCCGTCGGTCTGCTCGCGCGCGATACCGGCGCGACTCCTCTGTTGGTTGAACAACTCATAGAGCATCACCGCCGTCGCGACCGCCAGGTTCAGAGAGTCGCTGCGTCCGGCCATTGGGATGCTCACCACGGTATCGCAGGCGCCCTGCTGGCCGGACGACAGGCCTTCCCGTTCGCTTCCCATGAGGAGCACGGTTGGCGTGTGGTACCGCACCGCCTGGTAGTCGGTACGTGCGCGATCCGACGTGCCGACCAGCATGCAGTCATGCTGCCGGCTCCAGGTGACGAGCTCGTCGAAGCTCGTCCGTGTCAGGCGCTGCGAGAAGATTGCCCCCATACTGGCCCGCACCGCGGCCGGATCGTAGGGATCGGCTGCAGCGCCGGCCAGTACGACGCCGCCCGCTCCCACTGCATCGGCGGTACGGATGATGGTGCCCAGATTGCCGGGATCCCGAACTTCGTCCAGCGCGACCCAGCAGAAACTCTCCGATGGATCGATCGCCGGCAGTGGTGTCCACCGCTGCCGAACGACGGCCGCGATACCTTGCGGGCCCTCCTTCGAGGAGATCGTGGCGAAGACCCGGCTGCTGACCTCGAGGACGCGGGCACGCGGCAGCAGCGCGGCGACCAGGCCCTGTCCGTACTCGCTGGTCAGGAGATCCGGCGCGACGATGCAGGTGTCGACATCCGCATCCAGCTCGACAGCTTCGCCGACGAGCCGGATGCCCTCGACGTAGAAGAGGCCTGTCTCGGTTCGCGTCTTCCGATCCCGCAGCGCGCGTATCCGTTTGATGGTCGGATTGGCGGGACTGGAGACGAGGGTGGCCATGACCGGCTGCGGTCAGACGGCGGCAAGGACGGTCGCGTAATAGGCCAGGCGGAGGGAGCGCGCACTGCGACCGGGATGGCGCTCCATTCCTTACTTTTCCAGCACCGTCTCTTTGCGTGGCTCGGGTGAGGGCTCCGGCTTGCCGCGCAGCATCTCAAGTCGCCGGCGCACGATGTGCAGCATTGCCTCGAGCACGATGGCACGGGACATCTTCGACTTGCCGGCGGCGCGCTCCACGAAGATGATCGGAACCTCGCGAATGCGCAGTCCCTGATGCTCGAGCTGGTACACGACCTCGATCTGAAAGCCGTAGCCGCGCAGCTTCAGGGCGTCGAAGCGCAGGGCTTCCAGTGTCGCCCGGCGGTAGGCGCGGTACCCGCCGGTCGCGTCTCGGGTGGTGACACCCAGGCCGGTGCGCGCCACCCAGTTCCCAACGCGACTGATCGCGCGCCGAAGAAGCGACCAGTTCTCGGTGCCCCCTCCCGCTGTGTAACGCGATCCAATCACGAGGTCGGCGCCACTCAGCTCGGCCAGCAGCTGGGGAAGATAGCGCGGATCGTGTGAGAAATCAGCATCCATCTGCAAGACAGAATCGTACTGCTCCTCGAGAGCGCGCTGGAATGCCTCGGCGTAGGCCGTACCCAGGCCCAGCTTGCCGGGACGGTGGATCACCTCGATTCGGGGGTCACGCGCCGCCAACTGCTCCGCGATACGACCGGTGCCGTCCGGGGAGTTGTCGTCCACGATCCAGATGGTCGCGGCCGGCAGCTGAGCCTGGATGGCCGTGACGATCCGCTCGAGATTGTCGCGCTCGTTGTACGTCGGCAAGACGACGAGCGTACGGCCCTCCGGGGCCAGGGCCTGCGACAAGCACAATCTCCCCAGCGGTGAAATGCAGACAAGTCTAGCAGCTATTCGAGGCCGCCCGTTGGCCCGTCACCCGTACCGATCGGCGGGTTCCGGGCGACTCGCCGGGCCGTGCCACCGGCCGGCATTGGTAACGTATGGCGTGAGGAGCATGTCACCGATGGACCGGCCTGAAGCCCCCTGGGCGCCACCGCCGGTGCCGCCCGCGCTCATCGGCGCGCTCCTGCTACTTGCCGTCGTGCTGGCGATCGTGTTTGTCCTGGCCGCCCAGGTTGTTCAGACTCCGTAGCGGCGATGACGATGAGTATGCCTCCGTGGCGCACCGCGATGCAGGGCCGGTTCGAAGAGCTCACGATTTCCAGTGCCGTGCTCGAGGGAAACCCGCTGGGCGATCCGTCGCGCCGCCCACTCTTGGTGTATCTGCCGCCAGGGTACGAGGAGTCACGCCACTACCCGGCGATCTATCTCCTGCAGGGACTGACCAGGCAGCTCGACATGTGGTGGAACCGCTCGGCTTTTCGCCCGACCGTCCCGGAGTTGATCGACCGGGTATTTGGCGAGCCGGACGTGCCGCCGTGCGTCGTCGTGCTGGTCGACGCCTGGACCTCACTGGGAGGTAGCCAGTTCCTGAACTCGAGCGGGACCGGCCGCTACCTGGACTACCTCAGCGACGAAGTCGTGGCCGTGGTCGATGAGCGCTTCGCCACCATTCCGGATCGAGACCATCGCGCCCTGGCCGGACACTCCAGCGGCGGGTACGGCGCGATCGTCGTTTCGCTGGTTCGGCCCGACATGTTCGGAGCCTTCGCCGCGCACTCGGCCGATGCCCTGTTCGAAGTCTGTTACCAGCCGGAATTTCGAGAAGCGGCGCGAGCCCTGCAGGGTGAATACGCGGGCGACTGGACCGCCTTCTGGGAAGACTTCCACTCTCGGCCGGCGTTCAGCAAGCGTTACGATCACCTGCTCCTGAACATCTATTGCATGGCGGCGTGCTACTCCGCCCAACCCGACGGCTCACCGGCATTTCCGTTCGATCTGGCGACGGGGCGAACGCGCCAGGAAGTCTGGGACCGGTGGCTGGCCCTTGATCCGGTCCGGTTGGCTTCCCATCATGGTGATGCTCTGCGCTCGATGCGCGGAGTCTATCTCGATGCCGGCCGGCGTGACGAAGCCTTTCTCGATCTCGGCGCGACGGCGTTCGCCCGCGAGCTGGATCGCCTGGGAGTGGCCCATCATTTCGAGCTCTTTGACGGTGGTCACGGCTCGGTCGAGTACCGCTATCCGCTTGGCTGGCGATACCTCGCCGAGCGACTCACGTCCTGACTCGGGCCGCCGCCGGCGTGTGCCATACTCGGGAGCGTCCTCACCCATCCTTGGTCTGGAGCCCCATGTCACGGAAATTGATCATCGAAACCGACGGCGCCGCTCGTGGCAATCCGGGGTTCGCGGGCGCCGGAATTGTCATCAAGGATGACACCGGCCGCCGCCTCCAGACGATCCAGCGGTACCTCGGGGTGACCACCAACAATCAGGCGGAGTATCGGGCGCTGATCGACGGGCTGCGCGCCGCGCTTCACCACCGGCCCGACACGGTTACTGTCCGCATGGACAGCGAGCTTGTGGTCAAGCAGATGACCGGGCAGTACCGGGTGCGCCATCCCGAGATACTCCCTCTGTATCTGGAGGCCGTCGATGCAGTCACTGCTCTTCCGGAGGTGACGTTCGAGCATGTCTCGCGCGAGCGTAACCGCGAGGCCGATGACCTGGCGAACGTCGCAATCGATAGCCGAATGGTCCGGGGCCGCGGCGCCGGAGTCGATGAGCGGTGAGCTCGGCGCCTCGGTCTGGCGCTATGCGCCGTCCACGCCGGACCGGTCCGCGATGAATCGGGTACGGACGTGACGGACGAAACCGAGAGCTCGCGCGAGGTCGTCGACCTTCAGCTCGGCGACTTCGACAGTCACGGTGTAACTCGCGCCAGGTATCGTGGGCGCTGGATCGAGGTCGAGCACGGCATACCGGATGAGAGGGCACGGGTCGAGATCTTCGGCGGGACAAGACCACGCGGCCGCATACTCGAGGTGCTCGAGCCGTCGCCGGATCGGGTCGAGCCGCCCTGCCGCTACTTTCGTGACTGGGCCTGCGGTGGGTGCCAGTGGCAACAGATTGACTACACCGGGCAGCTTTTTCGCAAGCGAGAGGCAATCGACGCGGTCATGGATGGGGCCGGACTCGATATCCGCGTCTCGGCAGTGAACCGGCTGGACGATCCCTGGCGTTATCGAACGACCGCCGGTATCTCGTTGGGGAAGAGCGCCGGATTCCGGCGGCACGGCTCGCTCGCCATCGTCCCCATTCACGACTGTCCTATCTCGCATCCTGCGATTGGCCGGCTCATGGCGGCGTTGAACGACCATCTGGACGAGGGCACCCTGCCGAATTTCCGCGGCCGGATTCGCCTCGAGGTGCGGCTGACCGGCCTCGTTGCCGGCGAGGAGCACCTGCTCGTTCTGGTACGTCCCGACCGGGAGCGGCTTCCGCCCGCCGAAGAGATCCAGGCCCTGGTCGCCGTGCTGACGGCGGCGGCGGAGGTCACGGGGGTGTCCGTGGTCCGGCGAACCGGCGACATCGACACGATATCCGGTCCGTTGCTCGCCCCGACGCTCGTTGCCGGCCGGCCGGTGTATCTGTCGGCCGCGTCCTTCTTTCAGACCAACCTGAGGTTGCTTCCCCAGCTCATCGACGGGTTGCGCATCTCGGCCCAACCGCTAAAAGGTAAGCGAGTGGCCGACGTCTATGGCGGTGTTGGCCTGCTCGGGTTGTTTCTGGCGGATGAGGCCGAAGAAGTGGTGATCGTGGAGAGCGATGCGCTGGCGATCGAAGCTGGCGAGAGAACTGCTGCCGAGTGGGGTCGGTCGAACATCCGTTTCCTGCGAGGCAGAGCGGAAGAAATCCTTCCCGATGCGGGCAGCTTCGACGTGGTGATCGTCGACCCGCCGCGCACCGGCCTCACCGAGACGGTCGTCGAGATACTGGCACGGGACCGTCCCTCTCTTCTCCTCTACGTCTCCTGCCTGGCACAGTCACTGGCCCGCGATCTCGTCGCGCTGCGCGAGGCGTATCGGCCGGATGGGTTGGAGCTCTTCGACTTCTACCCGCAGACCTATCACGTCGAGCTCCTGGCCCGAGCGCACGCCCTGTAAGGCGGCGCTACTCTTCTAGCACGATCATTCCCCGGCGTGCGGGCTCGCCAGGTAGCGGTTCCCAGCCACGTTCCGCAGCTACCGCGCACCTCCAAACATGCTAAAGGGGGTAGGCCGCGGGTGCCCCTGTGGCCGACTATCGCAACACACTCCAGACCGATTCCATAACCGCCGCCGATTTCCCACCATGCCGCTCACGGTTGGCCGCGGGTACCCCTTGGGTGCCTCCGTTGCCGGCTCGCGCACCGCATCCCAACCCGGTTCCCCACATGCCGGAGTACATCTGCCCAACGAATAGGGTAGGCCGTCCACCCTCTGTGGCCGGCTTTCATCTCGCATGCCAACCCGGTTTCATGATGGCGGCGCAAGTCCCAATACCAAGTAGGGTAGGCCGTCCACCCTCTGTGGCCGGCTTTCGTCAAGCATGCCACCCACGCCCCCGACACGCCGCCATGGTCCACATGCGGACGCCCGTATGCCGGGATCGTCGGACCCATGGATACGGAATCCCGGGCGGGGCGCGGGCCGGCCACGGAGGGTGGACGGCCTACCGTATTGGGATATGCGAACGCGCCAGGCTGTTATGGAACCCATTTCGAGTGCGGCGCGGAAGCCGGCCACAGAGGCGCCCAAGGGGTACCCGCGGCCTACCGTAGGGCGTGGGGGAGCGTGTACAGCGGTTAGGGAGCGTGGTCGGCGGACTTTCTGGGTGATGCCGGCACATGCTGCGCATTCCGTACACTGTGCCCATGGTGGAACGTGCGATTCGGGCCGGCACGGAGATCCCAGCCGCCCGTCGGGCGCCTGCGACTGTGCCGCGCCTGGCCCTGCCCCGGCGCCGGTTGGCGGTGCTGATTCTCTCATCCGCCGTCTGGGGGATGATCGTCGACGGCAACTTCATCCCGCTGCTCGCGCCGACGGGTAACTCCACGATTATTCAGGCGACGACCGCGGCGTCTTTTGCAGTACTCGGTATCGTTTTTGGTCCGTTCGCGGGAGCGCTGGGTGGACTGATCCGTGATGGGTCCTCATTCGTGATCACGCTCGCGGCACACCCGCATATGATCGTCGAGCCGGGATTGCTGCAGTGGTGCGGCCGCAAGACGGCCGATGTCTTCGAGGATGTGGTTCTGGGCTGGGTGCCGGGTCTGGTCGGTCTGCGCACCCGGCGGCTCACCCCGCTCGCGCTGACTGTTTTCGTTACCACCTGGCTGTCTCTGCCCTTTCTCGTGGTGGCAAATCCCCTCGTCGACGGCCACGCCGGAAGCGTGTGGCACGCGCTGACCACGCCGATTGGGGATTGGGACGAGCCGGTGGATCCGGGTCTCGCCGTCTACGCGCTGCTGGCGGCGGCGCTGACCTGTGCCGTTCTCGCCCCGCTGATCAGCCACCCGAGACGCAGTGTTGCCGTCGGGCTCCTCTTCGTCTCGCCCGGCGTGCTGCTCATGCTTCTCGGGGCGCACCCCTGAGCCGGTGAAGCGCTCACCACCAGCCGGCGGGAGGGCAAGGCTGTCTCCGATCCCGCATATCAGCCGAACGGCTAGGGTGCCGTCTAGCCGTTCCGACGATGTTCCCGGTGGCCGCGGAACGGCATGCTGGTAGCAGATGGCTCGGGCCGCGGTGGTCGTGGCTGGAGCCGGTGCAAGGAGGAACACAATGGTAACGTCTTCAGGTGAGGCGCTGGGGGCTCTCCTCAGTATCTCGAACGATCTGGCCGACGCGGTGGAACGTGCCGGCCGCAGCCTGGTAGCGGTCAATGCTCGCCGGCACTCCCCGTCGACCGGCATCTACTGGGGGAATGGCATGGTCGTTACCGCCGACCACACGCTCGAGCGGGATGAAAACATCACCGTCACACTGCCCGATGGGCGCTCGATGGCGGCGACGATCGCCGGCCGTGACGCCGGAACCGATATCGCGGTGCTCAAGGTCGAGGGAGTTGACCTTCCCGCTGCCGAGCTTGCCGACGCCGAGGCGTTGCGCGTGGGACACGTCGTCCTCGCGGTGGCCCGGCCGGGAAGCTCTGGTGTGAGTGCGAGCTGGGGCGCAGTCAGTGCCGTGGGCGACGCCTGGCGAACATGGGCGGGCGGTCAGATCGACCGGCTGGTGCACCCTGATCTGACGATGTACCCCGGATTCTCGGGCGGCCCGCTGGTCAATGCGCAGGGCCAGGTGGTTGGGATGAACACGTCGGGCCTCTCTCGAAACATGGCCCTCACTGTCCCGGTGTCGACGGTCAGGCGGGTCGCGGAGCAGCTCCTTTCCAGGGGGCGGGTGGCGCGCGGCTATCTCGGGCTTGCCATGCAATCGGTTCGCCTTCCGGATTCGCTGGTCCGCAGCCTCGATATCACGGAGAAGACCGGGCTGATTGTAGTCTCCGTTGAGAACGAAGGGCCGGCGGAGAAGGCCGGGTTTATGGTGGGAGACATTTTGATCGCGCTCGACGGCCGGCACGTCGACAGCACCGACGCCATTCAGTCGGTCCTCGACCCCGATCGCGTCGGTACATCCATCACGGCTCGAATAATCCGAGGCGGCTCACCGGCCGAGCTAGCGATAACGGTCGGAGAGCGCCCGGGCAGAGGAGAGTGACATGGCAATCGCGCAGGGCGCTTCCGGTCTCGGAGTGACCGACGAGCTGGCAACCATGGCGGAGAGTCTTCGCCGCTCCACGGTACAGGTTCGAAGCGGACGCATGGGCGGCGGATCGGGCATCATCTGGCGGGCCGACGGCCTGATCGTGACGAACGCTCACGTGGTCCGCGCCGACGCTGTGGAGGTCGAGCTGGACGACGGCCGGCGGTTCGAGGGCACCGTTCTCGACACCGACCGGGCACGAGATCTGGCGGCGGTGCGCATTGGTGCCACAGGCCTGCCGGCGGCACCGATCGGCGATTCCGATGCGCTCCGGGTGGGACAGCTGGTGATGGCGGTCGGGAATCCGTTGGGACTGAGCGGCGCGCTCACACTCGGGATCGTCCATGCCATCGCTCCGGCTCGCGGTGACCGGCAGCCCTGGGTCCAGGCCGACGTGCGACTCGCACCGGGCAACTCGGGCGGTCCGCTGGCCGACGTGCAGGGCCGCGTGCTTGGCGTCAACAGCATGATTGCCGGCGGTCTCGGCCTCGCGGTTCCCTCGAATGCGGTCAGACGCTTCCTGGGTCGTGGCGAAGATCGCCCCTACCTTGGCGTGACATTGCAGCCGGTTATGGTGCCGGTCGCCGGCCGTCCGGTTCCCGGCATGCTGGTGCTCGACGTCGAGGCGGAAGGCCCCGCGGAGCATGCCGGCATCCTGATGGGCGATGTGGTAGTTGGCGCGGCCGGACGTCTCTTCGACGATCCGTCCGATCTGGCCGCGTCCATCGGCGACGTGCCTGCCGGCCGATCCATACGGCTCGAAATAGTGCGCGGCGGACAGCAGACGTCCCGCGATGTCCTGTTGAGGGCCCTCGCCGGGAAGGGAGTGGGTCGGGCGGCGTGACCCGCGTGCTGCTGATTGCTTCCTCGGCTGTCGTTCGTGCAGGGCTCGACTCCATCCTGCGCAGCCGGCCCGGCATGGAGGTTGTCGGAAGCATCGCCCGGCTCGCCCCGGCCACCATCGGCGACGAGATCGAGCGGCTGGATCCCGATGCGGTGCTGGTAGAGCTGGAGACCAATGACGAGTCACCGGCTCTACCGGTACTTGGCCCTACCGGGGAGCGGCCGGCCTTCGTCGTGCTCGGCGACGACTCGGCGGGTGATGCCGTCGCCGATGCCTTGCGGCTGGGAGCGCATGCAGTTCTACCCCGCGACGCCCAACCGGACGAGATCGTCCGGGCGGTTGAGGCCGCTGTTGCCGGTCTCGTGGTTCTGCACCCGGATCGTGCCGCGGCGCTTCTATCGCTCCTGCCGGCGGCGCGTCGAGCCGCACCGGGGACGGAGTCGCTGACGGCGCGCGAGATTGAGGTTCTCGGGATGCTGGCAGAGGGCGCCGGCAACAAGCAGATCGCGCGGCGACTCGGTATCTCCGAGCACACCGTCAAGTTCCATGTCGGCTCGATCCTCGGTAAGCTCGGCGCCGCGAGTCGTACCGAAGCCGTTACCACCGGGCTCCGCCAGGGCCTGATCATGGTGTAGGGAAGCTCACCACGCCCCGGCTGTACGATGGGGAAGACGCCATTCAGGAGGAGACGCATGGCCTTCGAAGTACCGCCCTTGCCGTACGACTACAGCGCGCTCGAACCGTACATTGACGAAGAGACGATGCACCTGCATCACGACAAGCATCACCAGGCGTACGTCACGAATCTGAACAATGCGCTCCAGAACCACCCGGATCTGCAGGGCCAGGATGTCGCCGAGATTCTGCGCAACATCGACAGCGTGCCGGAAGACATCCGGACCGCGGTGCGCAACAACGGCGGCGGCCATGCCAATCACACCATGTTCTGGGAGATCATGGGGCCGAACGCCGGCGGCGAGCCGAGCGGCGCGCTGGCAGCCGCGATCAACCAGGCGTTCGGCAGCTTCGACAATCTCAAGCAGCAGTTCAACGACGCCGGCACCAAGCGCTTTGGTAGCGGCTGGGCGTGGTTGGTGCGCGGCCGCGACGGGCGACTGGCCGTTATCAGCACCGCCAACCAGGACAGCCCGTTCATGGAGGGCGCTTACCCCATCATGGGCAACGACGTCTGGGAGCACGCCTACTACCTGAAGTACCAGAATCGGCGTCCCGAGTATCTGAACGCATGGTGGAACGTCGTCAATTGGGACGCGGTGGCGCGGCGCTTCGAGCAGGGATAGCGCCAGCCGGCAACCGACCTACCGCGGTATGAGGTACCGCCAGCGCGCGTGTGTTCCGTAGAGGGACGCGGTTCATGTTGAGGCGCCGACCGGACGGCGTTCCCCCGGGACCCAGGAAGAGCCGGTGGTACGGCGAGAGTCTGCCACCCTGCCTGTCGTGGGCAGGGCGGAGGAATGCCGGTTACCCGGCTACGTGTCCCAGGGTTGCGAGCCGGTTCAGCCTCTCCGGCTCGTCCCGGTGCAACCAGGGATCGCCGGCGAGGAGCGAATAGGCGCGCGCGAAGTGGGGCTCCGCCTCTTGTTCCCGTCCGAGCGCGAGCAGACACTCGCCGATCTCCTCGGCAGTGTAGCCGTCAGGCTCTCCCGCTTGCCGCAACGCACGCTGGTTCTCGTACTGCCGCTCCAGCGCATCCTCGTACCTCCCCAGCGACCGTAACGCCCGTGCCACGGTCCAGGCGGCGATGCGCGCTTCGTGCTCCTTTCCCGCCTGCCGCTGCCATTCCAGCCCTCGTTCGAAGGCGGCCAGCGCATCGTCGTAGCGGCCGAGATCGTGGTACGACCAGCCGATATTGTTATACAGGGAGCCGAGCCAGCCCCGGGCGCGTGGGTCATCGCTCACCTCCGCCAGCTCCATGGCCCGCTTCTCCCACGCCAGCTTCCTCTCCGGCGGCTCGACGATTGCCAGCATGTGAGCGGCGTCGACGGCGTAGAAGTCCTCGCCCCGCTCCCGCGCCAGCTCCCATGCCAGAAGAAACAGCGGACGGGCCCGGTCCGGTTGCCGAGAGGAGTTGTACACGCGTCCGCGTTCCAGGAAGTATCGGACTCGTGCTCGGTCCCCGGCCGCCGGCAGCAGCTCCGTGACCGCATCCAGCGTCCGGTGCGCGTCGTCGAAGCGCTGCTGCAGGCCCTCGCTGCGCGCGATCTGAGTCAGCAGCTCGGCGCGATAGGAGATGTTGCCGGCTGACCCCGCAGCGGAGAGCAGCTCTCGAAAGGCCTGCTCGCTGCCGTGCGGGTCGTCGTAGTTCCACAACGTGTCGAAGTCGGGAAGCGGGGACTCATTGCCAGTCATAATTCAGCACCGTCGCCCACGTACCGATAAGGGCGCCACAAAGCGCGACGCTCCGACGGGAGCGGCTACTCGCCGGCCTCCTGCCACTTGCCGCGGCTGCGGATGAGGTCAATCAGACGATCGTCGGCGATCTCGGCCGGCACGCCTTTCTCCACGCACTCCTTGCCGACGTAGAGGTTTACCATCCCGGGCGCACCTCCCACGTAGCCAAAGTCGGCATCGGCCATCTCCCCCGGTCCATTGACGATGCAGCCCATGATGGCCAGTTTGACCCCGACCAGGTGCGAGGTTCGCTGTTTGATGCGATCGGTGGTCTCCTGGAGATCGAAAAGCGTACGGCCGCAGGATGGACAGGCTACGTAGTCGGTCCGGGTGAGTCGTGTGCCGGCCCCCTGCAGGATGTTGAAGGACAGCTCGGTTCCGTCCGCCGTGCCGGAGATCATCACCACATCGCCAAGGCCGTCGCAAAGGAGCGAGCCGATGGTAATCGAGGTTGGGAGGAGCGGCTCAGCGCCGGCCGAAGCGTGGAGAAGAATTGGGGCTTCGATGCCGGCATCAGCCGCGCGCGTTGCCAGGAGCCGGTAGGCGTGAATCCAGTCACCGTCGCCGGCGCGCAAGCTGAGCACGGTGCGCACGCCGAGGTCGAACGCGTCGCGCGCCACGCCGAGAAGGTCGTCGATCGTCGACGGCGCTTCCGCCATCTCTCCAATCGAGGCTTCCGCTACCAGCGGCTTTCCGGAATCATGGAGCGGTTGAAGCAGCTCGCGGGCCGGTTGCGGCCCGCAGAGAATGGCATCTACCGACGGAAGGGCGGCCTGGAGGAGCGACACGTCTTCGCTGCGTGCGATGAGAGGGAGCCGTGCCTGTGGCAGGCGCTGCAGTGCCTGGCGCCAGTTCTGCACCAGCTGGACGTCCTCCGCTCCGGCCAGGCGGAGTACTGCACCGTCGGGCTTCGGCTGGCGCCGTCCGGCCGGGCTCGCCCAGCGAAGAAGACGGGCGCGCGTGGCGGGGTCGCGGAGATCGTCAATCGGAGTGAGAACGGCCACGGTATCCGTGCCGCCGATGGAAAGGTCCGCGATCGAAACCGGAGTCGACGGCCGCCGCTCGTAGTGGAAAGGATCCCACGGCACGTCACCAGACAGCGGGCAGTCCTGAGAGGGCCGCCGCTCGTACCGGGCGGCAATTGCCTGTGCCACCGGGATCTCGGCCTCCGGCTCCTCGGTTAGCGACACCCGGATGGTATCGCCGATCCCGTCCTCCAGCAGACTTCCGATCCCGATCGCCGACTTGATACGGCCGTCCTCGGCGTTGCCTGCTTCGGTCACGCCAAGGTGAAAGGGGTAATCCATGCCGAGCTCCGCCATGCGGGCCGCCAGCAGCCGGTACGCGGCGATCATGACCTTCGGGTTTGATGCCTTCATGGAGAGGATGATGTCGTGATACTCGTGCTTCTCACAGATGCGCACGAACTCGAGCGCCGACTCGACCATGCCTTCGGGGGTGTCGCCGAACCGGTTCATGATGCGATCGGAGAGCGACCCGTGATTGGTGCCGATCCGTATCGAGATGCCGCGCTCCTTGCACTTGAGGACGAGTGGCGCAAAGCGCTCCTCGACGCGGGCCAGCTCGGCCTCGTACTCGGAGTCGGAGTACTCGCGCACCGCGAACTTGCGGGAGTCGGCGTAGTTGCCGGGATTGACACGGACCTTGTCGGCGAAGTCGGCGGCGACCAGAGCGGCGGCAGGACTGAAGTGGATATCG
>DATGJB010000141.1:0-11029 GCA_035295425.1 Chloroflexota bacterium | reverse complement strand
GAGGCCATGATTTACGCCACCATGACCCGGATCATGCTCAAGCGTTTGGCTCGTGCATGACCCTTCTCAGACCGCTTCTAGTGGTCCTTCACGGCTGATGTGGTGGCGGTCGCATGGACCTCACGATCAGGGGAATGAGGGTGGCGACCCGCGGCGTTCCCCAGCCAGTCACGGGATCCCAGCCCGGCGTGGCGTGGTAGCCGCGAACCGTGGCGGTCTTGCCATTCGGCCAACCGACCCGAATACTGTTGTTGCCCCGGGTAACGTCGCGAAACGCTGCTCGATACGCTGAGGAGTCCCCAATCTGGTAGAGGGTTGCGTTGATTGAGCCCAGACGTCGGTGCGCGTACTGATCGGCGAGAGCGACGATGGCCGCCCACGCCGGAGCGGCAGCGCTCGTCCCGCCGGCGGAAGCCACTCCGGTACCCCGACAATTACTCAGCACGACTGGGAAACCCCGGAGGTCGCCGGCACCCAGGGCGACATCCGGGATCGCTCTGCCGGCGCCAGGCGCGGAGATTCTGCTTTGATACGTCGGCCGCCTGAAGAGATCGCTCGTGCCACCGCCCGTGCCAGCGTTTCGCAGCACTGGGTATGGAGCGTGACGGTGGGATGGCGGGTACGTTTCGTTCCAGGCGGTCTCCGATTCGTAGGAACCATACAGCGGGTCTGCACGGAGAGTCGTTCCGCCGACGGCAGTAACGAGGGGGTCGCCTGCTGGGTAGATGATGCCTCGGTGGAGGGCGGCAGGCACGCCACAGGTGGGAGCCAGCACGCCCCAGTCTCCCGATCCCGCGACGACCGTCACTCGCTTCTTCGCCGCTGATTCGAGGACGCGGTGCAGCTGAAGGATAACGGGAGCGGTGAGGGCACTCGAATCGAAGCCGAAACTGACAGCCATTACGTCACCGGCGACCCGCTGCACAGCGTATCGCATGGCACGAATCAGGGCCAAAGCGACTGGCTGGCTGGCCTTTCTGCACCCGGCCGGCGAACCGAATAGACGTGGACGGATGTAGATCCCAGTGTTCGGTATGACCAGCTTGATTGCTGCGTCCGGCGCGACTAGGTGAATGGTCTCCACGTCGAGGAGTGCCTCCTGCTCCGCGACGCCGCCGGCGAGCGACGCGCCGAAGGGCGACACCGCGTCGAGCTTGAGCTTTGGCAGACCGAATACGTGGTCGAAGGCGCGGACACTGGCTCGAAGTGTAAACGTGGCGCCGTCGACTGTCGAAGGACTACCACTGGCCGCGATGACACTAACAGTTCGTCCCGTGCCGTCAATTCCCTGGTCGAGCACCGGCTGGATGTCGTACGCGGCCCAAATAACAGCCGGCGAGTAGCAGAGTGGGGGCGCCGTCATCGATAGGCAATCCGGGTGGAAGCCGAGGGGCTCATAGATCACCAGCGAAAGTGGTGCGTGACCGGCGCGGGGCCGAATGCGCGCCGCGCCGCCTTTTGGCCCGACGAAGGTCAGGTACGCTGCAACCTTCCTGACCTCGGTCCCCAGGCCAGTGATCTCGGTTTCGCCGCGGCAAATGGGGCTACTGATCTGTGGGTCGGTCAAGACGGCGTCGTTCAGAACGAAGGCGGAGAAGCTCTTCGTGTGGGTTCTCGTGAAGGCACACCACTGATCAGCAGCTTGCGGCTTCAGCACATAGTCGAGTGCCAGGGTCCCATCCGCGGCCTGGCGGAGCTTGACGCTGTCAGGTTGGAATCCGTCCTGGGGCACGACAATCTGAAGGGTCGGACGTGGATGCGCTTGCGGCCGGGCGGGGCCCACGGGGGTACCCGCGGGACAGGTGACACCACGGCGCGGGCACACCAGCGTGACGTGCGTGCCGGGGTGCAGGGGAACGGATCCGCTGTCGGTGAACGCCAGCGACACCGGACGAGTCGCGTCCGAGGCGATCCGGTCTGCCACTGTGGCTGGGGCCCTGCCTATACGCACACAAGCCGTCGCACCTACTCGTGCGACGCTCATGTGCCTGGCACCCAGTTCACTGCTGCCAAGGCTTCTGATCAAGTCCTCCAGCGACAGCAGCTCGGACTTTTCAACGACGCGAGCAGCCAAGCAGACGGTGGCGGTTCCTGCCGCCGACTTTTGACCCTTCCCTTGGGCCAGTCGCGAAGCCAGCGCCACGGCAACCACGGCGAGAATGACCACGATGGTCGCGATGCCTCGCGTATTTCGGCGGTGACCCGGAGCGCTCTCGACCATTTCCCCCACGGCTGTACAGATTCCGTAATGGCACTGAGCAGCTTCGCTGGCTCGCCAGGTGTTGCATCGCACGGGCAACGGTTCACAGATCGCCGGGGCGGCGGTGGGAGAGCGAGACGACGTAGAGTTTGACCATGGGGTGGTACTCCAGGCTGGGATACATCCACCCTACGCCAGAGCGGAGCGGCTGGAGGAGATGGTGGCGTGAGCACGGGAAGCAGTCCTCGGCCACTTGCGCTCGGCATCTTCCGGTCTCGGGATCGCATCTTCGTGACCAAAGCGTACGACCCAGTGAAGGATCAGATCTTCTACCGGCCACTGGGTGGCGTGATCGAGTTCGGTGAACGCGGAGCGGAAAGCGTGGCACGAGAGCTCAAGGAAGAGATCGGTGCCGACGTGACGGACCTTCGGTACATCAGCACCCTGGAGAACATCTACACGTATGCCGGATCCCCGGGCCACGAGATCATCCTGCTGTACGAGGGCCGATTCGTTGATCCCGCCTGGTACGAGCGAGATGTGGAGGTAGGTCTGGAACAACTGGCCGACCGACCTTTGATGCGCGGCATCTGGGTTCAGCTTGAGGAGTTCGATTCCGATACCCCGCTCTATCCGGACGGCTTGCTCGACCTCCTGTTGTCTCGACAGAACGAGAACCAATGAGCAAGATTATTCGGTCGCTGCGCAACGGCCAGATCACCATTCCGGCGGAGTTTCGGCGGCAACTGGGGATCGAGGGTGACACTATGCTGCAGCTGACGCTTGTGGATGGCGAGCTACGGGTGCGTCCGGTGGAAGTCAAGCAGCGCACGCAAGCTGGCGCATTGCGGGAGCTGTATGAGCACTTCGCGCCGGTCCGGGAGGAGATTCAGGCCGGTGGCGTGGGTGAGGACGAGCTTCACGCCGACATCGACGCGGCCCTTGCTGCCGTGCGCAAGCAGCACCCGAGCTGATGCGGGTTGTCCTTGATACCGTCGTCTTTGTCCGAGCTCTTATCAACCCGTACGGTATGTGGGGAAAGCTCCTGTTTGCCTCCGCCGACTCCTACGAGCTGGTCCTGTCCGAGCCGATCATTCGGGAAGGGCTCGAGGTATAACACCGGCCGGAGATCGCCGGCAAATACCGGACAGTTGCCACGCGTGATCTGGCGACGGTGATCGAGTTGCTCGGTACCCTCGAACTGGTCGAGCCGGCTCACATCGAGCCCGTCTGCCGCGATCCGAAGGATGATGTGTTTCTGGCGACCGCCAAGGCAGCAGATGCTGACTACCTGGTGAGTGAAGACAAGGATCTGCTCGATCTTTCGCCCTACGAAGCGACGCGGATTATCACGGGACGCATGTTCGTGGAGGTGCTCGAGGAGGGGAGGACCGACTGACGACAGTCGCGGTCTCTACTCCGTAGGAGTACAGGCGGGTGCACCGCGGTCGTCCTCCCGCGGCTTGCTTACGACGGCCGCGTGTACCTCGGTGATTGTCTTTGCTTCGCCCGTCTTCTGGAATCGCTTCTCGCGGTCGTGCGGTTGCTTTCGGTATGGGCTCAGACCCTAGCTGTGCCTGACCTTGAGTGGCAGTCGAACCGGGATACCGTGCCGGCGCAACACGGCTATCCCCGCCGGTGCAACGTGGCGTGCCAGCGACGTGTAGGTCCCGGGAATCGCGTTGAACACGAGGAGCGCGGGGTCGGATCCATAGGCCGGATAGAAGCGCGCAAACTGATTCGCTTGACTGGGTTTCAATCGCGATGGGGGCTTTCTCTGGCTCATGTACCGGACCCACTCCGTACCCCAGAAGAGCGCCATCGTGAGGTAGGGTCGGCCCCTCACATGCGCATGGAGCACGGACATGGCGTCGTTGGCGGCGACCATGAGAACCGCGTTGTCTCTCCAGTTACTTATGATGACCGGCCTGGGGAGTGAATGGCCGTAAACAATCATGATGCGAGGTCCCTTGGCCGAAGCGGGGAACGCAGACGCGGTGAGAGCGAGCACCGCGAGTGCTGCTGCCAGGGCCGCGCGTCGAATATGGCTCATCGTCATGCCTCCGGATTCTTTCTCCTCGTGAGGTCAACGTCCATCTAGAGGTACGTAACGCACTCCGTGGTCCACTGGTAACTCAGTCCGTTCGCCATGATCGCGATTTCCCGAGCCAGCTTCGGTTGCCTTGAGACAGATATGCTGCGCGATCCCCCGGCACCGAGTATCTACCGCGAGCTCCCATAGGGACCATGCCGCCGGGCTATGGCCTTGTTCTGCGATGAGTCCACGTTCCACCGTCACCCAGCAGCGTACAGTGCAGTATGGCTACGTCTGGCGCACCTGACATACCGGCTATAGGGCGACTCCGCGGCTGCCCCTCTGGCCTGGGCGTTGACCGCCTTCTGGATACACACGAATGAGCGTCGCTCGGCCGCTGGAGCCGGATACCGGTTGGAATCTACCGCACCGGGACGAGATCGAAGCGGTGGTGCGAGTCGTCCTGTACGGCGATGTGTTCGACTTCGCCGTCACCAGGGATGAGATCCACCGCTACCTCGAGCTGCCGGTACCGCCGGAACGGGTAGATCGGGCGATCGAAATCGCTGCCCGAATGGGACTGGTGCGGATCGAGGGCGATCTCGTTTCGCTGGCCGGCCGCCCGCGCCTGGCGGCGGCACGCGAAGCCGGGCGAGAGCGCACCGAGCGGACCTGGCGATGGGCGCGGCGGTACGCGCGGCTGGTCTGGACTCTGCCCTTCGTCTCCATGATCGCGGTCTCCGGCTCGCTCGCCGCCGGCAGTACCGACGGGGACGGCGACATCGACTACTTCGTGGTAACGGCGCCCGGCCGGCTCTGGCTGACGCGCGGGATGATCGTCGTTCTCTGTCGCGTCGCGCGGTTGCTCGGCCACGTGCTCTGTCCGAATTACCTGGTCACCACCGAAGCCCTCACCCTGGACGGCGGGAATCTCTACGCGGCCCGCGAGATGGCGCAGCTGGTGGTGCTGCACGGCAGGCACACCATGGACGGGTTGCGTGCGTCCAATCGCTGGTGCGAGTGCTTCCTGCCGAACGCGCACCCCCTTACGCGGTCGGTTGAAGACCGCCGTGGGCCGCTGGGCTCCGCTCTGAGAGCCTGCGGCGAGTGGCTGCTGTCATCTCGCCTTGGTGATGCTCTGGAGCGCTGGGAGCGCAGCCGGAAGGTGGGGGCTTTTACCCGCCAGCTCACGCACGCCGGCGGTGAGGCAGTCTTCGGCCCCGACGTGTGCAAAGGGCACGACCACGGCCACGCTCACCGCGTCCTGTCTGAATATGAGCTCCGCTTAGAACGATTCGGCCTGAGTGGCCCTTTGCCGGAGGACACGCGACAGGCTCCACACGCATTCGGGGAGGGAGCGGGTCACGTCTCCAACGCTGCAAGGCGCAGCGTTCCTGCCGGAACGCCGCCCGTGTGGCAAACGATGCTCAGACGCGACGCGGCCGGGTAGCCGTCCGCGAACACAAGGCTGGCACTCGCCCGCGCGGCGATTGCCGGTACCGCAATCCCACTTTCCAGGTGGTTGAGTCCTGAGTTTGGTCGGCGTGGCGTGATTCTCTCCCCGTCCTGCGCGGTAGAGCGGACCACGGCGACGCGGTACCAGCTCTTGTAGACAAGGAGTAGCGAATGGAGCCTGGCGCCTTCTCTATCAGCCTCGCGGTGAACGACATTGAGGCTTCCAGATCGTTTTACGAGAAGTTCGGCTTCACAGCCTTCGCCGGGGACGCGTCCCAGAACTGGCTCATCATGAAGAACGGGACTCACGTGATCGGGCTGTTCCAGGGAATGTTCGAGAAGAACACGCTCACCTTCAATCCCGGCTGGGACAGCAATACGCAGGAGCTGCTCACGTTCACCGACATCCGGGAGCCGCAGGGGTGGCTCAAGGCTGGAGGAGTGCAGCTCGAACTGGAGGCGGACGAGAACACAACCGGTCCGGCAAGCGTCCTGGCGGTGGACCCGGACGGCAACCCACTCCTGTTCGATCAGCACGTCTGAGCCGGCGCGCTCGCCCGCCGAGCGAGCCACCTCAGTCCCGGCGGTGCAGCACCATCAAGAAGTGGTCGCCCAGGGACCGTAGCAGCGGCAAGCCCCCAACCCGGCGGTCGACCGATGCCAGCCTCGAACAGACCCGGGGCGCGCGGCGTTGGATACCGATCAGGTACGGCGGGGGCAGGAGTATTCCCAGCCCCCGCCAGTACACGGCTTCAAAGTGGTGCTCGAGCGCATCGCGAAACTGGCGCGGCGTGTGGTAGCGGGTCCACACCACGCCGGATGCGAGGGGGACCGGGACCTGGCCGCGTGCGAAGCGAATCGCGATGCGGCCACCATCGAGGCGCGCGGCGTGGTAGGCAATCTCCCACGGGCAGACGCGCCCGATCACCGAGGCAATGAGCATGCCGCCGGGCCGAAGGACGCGGCGCAGCTCGGCCGCCGCCGTCGGGAGGTCGTCCACGCAGTTGATCGCGCCCAGGTTCGTATAGACGCACTCGACCTGAACGTCGGGCAGCCTGAATCGGCCGGACGGTAACTCCCGGACCTCGACCCGGTCGGCATGTCCGCTGGTCTCGACTCGCCGGCCGGCCCGCGCAACCATCCCGGCTGACGGATCGACGGCGACGACCTTATACCCGCGGCCGGCGAAGTGGTCGGCGTCGAGGCCGGTGCCGCAGCCGAGGTCGAGCAGCGTGGCGGGAGCCGGGACGCGAGCCGAAACCTCGGTCCAGAGATACCAGCGCAGCTCCTGGACGAGCGCATTGTTTCCCAACGGTCCGTCGTACTGGCCGGCGACCGCATCGAAGGCCGCGGCAGTCTGGGCTCCACGCGCCGCGGTGCCGGCCGCGGTGGTCACGTGAGGTTGCCCCGTAGCGAGCCGGATCTGACGCCGCATGCCGGCAGGGTCCTGATCTTCAGCGCAACCACGCCCGCGGTCACTCCGGCTGTGCCACCGGCCGGCCCGACGGCTCGGCGGCTGCTCCGTGCCGGCCGAATCGAGACGTTCGTGCCCTGTGCTCCAGTCGAGCGCGCTCGACCGGCAGGAGTACCCAGTTGACGGTCATCCGGGCGGCAAGCGCAGCGTGGGCCGGCCGGATCGAGCGTGGCCGGGCGGCCGCAGCGCGGAGGAGCCTCCAGGCGCGACGCGCCCGGAAGTCGCGGTGTACGACCGTATGGAGCTGCCGGTAGAAGTAAGTGGAGAACGGACCGCGGTACAGCATGGCCAGGTCAGCGGAGTCGGTCCAGTTCGACCTGGTCTGGAGCTCGGCGGCAACGGCCTGGTGGAAGCGCGTGCCGGGTAGCGGGTACGAAACCGAGATGCCGATGTCGTCCGGCCGGCACTCTCGCACCAGCCGGATCGTCCGCTCGATGTCGGCGCGATTCTCGCCGGGGTAGCCGAACTGGAGAAAGTAGCCGACTTCGATCCCCGCCCGGTGGAGGAGCCGGGTCGCCTCGCGAATCTGCTCGACGGTGGTTCCCTTCTCCATGGCGTCGAGTATGCGCTGCGAACCGGACTCGGCACCCATCCAGACCGTCTTCGCGCCGGCCCGGGAGAGTGCCTCCACGGTGTTGCCCCGCACCAGGAGATCGGCCCGGTGGAGGCTCTTGAACGGCACCCTCAACCGGCGTTCTTCCATGAGATCGGCGAATCGTTCCAGCCATCGGGGCTTCAGTCCCATGATGTCGTCGGCGAACCAGATGTGGTCGGGCCGGTAGGTTCTGGCCAGAAATGCCAGCTCCTCGACCACATTTTCGGGGCTTCGTGAGTTATAGCGCTGCCCCCAGATCGGCTTCGCGCACCAGTTGCAGTGGAACGGACAGCCCCGGGTGGTCACCATGTTCATCGAGTAGTGGCCGTGCCGAGTGAGCCAGATCGCGCGGTAACGCTCGACATCCACCAGATCCCAGGCCGGGAAGGGGAGGGTGTCCAAGTCTCTCAGGTCGGGCCGGGGGCGCGTTCGCACGACCTCTCCACATGCCTTATCGCGAAACACCAGGCCCGGGATCTCGCCGACATCGGCCCGGCGACCGGCCGAAAGCGTTCGCAGCAGCTCTCCCAGCGTGATCTCTCCTTCGCCGGCGATGACGAAATCAGCTCCCTGCGCCAGGTAGAGTTCGGGATGGTCGGTGGCATCAGATCCGGCCGCAATGACGGTGCAGCCGCGATTTCTCGCCATTGCGATCATCTGGAACGCGGCTTCGCGCATGTGGAGCAGGCACATTTTCGAGAGGTAGTTGAAGTTGTCCTCGAACAGCACGGCAAACTGAGGACGCTCGCGCGCCAGCGCCTCATCCCAGGCCGCCTCGCCGGGCGCGAGCATCGCGTCGAACAGGGCAACCTCGTATCCTTCCCGCCGCAGGTACGAGCAGGCATAGAGCGAGCCGAGCGGCGGGTACGGCTGCATGGCTCGCCACAGCTTCGGATCGAAGCGGAGAAAGTACGACTGGCCGATCAGCACGTCAGTCACGGAATCCTCCGCCCTGCCGTGGTGCCACCGCCCTCGCTTGCGACATCTCGTAACCCCGAACCTCAGCCGCATCCGGCGCCTCAAGCGCCGGCATCACTACTCTGCCAGTACGGGCGCCCGTTACTCCCAGCATCGCCAGCAGGCGCTGAGCCGACGTGTCAGCCGTGAAGTCGCGGGCTGCGATTTCGGAGGCGGCCGCGGCGAGGGATCGGCGCCGGTCATGGCCCGCCACGCCGGTCAGGGCCCCGGCCAGCGCTTCGGCATCGCCGACGGGTACGGCGACTGCCGCGGATGGGGCCAGGTCCGCGAGAAGCCCCACCCGCGTGCCCACCAGCGCCACGCCGCACAGGGCGGCTTCGACCGCCGCCAGCGATTGCCCTTCGTGCATCGACGAAACGACGAGCGCGTCCGACTCGCGGTACAGCGCGGCCAGCCGGGGACGCGCCAGCTGACCATGAAAGGTGACGACGCCGGTCAGGCCGAGGGCGCGCGACTGAAGCTCGAGCCTGCCGCGGAGCGGGCCGTCGCCGGCGATTGCGAGGCGCATCGGGATACCGCGGGCGCGGACGAGGGCCGCGGCACTGATGAGTGTGGCCTGATCCTTCACGGGAACCAGCGAGCCGACGTGAAGCAGGCGCAGCTCGGGTGAACGCCGCGAATGTGCAGTGGCCGGGCGGAACAGGTCAGGGTCGGCGCCCCAAACGAGACGGCGAACCTTGCCGGTGAGGCGGGACGGCAGGAGGTCGCGAGCCCGCGCCAGGTTGGCTTCGGAGGCGGCCGTCACGACGCGTGCCTGCCGTAGCGCGCCTACGGTCAGGAGGCGATTGAGGCGCGATAGCCGGCCACCGTATCCAATGTTCTCGATCCCGACCAGCTCGCCTCCCATGATCGAAACGCCGGCCGGAATCGACAGCAGGCGGGCGGCAGACGTCGCGACGAAGCCCGGCTCGTCGGCCCACACACCGTGAAGGGCGGCGAACGGCCGGGCTCGGTGCTCCCGAACGATGGCGGCGATCGCGCGCGAGAGGAGCGGGAAACGGCCCACGCCACCGGACGCCGGCCCTCCGAACGCATGCACCTGCGCGCGAAAGACACGGTAGCCGGCTCGGTGGGGCGGGTAGCGGAGGGTGAAGATGTCGAGGTCCACGCGCCTGGCGAGCTCCTTCGCCGCGTCTACCAGGACCGGGATGCACCAATCCTCATCGTCGGCGCTGAAGCCGGGAACGACCAGCCCGACCCTCACCGGCGCTTCACCCGATACAACGTGTAGCCGTCCAGCGTGCCCACCGCCCGCAGGCGCTTCGTCGCGCTGAGCGTCACGAAGTCTCGCCCCGGGTTGAGGAACTGGGCCTGCCCGGTAACGGTCGACGGCCGGACCAGCAGGAATACGTCCGACTGCCGGCTCACCAGCCGGTCGAGCTGGGCCGGTGCGAGCGCCGACAATTCGCGTGCCTCAACGCCGTGATGTTGCAGCGTCTCGGTGATCTCGAAGCTGAGGAGGGTGTACTGCGACGGCAGGCGATCGTGCGTCCAAGCCGCTACCTGCAAGTCCGCCCGGCTGGAGGCGATCAGCCGGTCGAGGCCGCGGGCCGCTCCGCCGGCAATCGCCAGAGTGGTGACGGCGATGAGGAGAAGCAGGATGCCGCGCCACGCCGGCCACCGCGCGAGCGCGACGGCGAATCCGAAACCGGACACGATGGCGAGTGGGGGAACGGCCATCAGGATGAAGCGGGGATCCTGCCAGGCAAGCCCGCCATCAACCAGCAGCAGCGTCCCTGGCCACAGCGTGAGAAGTGCGACCGCGCTCGCTTCGAGCCGCCGAAGTTGGAGCGCTCCGAGGACGAGCGCCGGCAGGATCAGGGGCGTCAGGTACATACTGCGGAATGGGCCCGACGCGTAGTACAGCAGATTCGGGAGCGCGTAGTGGAAGGTCCCGTCCGAATTGGTGAACGTTCGCTCCAGGAGGTGCCGCAGCTGCCAGGTACTGCCGGCCCCGCCGAAATCACCCATGAACGCACGCGGCCGGACGGCGCCGCGCGGGGTGACGGCGGCCAGCCAGAGCTGCGGAAGTAGGATCGCCAGGGCTGCAATGGAGGCCGCCAGCAGCCGCCGGCCCGGATTGGCGGGCCGGCGCGGGGTCGCGCCGACGGCCGCTACCAGCCATACCGGGGCGAGCCACGCTTGCCCCCACCGCGTCACGACGGCGTAAGCGAGGGCGGCTCCGCACAGACCGGTCCAGAGGTACGCACTTCGGTCATTCTCGGCGCGGCCGGCGCGCAGCAGCGCGACGGCCGAGAGCAGTGTCGCCGCGAGCGCCGCGGAGTCCGCCAT
>DATGJB010000140.1:0-15293 GCA_035295425.1 Chloroflexota bacterium | reverse complement strand
GCACTGCTCCCCGGCCGGCGGCAATGCACATGGGGTGGCCGATGGGGCTCGAACCCACAACCGCTGGAGCCACAATCCAGAGCTCTGCCAATTGAGCTACGGCCACCACGGCACCCGGGCCCTTCCGGAGAAACAGGGCTTCGGATCCCCGGATTCTAGCACGGGCCTGTCGCGCACCGACCGCCACGGGGTGGCGTGTGGTGGGCGATACTGGACTCGAACCAGTGACCTCACGGATGTGAACCGTGCGCTCTAACCAGCTGAGCTAATCGCCCGGGAGCCCCAGTCTAGTTGGAAGGGCCGGGGAACCGCAATCTGTTAGCGAACGTCAGCCCGCTGCAGTCGTTCCTCCATGATGGATCGGAGCAGAGCCGGACTCGCCTTCGACCCGCTGGCGGATATCGCCTTGCCGACGAGGGCCTCCAGCACGCGAGGGTTCTTCGCGAATGCCTGCACCAGTCGCGGATTCTCGCGGAGCACCGACTCCGCCAGCTCCTCGAGCGCACGTGGATCCACGAGCTGGGCAAGGTTCAGCCGGCGAACCACTTCGTCGGGCGACTCGTGGGTCGCCGCCACGGTTTCGAGGACGGTCTTCCCGGCCGCGCCGCTAATTGTGCCTCGTTCGACCAGGGACACGATCGCTCCCACGCTGCGCGCGGGAAGCTGCGGTCCACCGGGAGCGGCGTCGATTTCGTGGAGCACCCGCAGTACGTCTCCGGTCACCCAGTTGGCGACTCGCGAGGGATCGACGGGGCCGGCGGCGGACACTGCCTCCTCGAAGTAGTCGGCCAGGAGACGGTCGTCGGTGAGGAGCGACGCGGTCTGCGGACGCAAGCCGTACTCCGCGATGAACCGCTTCTCTCGATCCGCCGGTAGCTCGGCGAGCGACTCACGGAGAGCCGAAACCCGTTCCCCAGTCAGCAGGAGCGGCGGAAGATCGGGCTCGGGAAAGTATCGGTAGTCGTGGGCGTGCTCCTTGGTGCGCTGTGAGACGGTGACCTCCTCGTCCTCGAGCCAGCCGCGAGTCTCCTGTTCGAGCAGTTCTCCCCGTCCCAGCACTGCGCGCTGGCGGTCGATCTCGTACTCCAGGGCGCGCTGGACCGACCGGAAGCTGTTGAGGTTCTTGATTTCCACCTTGGTCCCGAACGAGCCGTCCGGCCGGCGAACCGAAACGTTGACGTCGGCACGTAGACTCCCTTCTTGCAGGTTCCCGTCGTTGACGCCGATGAACATCAGGATGCGCCGCAGCTCCACAAAGAAGCGGCGCGCCTCTTCCGGAGAGCGGAGATCCGGCTCGCTGACGATTTCTATGAGCGGAACTCCTGATCGGTTGTAATCCACGAGACTGTACTCGCGTCCGCTTTCGGCGGCGTGGATGAGCTTGCCAGTGTCTTCCTCGAGGTGGACACGAACCAGACGGCATGACCGCGTCTCTCCTGCCAGGTCAAAGTTGAGCCGGCCCTCGATTCCAATCGGCATGTCGTACTGTGAAATCTGGTACCCCTTCGGCAGATCCGGATACGAGTAATTCTTCCTGTCGAATTTGCTCTGCTCCGCGATGCGGCAATTCAGGGCCAGCGCGGCGAGCACGGCCATATCGACCGCGGCCCGGTTAATGACCGGGAGCGCACCCGGCATGCCGGAGCACACAGCGCATACGTGGGTGTTTGGAGGCGTCCCGGAGTACGTGGCGCTGCAGCCGCAGAACATCTTGCTCCGCGTGAGAAGCTGAGCGTGTACCTCCAGGCCAATGACCGGCTCGAGCCCCTGTCCCTGTACTCCGGTCATGCCGGCGCCGCCGCGCTCAGATCGGGTCGGTCCGCGGAGTAGCCGGTCGCCTCTTCGAAAGCGTGACCAACCCGGAGAACGGTCGCCTCGTCGAGCTGGCGTCCGAGGATCTGCAATCCCACCGGCAAGCCCTCCGACAGACCGGCCGGAACCGAGAGTCCGGTGTTGCCCGCCATATTGGCGGGGACCGTGTAGACGTCCGATAGGTACATCTGGAGAGGATCCCCCGCCTTCTCGCCGATCTTGAATGCAACCGTCGGCGACGTGGGAGCAAGGAGGGCATCGAACCGCTGGAAGGCCCGGTCGAGCTCGGCCTTGACGAGCGTCCGGACCTTCTGTGCCTTCAGATAGTAGGCGTCATAATACCCCGCGGAAAGCGCGTAGGCGCCAAGAAGGATGCGGCGCTTGACCTCTCGTCCGAATCCTGCCTGGCGAGTGTTCGCGTACGTTTCCCAGATGTCGCAGCCGGCGCTACTGAGCCCGAAACGAACGCCGTCGTAGCGCGCCAGATTCGCCATGGCCTCGGCGGGAGAGATGACGTAATACGTCGATATGCCGTAGTGCGTGTGGGGGAGCGATATCTCCTCCACCGTCGCGCCGAGATCGCGGAACGCATCAACCGCGGAGCGGATGCGAGCCTCCACACCCGGCGACATGCCCTCGCCAAAGTATTCAATCGGGAGGCCCAGCCTCAAGCCCCGGATGCCGCCGTCGAGCGCCGCCACGTAGTCCGGCACGTCCGCGCGGGCGGTCGTGGAGTCGCGCGGATCCCACCCCGCGATCACCTGAAGGACCAGTGCCGCGTCGCGGACGGAACGGGTGATTGGGCCGACCTGGTCGAGGGAGGACGCGAAGGCCACGAGCCCGTACCGAGACACCCGCCCGTAGGTGGGCTTCAGCCCTACCGTCCCGGTGAGCGAGGCCGGCTGACGAATCGATCCGCCCGTGTCCGTGCCAAGCGCGAACGCTGCCATTCCCGCCGACACGGCGGCCGCGGAGCCGCCACTGGAGCCGCCCGGCACGCGGTCGAAGTCCCACGGGTTCCTGACCGGCCGGAAGGCGCTGTGCTCGTTCGAGCTTCCCATCGCGAACTCGTCCATGTTGGTCTTGCCCAGGAGAACCGCCCCCGCGCGCTCCAGCTTCTCGACGACCGTCGCCGAGTACTGCGGGATATACTTTTCGAGAATGCGAGAGCCGCACGTTGTCGGGAGCCCGCGCGTCGACAGGATGTCCTTGAGAGCCATTGGGATGCCGGTCAGTGGGCCGCCTTCGCCCCGGGCGAGTAGACGGTCGGCGCACTCGGCCTGATCCACCGCGAGGTCAGCGGTGACGGCAAGATACGCCCCGATCCGGCGATCATACTGTTCTATGCGGCGGAGGTAGTCGTGGGTCAGCTCTACCGAGCTGATCTCGCGTGTGGCGAGCAACCGGCCCAGGTCGCTGATGGTCTTGAAAGCAGTGTCGTATTCCACCGTCGGCTCCACTATCCGCGCGGCCCTCGGTTGCTCCGGGCCGGGAACCTTCCTCAGTCGAGGATGCCCTGCACCTCGAAGAAATCACCATTCCGCCGCGGCGCATTCGCCAGGACCTCTTGCGGCGACCAGGATGGAACGACGACATCGTCGCGCATCACGTCACGCATCTCGAGTGCGTGACCGGTGGGGGACACGTCGCGGGTATCCACCTGCTGCAGGATCGCAACGTGCTCCAGCACGCTTGACAGATCGCGCGCGAGCTCTTCAGTTTCACTCGGGTCGAGCCCGAGGTGCACCAGGGCCGCTACGTGCTCGACGACCTCCCGAGAAACAGCCATTCCGTCCTCCGCACGGATTGTAGCACTCGATGTTTGACGATCCTGGCGTTACCGGCGCCTGGCGCGCGCCCTTGACCCGGCGTGGCGACGACCGGCTTTGGGCGGGACACGAGCGAAACGAGACGATCCCCCGGCAAGGTAGGCCATTAGCCCGAGCAGCGCGCCGGTAACGCCTCCGCCGATCAGACTCGCCACCATGGCGAGCGCCATCTGGCCGGCCGATGGGATGTTGGAGACGTTCGTGCCCACGCCGCTTGCCAGCAGGATGCCAAAGAGCCCGCCGAGTCCGCCGGCTACGATACCGGAAACGACTCCGTCGGCAGCACACGCCTGGCGGACTGACTCGGGCCGAGTGGGGCCCTGCGACGCGAACACAAGGTAGGCGACCAGTCCAGCCATGACCGACCAGACGGCAGTGTCGACAATCGCCGCGGTGCCACCGACCAATTGTTCGGCTACGATGATGCCGATCACCAGGGCTGCCGCCGCGAAGATGAGCCCGGCAACCCGGCCGGCGTCCGGGTACGGGTATCTGGTTCTCAACATCATGCACGCTGTTCGGGGAGGTCCAGTCGCAAATGCTGCGCGCTACGAGGCAGCACCGGCAGGCTCGAGAGCACGGCGAGGCTCGAAGGTTAGCGTCGACCCGTTGCGTTCCACGACGATAGTCTCGCCTTCGTGGAACCGTCCCTGCAACACGTCACGGGCCAGAGCATCGAGGATGTTCTTCTGGATGGCCCGCTTCAGCGGTCGAGCTCCGTACGTCTGGTCCCACCCCTTCTCTGCCAGCAACTCTTTCGCATCTTCGGAGAGCTCGATGAGCAGCCGGCGATCGCCGAGCCGCCTAGTGAGCGCTTCAAGCTGAATATCCACGATCTTCTTGATCTGCTCCCGGCTCAGCGACTCGAAGATAATGATCTCGTCGATTCGATTGAGGAACTCCGGCCGGAAATGCTGGCGCAGCACCTGAGTGGCAGCGTCGCGCATTGCCTCATATCCCTCCGGCGCAACGTCCTGAATCACGTCGCTGCCGACGTTCGACGTCATGATCACCACTGTGTTCTTGAAGTCGACCACTCGTCCCTGTCCGTCAGTCAGGCGCCCATCGTCCAGGATCTGAAGCAGCACGTTGAACACGTCAGGGTGGGCCTTCTCGATCTCGTCGAGTAGGATCACCGCATATGGCCGGCGCCTCACGGCCTCGGTGAGCTGACCGCCTTCCTCGTATCCGACGTAGCCGGGCGGAGCGCCGATCAGCCGGGCGACGGTGTGCTTCTCCATGTATTCGGACATGTCGATGCGGATCATGGCATGCTCGTCGTCGAACAGGAACTCGGCCAGCGCCTTCGCCAGCTCGGTCTTGCCGACCCCGGTCGGACCCAGGAAGAGGAAACTGCCCAGCGGACGGTTCGGATCCTGAAGACCGGCTCGCGCGCGCCGAACCGCGTTGGAGACCGCTTCGATGGCCGGGTCCTGGCCGACCACGCGGCGATGGAGGTTTGCCTCCATGCTCACCAGCTTCTGAATCTCACCCTCGACCAGGCGCGACACGGGAATGCCGGTCCACTTCGAGACGACCTCGGCGATGTCCTCTTCACCGACCTCCTCGGTCAGCATCTTGCCGTTTCGCTGCAGCTCGGCCAGCTTTGTCTCGCTTGAGGCCAGGCGCCGCTCCAGCTCCACCAGCTTGCCGTACCGGAGCTCTGCTGCCCGGCCGAGGTCGAGCTCGCGTTCCGCCCGCTCGATCGCGACCTTCGTCTGCTCGATCTCCTCCCGCGTCTCACGGATGTCCTTGATTGCATCCTTCTCGGCCTGCCATTGTCCCTTCAGCTCATCGGCCCGCGCACGAAGGTCGGCCACCTCCTTCTGGATACGCTGCAGCCGGTCGCGAGATGCCTCGTCATGCTCTTTGGCAAGCGCCGTGCTTTCGATCTGGAGCTGCATCACGCGGCGTTCCAGCTCGTCGATCTCGTACGGCATCGAGTCGATCTGCACCCGAAGGCGGCTGGCCGCTTCGTCGATCAGGTCGATTGCCTTGTCGGGCAGGAACCGGTCGCTGATGTAGCGGTTCGACAGTATGGCGGCTGCTACCAGTGCGGCATCGGTAATCTTGACGCCGTGGTGAACCTCGTAGCGCTCCTTGAGGCCGCGCAGGATGCTGATCGTGTCTTCGACAGTCGGCTCGGACACCAGAATGGGCTGGAAGCGCCGTTCGAGCGCCGCATCCTTTTCGATGTGTTTGCGGTACTCGTCGAGCGTGGTTGCGCCGACCATGCGCAGCTCGCCCCGGGCCAGCATCGGCTTGAGCATATTGCCGGCGTCCATGGCGCCTTCGGCCGCCCCCGCGCCGACCACGGTGTGCAGCTCGTCGATGAAGAGGATGATGTCCCCTTCCGCCTGCTGAACCTCCTTGAGGGCAGCTTTCAGGCGTTCCTCGAACTCGCCGCGGTACTTCGCCCCAGCCACCATCGCGGCGAGATCGAGCTGGACGACGCGCTTGCCCTTCAAGGTCTCCGGTACATCTTCGTTCACGATGCGCTGTGCGAGCCCTTCGACAATTGCGGTTTTGCCGACTCCCGGCTCGCCGATGAGGACCGGATTGTTCTTGGTGCGCCGGGAGAGAACCTGGATGACGCGCCGAATCTCGTCTTCTCGGCCGATCACCGGGTCGACCTTGCCCCGGCGGGCCAGCTCGGTGAGATCGCGTCCGTATTTCTCGAGCGCCTGATACTTTCCTTCCGGATTCTGGTCGGTAACACGCTGGCCGCCGCGAATCGTGCTGAGCGCGTTGAGAACCTTGTCCTTCGTTAGCCCAAGATCGCGCAACATCCGTCCGACCGTGCTCCTATCACGGTCGTCCACCATGGCGAGAAGCAGATGCTCTACCGAGACGTATTCGTCCTGCATGGCCGCCATGACGTCGTGTGCGCGCACCAAAAGCTGGCGGAGCTCCGGAGAGATTCCGGGTTGGGTCCCGTCTCCGTACGCCGTGGCGAGCCGGTTCAGCAGCTCCTGGTTCCTCCGCCCGACTTCGACGGCGTCAACGCCGGCCCGCTCCAGCAGGATCGGCGCTATTCCCTCCGGCTGTTCGAGGAGCGCGGCCAGCAGGTGCTCTTCTTCCACCTGGCTGTTGTTTCGCTCGGCTGCCAGCTCCTGCGCGGTGGCCAGCGCCTGTTGGGTCTTTTCGGTGAATCTTTGTACGTTCATATCTTCCTACGCTCGCGTGACCGATTACGCCGGCCCGGTCCGACCGGACGGCACCCCTCGGGCAAGGTCAAAATCGCCGCCGGGTTCATTCTCGTCGCCCTGCAGGCGCCGAATGATCTCTTTGAGCCGGCGAATCTCCAGGGCATGCTCTTGCGCCTGGCGCTCCAGCTGGCTCTCCAGCTCATCGCGGAGCCGTTCCATCTGTTCGCGCATGTTCAAGATGACCTCGACTCCCGCTAGATTGACGCCGAGCTCCTCGACCAGGCGTCGAATCTGGAGAATGCGGTCGATGTCCTGCGGCGAGTAGTAGCGAATCTCGCCCTTGCCGCGCGTGGGCTCAATCAGCCCGAGGCGCTCGTAATGACGAAGCGTCTGCTGGTGAACGTTCACGAGCTCGGCGGCGATGCTGATGGTGAACCGTTGGAGCTCGCGGGTACCTCTACCACGTGTGTTCATTGATATCTTCCTCACCCCCGGTGAACCGCCCGTCGACCGCAGCAGTACGTCAAACTCCCGCCTTCTCCAACTGTTCGAACAGGTGCCGCTGCTCTTCACTCAAATGCGTGGGCAACAGAGCGTTCAGCTTCACATAGAGATCTCCGCGGCCGTCGCCTCGCAGGTGTGGCATGCCCTGTCCGCCCAGCCGGAGCGTTCGCCCGTTCTGAGATCCCGGTGGAATCCGCATGGTGACACGTCCCAGCAGCGTGGGTACCTCGACCTCGCCTCCAAGCACCAGCCGGGTGACCGGGGCGGCTACGTCGGTGTACAGGTTGTCTCCCTCGCGGCGGAATGCCGGATCCGGCAGGATATGCACGATCAGAAACAGATCTCCCGGCTTGCCGCCGCTGACGCCCGGGTTCCCTTCTCCGGCGAGTCGTATCCGCTGACCCTCCCTGACGCCCGCTGGGATCTTCACGTCGAGCCGCTTCGATCGCGCGACAGTGGTGGCTCCGTGGCAGGTGGGACACAGCTGATCGCCCTGTAAACCCGTTCCATGGCAGGTCGGACAGGTCTGCGTGGTCTGCAGCGTGAAGGCGCGCTCGACGCCGGAGAATGCCTCGGGAAGCGCGATCTCGATTTCCTGTTCGATGTTCGAGCCGTTCTGCGCCACCGGCTTGCGGGAGCGACCGCGATTCAAGATCGAGCCAAGATCGAAGTCAAAGCTGCCGCCCGAGGTACCGGTCCCGCCGCGCTGACCGAAAAGTGTCTCGAAAAAGTCGCTAAAGTCGCCGGTACCGCCTGACGTCGTGTACGTGTACTCACGTCCCGGCGCGCGACTCTGCTGAAAGCGCTTATCCCAATCGGGGCCGAGGGTATCGTACTTCTTGCGCTTCTCGGGGTCGGTCAGGACCGCGTGTGCCTCGTTGATCTCCTTGAACTTGGCCTCGGCAGTCTTATCACCGGGATTGACATCGGGGTGATACTTGCGGGCGAGCTTTCGGTAGGCGCTCTTGATCTCCTTTTCGGAGGCGCCCTTCTTGACGCCGAGAATCTGGTAGTAGTCTTTGAACTGTACTGCCACTGGTGTGGACCTCTGGATGAAGCTTTCGGAACCGACAGGAGCCAGGCACCGGCGAGCCTGACGGCTTCGATGGAAGCTCAAATTCGGGCCGGTAGGCTCGGCGCGGCGGCGCTACGCCCCTTCCCGGCGGGTGGTGTTCCTACCCGGACTCGTGAACGCTCACGACGACCTGCGCGGGACGCAGCACGGAGTCGCCATAGGTATATCCGCCTCGCACGACCTGCACTACCGTCTCGTCCGGCAACGAGGCATCGTGGACTCGCTGGACCGCCTCTTCGAGACGCGGGTCGAATGGTTTGCCGGCCGCCTCGATCGGCTTGACGCCTTCCTGAACCAGAAGTTGATCGAGCTGGTACTGCGTCAGTTTCACTCCCTCGATCACGCCCTCTCCGGACTCGGATGAATTGCCGTAGTGGACGGCGCGCTCCAGGTTGTCTTTGACGGCCAGGAGCTTACGCAACAACTCTTTCTTGGAAGACTCCGCACGGTCGGCGTACGTACGTTCCATCCGCTTCTTGAAGTTGTCCATGTCGGCCATTGCGCGAAGATACCGGTCATGGTTGGCTGACGCCTCGCTGCGCGCTCGCTCGAGCTGTTGCTCCAGCGGCTCTTCAGCCCCTTGGCTTTGATCGGCGGGTATGGGTTCCTCTCGCGTCGCGGCGCGCGCCTCGCCCTCGGCTCGCGGATCAGGCTCCGAGCTGCGCGCGGCGGCATGCGGGTTCTGCTCGACGTACTCAGTCATGTTCTGCTCTCCCCGGGAAGAGGAGAGGCGGGCAAGCCGCGCCCCTCCATCCCCCATCTAGCTCTGGTCGCTCGATCGGAACTCCGCATCGACAACATCATCGCCCTCGGGCCGGGTGCTCTCCGAGCCGGCTGCCGCTCCGGCGTACTCCTGGTCCGACCCGGTCTGCGCCTGACTGTAGAGTGCCGAGGCGACCGGCTGCCATGCCTGCTCCAGTCGCTCACGCGCGCTGCGGATGGCAGCAGTGTCGTTGCTCTTGAGCGCATCTCGCAGC
Source organism: Chloroflexota bacterium (assembly GCA_035295425.1). Lineage (GTDB taxonomy): Bacteria > Chloroflexota > UBA5177 > UBA5177 > UBA5177 > DATGJB01. The sequence continues at coordinate 5,947 of DATGJB010000140.1, read as the reverse complement.
TGATTCAAAGCTTCCTGCACCTGCTGCTTATCGGTTTCCGAGATTCGCTCGCCGCTCTCTCGCAGGGTCTTTTCCGTGCTGTAGGCGAGCGTGTCCGCGGCATTCCGTTCCTCGGCGGCGGCGCGCGCCTCCGAGTCCTGCTGCGCGTGCTGCTCCGCTTCCTGAACCATCCGATCGATGTCTGACTTCGTCAGATTGGTCGAGGCGGTCACCTTCACGCTCTGCTCGCGGCCCGTGCCGAGATCCTTGGCGTGAACATTGATGATGCCGTTGGCGTCGATGTCGAAGGTCACTTCGATCTGCGGAATCCCGCGCGGAGCGGGCGGAATGCCTTCCAGCCGGAACCGCGCCAGCGTCATGTTGTCGCGCGACATCGGCCGCTCGCCCTGTGTCACATGGATATCGACCGCGCTCTGGCCGTCTTCCGCGGTGCTGAACACCTCACTCTTGGCGGTCGGGATTGTCGTGTTGCGCGGAATCAGGACGGTATTAACACCGCCGAGCGTCTCGATACCCAGCGACAGCGGCGTGACATCCAGCAGGACCACGTCCTTGACCTCACCCATGAGCACGCCGGCCTGGATCGCGGCGCCTACCGCGACGACCTCGTCCGGATTGACTCCCTGGTGTGGCTCTTTGCCGTTGGTCAGTTTCTTGACAAGCTGCTGGATCACGGGCATTCGAGTTGATCCGCCGACCAGGACTACCTCGTCGATGTCGCCGGCGCTCAGCTTTGCATCACGGAGCGCGTTCTGGAACGGCCCGACACAGCGCTGCGTCAGGTCATCCGTCAGCTCCTCAAACTTGGCTCGCGTAATCGTCTTGATGAGGTGCTTTGGCCCGTTCTGGTCCGCTGTGATGAAGGGCAGGTTGATCTCTGTCTGCACGACACTGGAGAGCTCGATCTTTGCCTTCTCCGCGGCCTCCAGGAGACGCTGCAGAGCCTGACGGTCCTTGCGAAGGTCGATTCCCTCTTCCTTTTGGAACTCGTCCGCTACCCAGTCGACGATTCGGCGGTCATAGTCGTCCCCGCCGAGCTGCGTGTCGCCGGAGGTTGCCTTCACCTCGAATACGCCGTCGCCGACTTCGAGGATCGATACGTCGAACGTGCCGCCGCCAAGATCGAATACCAAAATGGTCTCTGCATTCTTCTTGTCGAGGCCGTAGGCGAGCGCGGCCGCGGTTGGCTCGTTGATGATCCGGAGGACTTCGAGACCGGCGATCTGGCCGGCGTCCTTCGTGGCCTGACGCTGGCTGTCATTGAAGTAGGCAGGCACGGTAATGACCGCCTGCGTCACCGACGTCCCAAGGTACTTTTCGGCGTCGGACTTGAGCTTGCCCAGGATCATCGCCGAGATCTCCTGGGGTGTGTACTGCTTGCCGTCGATGGTGACCTTATCGTTGGTCCCCATCTTCCGCTTGATGGAGGCAATCGTTCGATCGGGGTTGACAACCGCTTGCCGCTTGGCGAGCTGCCCCACGAGCCGCTCCCCGGTCTTGGTAAAAGCCACGACCGACGGCGTGAGCCGGCTGCCCTCCGTATTTGGTATTACGGTCGGCTCGCCGCCTTCCATGACGGCGACCACGGAGTTTGTAGTCCCCAGGTCGATGCCGACTACTTTCGCCATTGAACAATCTCCTTGCCGGAAATGAAAGTCTAGTTACTCTCTCACAGTCTAGAAAGTTGAGTGCTATTCTGTCAAGGTTCTACCTGTTGTCTCGTTGCCTCCGAAGCGCGGGCAGATTCCGGAATGGGTGGGGGCGGCGCAAGCAGCGCCGCCCCCCGCTCCTACCCAGCGGGTGATGGGGGAGGCGTCTGCCAGGACCCTTCCAGGCCCGGTAGAAGGATCGTGTCGAAGTGCGCGTACTTCACTGCTTCACCGGGAGCCGGAAGCTCGAGCAAGGCCGCCTTGACGATGTCATCCATCGAATCCACCGGCACCAGGCTCATCACATCTCGTACATCGCCGGGAATCTCTTCCAGGTCCTTGAGGTTCCTTGCCGGGAAGAGCACGGTTCCGATTCCTGCACGGTGGGCGGCGAGAACCTTTTGCTTCAGCCCGCCGATCGGCAGGACCCGGCCGCGCAGGGTGATCTCTCCGGTCATCGCCAGATCACGCCTCACCTTGCGGCCGCTGAGTGCGCTGATCAGCGCAGTGGCCATGGTCACCCCGGCCGAAGGTCCGTCCTTCGGAATCGCGCCAGCAGGCACGTGGATGTGCACGGAGTGTTCTTCGAACGCGCTGGACTTGATGCCGAGCTCGCGTGCCCGGGAGTGGACATAGGACATGGCGGCGCGGGCCGATTCCTGCATCACGTCGCCCAGCTGCCCGGTGAGGATGAAATTGGGCTTGCCGTCCATCAGCGTGACTTCGACGGGAATGATGTCGCCGCCCTCTTCGGTTACGACGAGGCCGGTAGCCACACCGATTTCGTCTCGCTCCTCGACGACGCCGTACGAGAAGCGTGCCGCCCGCAGGAAGCGCGGGATGTCTTCCACGTCGACGTGGATGGCCGATGGACCCTCCTCGGCAAACTGGCGGGCGACCTTCCGGCAGATGGTGGCGATTTCGCGTTCCAGCTGCCGCACGCCCGCCTCCCTGGTGTATTCGCGCGCCAGCAGCCGCATCGCGTCGGTTGTGATCTCGAGCTGGTCCTCGGCGATCCCGTGGAAGCGTCGTTGCTTCGGCACGAGGAACTGCAGGCCGATCTGGACCTTCTCTTCCTCGGTGTACCCGGGAAGCTCGATGATCTCCATCCGGTCACGCAGCGCCGGCGGAATTGTGTAGAGAACATTGGCGGTAGTGATGAACAGCACCCGCGAAAGGTCGAAAGGAATCTCGAGATAGTGATCGGAAAACTCGCTGTTCTGCTCCGGGTCGAGCACCTCGAGGAGGGCGGAGGACGGGTCACCGCGGAAGTCGGCGCCGACCTTGTCGATCTCGTCCAGCATCAGCACCGGATTATTTGACCCGGCTTGCTTCAGCGCCTGAATGATCCGGCCCGGGAGCGCGCCGATATAGGTGCGGCGATGTCCGCGGATTTCCGCCTCATCATGGACGCCGCCAAGTGACATTCGGGTGAACTTCCGCCCCAGGGCCGCGGCAACCGACTTTCCGAGACTGGTCTTGCCGACGCCCGGCGGCCCTACCAAGCAGATGATGGGGCTCCGCAGGTCGGTGGAAAGCTTGCGGACTGCCAGATGCTCGAGGATGCGCTCCTTCACCAGCTCGAGACCGAAATGGTCACGGTCAAGCTGTGCGGCAGCCTCCTTGATGTCGAGCTGGTCGTCGGTCGAGACCGCCCACGGCATACCGACCAGCCAATCCAGGTAGGTGCGGATCATCCCGACTTCCGGTGATGCAGCGGGCATGCGCTCCAGTCGATCGACTTCCTTCTCGGCCCTCTCGCGCGCCTTTTCCGGCATATTGGCCGCGGCGATCTTGTCTCGCCACTCCAGCGCCTCCGCCTGCTCGGAGTCGAGCTCGCCGAGCTCGCGCTGGATCTCCTTCATCTGCTCACGCAACAGGTACTCGCGCTGCGTCTTGTCGATGTTCTTTTGCACCTCGCTGGTAATGCGGCTCCTGAGCTCGAGTACCTCGACTTGCTCGGACATGATCTCGTGCACTCGCCGCAGCCGAGCCGGCACGTCGACCAGTGAAAGGAGCTCCCTGCGCTGTTCCGGTTCCAGCTCCGGCACGTTTCCGATGAGGTCGGCCAGGTGGGAGGGATCCTCTACCTCGCGCACCGTCGAAAGCGCCTCCGCCGGCAGGTTTCCTCGAAGATTCACGTACTGAATCATCAGATCCTTGACCGACTGCATGAGCGCTGTGAGCTCGCGCGACGATCTGACTCGCTGGGAGACTCGCTCGACCTCGACCTCGAGGAACGGCTCCGTCCTGGCAAAGCTCGTGACGCGGACTCGTTCCTCGCCCTGCGCCAGTAGCTGGATACTCCCGTCCGGTAGACGGAACATCGGGCCCAATGTTGCCAGAACGCCAATGTCCATCAGGTCGCCTGGTCCAACGTCCTGCTTTGCTGCATCGTTCTGGGTCAACAGGACGATTCGGTGGGGTCGGTGTTTCACCGCCTCGTCGACAGCCAGCAGCGACGCCTGGCGGCCCACCTGAATGGGCGTCATCATCCGCGGAAAGACCACGGTTTCAAAGAGTGGGAGAACCGGGAGACGGAGAATTCGTTCCTGCCCGGATTCATCGTGTTCGCGTTCGGTCATTCAAGCATCCTGTTCTGCGCCGGGGACCGCTCTCGTCCTCGGTGTCGAAAATCAGCTGGAGCTTGCCGCGAAGGAGCGCGCTGGCGCATCAACGCCCTTCCGCAGTAGCCGGCGAGCGAACCGGGTCAGCAGAGAGGGACCGCAACGGGGCAATTTCTTCACTGCCGTCATTATATCTAGTTTTAGCGTGTCATTGTTAAGGATTCGACGGTCAGGCCCGCAGCTCAACCTCTCCAGGTGGGCGCGTGTCGACCTGTCCGATGACGGCTGCAAGCATATCTCGTGCCGCGGCTCGCTGAAACGAGTCCAGGGATGACGCGGGCAGAGCGATAAGCAGGCCGCCTGAAGTCTGTGGGTCGGACAGGAGATGGAGATCCGTGTCGTCAAGCCCGGCGGCATTGCGTACCGCGTTCCCGACGGCATCAAGATTGTTCCGCGTCCCCTTCGGAACGAAGCCTGCGCGCGTGCATTCGACGGCTCCCGGCAACAAGGGGCACGCTGAGAAGGACACCGTAGCGCCGACGCCCGATGCTTCGCACATCTCGTGAAGGTGTCCGAGAAGCCCGAAGCCGGAAACGTCGGTAGCTGCGCTTACGGCGGTGGCCTGCATCACGGTCGCCGCCGATCGATTCAGCGTCGTCATCCAACGCACCGCTGCTTGGACCCAGTGCGGCTCGGCGGCTTCGGCCTTCAATGCGGTCGTGATGGTGCCGGTACCTAGCGGCTTGGTCAGGACCAGCAGGTCGCCGGGACGCGCTTCCCGCGCGGTGATGAACCGGCTCCCATCGACCGTGCCCGTAACCGCCAGACCGTACTTCGGCTCGCTGTCGTCGATCGTATGTCCGCCCACGATCGTGACGCCTGCCTCCCGCGCCATATCGGCGCCGCCACGCAAGATCTGCACAAGAGTGTCGGCAGGAAGCATATCCAGCGGGAAGCCGACGATATTGAGCGCCGTCCGCGGGGTCGCACCCATGGCGTAAATGTCGCTCAGCGAGTTCGCCGCTGCGATCTGACCAAACAGGTACGGATCGTCTACGACCGGTGTGAAGAAGTCCACGGTCTGAACCAGGAGCAAATCGTCCCGGAGACGGTAGACCGCGGCATCGTCCGCGGGACCGGTACCGACCAGAAGGTTGGGATCGGCGGACTGAGGAAGTTGACGCAGCACGTGCGTCAGGTCGGCCATGCCGACTTTACTCGCTCAGCCGGCACAGCGCGCGAGAGACGTCAGACGCACCTCTTCAGCCACAGGTTCCTCCTTTCGTCGCATTGCTTCAGCCGTCCGGGTACCGGACGGCAGTGATGGCGTCGACCAGCACATCGGCCCCGAACCGAACCGGATCGGTGGCGGGGAGACCGGTGGCGGCCCGAGCCTCCTCGATTGCCCTCCTGCCATCGTCCTCCGTCAGTGCACGCGTGTTCAGGGCGAGGCCGACGACTTTTGCCGGCCTTATCCAGCCCGCGGCCTGCTCGTACACCTCCACAAGCCGCCGAACGTCCGGCACGGCGACCGGATACTCGTCTATCTGTTCGTGGCCCGGCGGGTGCACCAGGATCATGGCGTCAGGCGCCGATCCATGGAGAAGCGCCAGCGTGACTCCCGAATAGGCGGGGTGTAGGAGTGAGCCCTGTCCCTCGACGAACACCCAATCCGCGCTTTCGGCGGCGTTCACCACGAGCTCCTCTACCGCGCCCGACATGAAGTCTCCA
>DATGJB010000139.1:0-27753 GCA_035295425.1 Chloroflexota bacterium | reverse complement strand
GATCGGCTGGGCGAGTTGATCGAGCAGCGTCAGCCGGCCACCGCGTAGGGTGGGAAGCGGAACGCCATCTCCTTGCTGAGCAGTCCTCCGTGGCCGAAGCGCGCGATGTCCGCACCGCGCACGTCGCAACCGGCGAGGAAGCGAGGAAGCAGCAGGTCCAGGACTGTGGTTTGAGAGAACATACCGCAAAGCGCGAGGCCGAAGACCGGCACCTGGCCGATGTAGGCGAGCCAGCAGGTGCTCCCCGGGTGTGCCGGTACGCCTCGCCGCTCGGTTTCCGCGCCGACTCTCTCCAGCGCCTGCAGGGTTAGGTCGAGCGGGTCCGTCGAATTCACTCCGGCTGCCAGGATGAGGCGGGCGCCGGTCTGGACGAAACGTGACAGGGCGCAGGCGATTGCGTCGACATCGTCCGGCAGGTAGGCGATGCCCGCGATCGGCGACCCGAACCAGCTCAGTTTGGTTTGAATCGCAGCTTCGAATGTGTCGCGGGCCCTGGCGGTTATGCGGTCTCGGACCAGAACCCCTACCGGCAGCTTGAGGAATGGACGCACCCGCAACACCGGGGCCGCGTCCCGCGCAATGTGTTCCGCCTGGCGCAGCACATCCTCCGGTACCGCGAGCGGAGTCACTTTAGTGGCGCCGACTACGCGGTCGATGTCGACCGGCTGGCCGTCGTAGACCGTGAAGACAGAGATATCGGGAAGAGAGTTTATGGCCTGCAGGGCCCCGGCGTCGACCTCGACCAGGCCGCGGTGTGCCGCCCGGAGTTGGCTCTGGCTCTCAACCGGCGGACGGATAGTCACGCCCTCGCCCGACACGGCACGAGCCAGCCGCCGCGATGCTTCGTCCTCGTGCACGTCACCGGATCCCAGTTCGAGCAGGTGTACCTCACCCGGATACAGCCGGAGAGCCGCTGCGTCAGCCCGATCCAGAATCCTGCCCTTAGGAAGCTTCACACGTCCGGTGTCGCCGGCTACAACGACGTCGTGGCAGAGGACGCGCCCCGCCACCCGGTCTGGCGCAATGGTGGAGGGATCAAGAGCCACCGCCTTCATGAATGGGCACCCGCGTCGCGGCCAACCGTATCGCGCATGGAGCCGCCGGTCTTGCCGCGGCGCACCGCCGTGATCTCGGCCAGGATGGCGATCGCGGTTTCCTCCGGCGTTTGCGAGCCTATGTCCAGCCCAACCGGACCGTAGATCCGCGACAGCTGCGAATCGTCAAAGCCGGCGGATCGCAGACGCTCGAAGCGCTGTGCCTGCGTGAGCCTGCTGCCGATGGCGCCGATGTAGCGCACCGGAGTCGGGAGCACGTGGTGCAGAGTTGGCTCATCGAACTTGGGGTCGTGACTGAGCAAGACTACATAGGTGTTCTCGTCGAGTCGGAGGTCGGGCAGGACGTCCTGGGGCCACCCTTTCACCACGCGTGCCGCGTGGGGGTAACGATCCGGCACGGCGAACGCTGCTCGCGCGTCGGTGATGATGACCCGGTACCCCAGCGCCGCCGCGAAGGTACTAAGCGGTCCCGCGGCATGGCTCGCTCCGACGATGATCAGCTGCGGCGCTCCGGGAAATACGTCGACAAAGATCTCTCGAGGGCCATCGGCGTGGTCATATCGCATCGTATCGCTCCGCTCGGCGCGGAGGAGCGCACCGGCATCGCGCGCGGCGGTAGCCGTCAACGAATCGGGCCAGAGCTGACCGTCGTGCGAACCATCGGCGCGAATCAGCATCTTGGCCCCGACATTGGGACCATCGATCACCGTGACCAGCGCGACCGGAGTCTCGTCGGCCAGGTGCTGCCGCAGGGCGTCAAAGAGTGACATGAGTCTTCCGGAGTATAGGCGGGAAGCGGGCGCCGCCGGCTGGCAGTCAGCTCCGCGCCCCAAGCGCGGCCAGGACATCGCCGGCGTGCTCCGGCGCTTTGACCTTCTCCCAGACGCGCTCGATCCTGCCATCGGGACCGATGAGATACGTGCTGCGCTGGATGCCCATGTACTTCTTGCCGTACATACTCTTCTCGCCCCATGCGCCGTACATCTCGGCAACGCGGTGGTCGACGTCGGAGAGCAAGGTGAACGGCAGACCGTACTTGGTGATAAAACGGTCGTGCGACGCAACCGAATCGGGGCTGACGCCGACCACGACGGCAACCGTGCCCTGAATCGCGGGATACGCGTCACGCAGGTCGCAGGCCTGCTTCGTGCAGCCACTCGTGTCGTCCTTCGGGTAGAAGTACAGGATTACCGGCCGCCCCCGCAGCTCGCTGAGCGTCAACGTTCCGCCGCCGGAGCTGGGCAGCGTGAAATCGGGTGCAATGTCCCCCTGGCGCAGGAATGCCATCGATCGTGATCCTTTCTTCACCATTATCCGGAGTTCCCTTCGGTCTCCGCATAATCACTGTCCCGCCGACCCCGCTCGGGTGCGTGCAGCTGCCTTAGCGCGCGCAAGGTCGGAAAGTTCCAGCCTGTTACAATGAGAGACAAATCTGGTCCCGGCTCAGGGCTAACGGGCGGTAGGACCGGACTGAGGTTTGGAGAAGAAGACCCCCCTCTACGACGAGCACGTCAGAGCCGGCGCTCGCATGGTTCCGTTTGCCGGCTTCCTTATGCCCATTCAGTACACGGGCATCCTGGACGAGCACCGCGCCGTGCGTACCGACCTGGGCATGTTCGATCTCTCCCACATGGGCGAGCTGAGGGTGTCGGGCGCCGATGCAGTCGCTGCGGTTGACCGGCTCGTCACGAATGACATCCGCGGGCTCGAGCCCGGCCAGGTGCGGTACACGCCCATGTGCTATCCGGACGGCGGGATTGTCGACGACCTGCTCGTCTACCGTCTGGATGACGGACTGATGCTCGTGGTCAACGCTTCGAATATCGATAAAGACCTGGCGTGGATACGGGACCACCTCTCAGCCGGGGCCCACGTTGAAGACATCAGTGACCGAACCGCACTGATCGCCGTGCAAGGGCCGCACGCGGAGCTCTTTCTCCAGGAGTTCACCTCGCTGGATCTGACGCGCATCGGGTACTACACGTTCCAGACCGGCTCCGTTGCCGCTGCCCGCGCGATCGTATCTCGTACCGGCTACACCGGGGAGGATGGATTCGAGCTGTATCTCGATAGCCAGGACGCGGCGAGCGTGTGGCGCAGCCTCCGCGAGCAGGGCGAGCCTCAGGGACTGAAGCTGATCGGGCTAGGAGCGCGGGACACCCTGCGGTTGGAAGCCGGACTCATGCTCTATGGCAACGACATCGACGAAACCACGACCCCGCTCGAGGCTGGGTTAGGCTGGACGGTCAAACTGGACTCCAGCGACTTCATCGGTCGAGACGCACTCGTGCGCCAGAAGTCGGAGGGGTTGTCGCGTCGTATGGTCGCGGTCGATGTCCTGGACCGGGCGATACCGCGCCCTCATCAGCCCGTCATCAAGGACGGCCGGCAGGTGGGCGAGCTGACGAGTGGAACCTTCGCACCCACCATCGGCCACGGGATCGGCCTTGGTTACGTGGAGACTCCGCACGCGAGGGTCGACACCGACGTCCAGGTCGGAGTCCGTGACACGCTTCATCCTGCTAGGCTGGTACGCAAGCCCATGTACAAGCGAAAGGGAGCGTGAGATGGCCGGCAGTTTCCCGGACGATCGGCGCTACACGGAGTCGGACGAATGGGTGCAAACGCAGGGCGATATCGTGGTTATCGGAATAACCTCCTTCGCCGCCGAGCAGCTTGGCGATATCGTGTTTCTCGAGCTTCCCGATGTCGGCGCCACCTTCGGCGAGGGTGACTCGTTCGGCGAGATCGAGTCGGTCAAGTCGGTCTCGGCCCTCTATTCGCCACTTTCCGGCGAGATCGTCGAGGTGAACGAGGAGCTCGGCGATAATCCGGGCATTGTCAACGAAGACCCGTTTGGGGCCGGCTGGATTGTCAAGCTGCGCCCGGAGGATTCCTCCGCGCTGGAGGGACTGCTGGACGCGACGGCCTACGCGCAGAGCGCGGCGGAGCGCGGCTGATGTCCTACCTCCCGCACACCGCGGAGGACAGACGGGATATGCTCGCGGCAATCGGCGTGGACAATGTCGACGAGCTGTTTGCGAATGTTCCGGAGGAGCTGCGCAGCGGGCCACTCGCGATTCCGGCTGGGATCAGTGAGATGGAAGTGCTCGACCTGGTCGAGGGTATGGCTCAAACCAACCTGAACCTGACGCGGCGGCCGGCCTTCCTTGGCGCCGGTGCGTACCGTCACTTCGTTCCCAGCGCGGTTGCCGCGATTACCGGGCGCTCAGAGTTTTACACCTCGTACACGCCGTATCAGGCGGAGGTCAGCCAGGGCACCCTGCAGGTGATCTACGAGTACCAGACGATGATGGCCGAGTTGACGGGACTCGACGTGTCCAACGCCTCGCTGTACGACGCGGCAACCGCGGTGGCGGAGGCCAGCAAGATTGCCATCAATCAGACTCGCCGCGACCGGATCCTGATCTTGCCGGGCGTTCATCCCGAGTACCGCGAGGTACTGCAGACCTACCTGCGGGCCGAGAACTTCGAACTGGTGGAGAGCGGCGGCACCTGGCAGACCGATCTCGCCGCCCTCGACGCGACGCTCGACACCTCTATCGCCGGAGTGGTGGCTCAATCTCCGAATTTCTTCGGAGCGATCGAGCCGATGGCCGGCATCGCGCGGCGGACACATGACGCCGGTGCGCTCTTCATCGCCGTGGCGAACCCATTGAGTCTCGGGATTCTGGCTCCGCCCGGCGAGTACGACGCTGATATCGCGGTTGGCTGCGGACAGCCGCTCGGCATCCCGCTCATGTACGGTGGGCCCTACCTTGGCTTCATCGCCGCCCGAGCCGGTCTGGAACGGCGGCTGCCGGGGCGAATAGCGGGCGCCACCGTCGACATGCAGGGGAGGCGGGGCTACGTCTTGACCCTGCAGGCGCGGGAGCAACACATCCGGCGGGAAAAGGCGACTTCGAATATCTGCACCAACCACGCGCTTATGGCGCTGGCGGCAACGGTGTATCTCTCCCTGCTCGGCAAGCAGGGGATCCGGGAGGTCGCCGCACTGTGCGCGCAGAAGGCGCACTTCGCCGCGTCGCATCTGGTCGAGCTCCCCGGGTTCTCGCTCGCGCACGATCTTCCCTTCTTCAATGAGGTGGTTCTGCGAACACCGGTGCCGGCGGCGGAGATTAATCGCTTCTTGCTCGATCGTGGGATCGTCGGAGGCTTCGATCTGGGTCGCTTCTATCCGGACCGCGGGGACTGTCTGTTGCTCGCCTTCACCGAGATGACCGCTCGGCAACACATCGACGATCTGATCGCTACACTGGCATCCCTTGAGCCGGTCTCGATTCGAAGCGAAGCACAGCAGCTGCAGGGAGCGGGAAGCCGGGCATGACCGAGTCTCCGATTTTCGAGCTGAGTGCAGCCGGGCGCACCGGTTACTCACTACCGGCCCTCGACGTACCGGAGAGGCCGCTCGAAGAGTTGATTCCCGCGGAGTACCTGCGTTCCGATCCCCCCGGCCTGCCCGAGCTTTCCGAACCGGATGTGGTGCGCCACTTCACCCACCTCTCCAGGCTGAACTACAGCATCGACAGCGGGTTTTACCCGCTCGGGTCGTGCACGATGAAGTACAACCCGAAGGTGAACGAGGTGGCCGTCAATCAGGCCGGCTGGCGCGATATTCACCCGTATCAACCCGAGGCGACGGTACAGGGCGCGTTGCGCCTCATGTACGAGCTGCAGGAGCTGCTGGCCGCAATCACGGGGATGACGGCATTTACCCTGCAGCCGGCGGCCGGCGCGCACGGGGAGCTCACCGGCCTGCTGATGATTCAGGCGCACCACCGGGCGCGTGGAGAGACGCAGCGTGACGAGATTATCGCGCCGGACTCGTCCCACGGAACGAATCCGGCAAGCGCCGCGACCCTCGGCTACAAGCTGATCACGGTCCCCTCCGACAGCAGGGGGCGCGTGGATATTTCTCGACTCCGGGAGCTGGTCGGGGAGCGAACCGCCGCGTTGATGCTCACCAATCCCAGCACGCTGGGGCTCTTCGACGAGCAGGTGCGGGACATGTCCCGGCTCGTGCACGACGCCGGAGGGCTGATGTACTACGACGGCGCCAATCTGAACGCCATCATGGGCGTCGCGCGACCGGGCGATATGGGATTCGACGTCGTCCACCTCAACCTGCACAAGACCTTTACCACGCCGCACGGCGGTGGGGGACCGGGAGCGGGGCCGGTGGGCGTGAAAGACGTGCTCGCGCCGTTTCTGCCAGTGCCACTGGTGGCGATGCGTGACGAGCAGTTCTACCTGGAGTATGATCGCCCGGAGTCGATCGGCAAGGTGCGCTCCTTCTATGGCAACTTTGGCATGCTGGTGCGCGCCTACACCTACATCCGGCAGATGGGGTCCGACGGGCTCGCGCAGGTGAGCCGGGACGCAGTGCTGAGCGCCAACTACATTCGCGCCCGGCTCCGTGACGTGTATCAAGAAGCATTCCCGGGCCCGAACATGCATGAAACCGTGCTGTCGGGCCGGCGTCAGAAGCAGCTTGGTGTGCGCACCATGGACATCGCCAAACGGCTGATGGACTACGGGTTCCATCCGCCGACCGTGTACTTCCCACTCATCGTCGACGAAGCACTGATGATCGAGCCGACCGAAACCGAGAATAAGGGGACACTTGATGCCTTCGTCGACGCGATGCGGGCCATCGCGCGCGAGGCCGAAGAGTCACCCGACCTGGTGAAGAGCGCCCCGCACACCACGGCGGTAGGGCGCCTCGACGAAACGCGCGCCGCGCGCAACCCTGACTTACGCTGGCGACAGCCGGAGCGACTGGAGCCCGAGGCTCCCGCCCCGGCAAATGATCCGTTAGGCGTTTAGGTGCGGAGGAAACGACATGGGTATGGAAGGAGGTAGCTGAGCGCAGAGGCGATCGCGTGCCGAGCATCCTGTGGCAGGGACAGCTCCAGGTTGACCGTTTCGGAATCAGGAGGATAGCATTCATGCGAAATTTGACAAGAGTCAGTCGCGTCATCTCGTTCGTCGCCATCGCGGCGATGTTGACGCTGACGACAGCCTATGGCTCGAGCCTCAGGGGCTCGCAGCACGTTGCCGGAAAGGTGGCGTCACAGGCGATGCCCGTGCTCCTCTCGCAGCAGGAGACGGGTGATGCCGACTGGGTGCAGACGATCGACCCCGCGGTGGTTACCGACTCGATCTCCATCTCGAACATCTGGATGGTGTACGCCAACCTGGTGAAGCTGTCGTTCCCCAGCAACAAGCCGATCCCCGATCTGGCGGACCACTGGGTCGAGTCGAAGAACCACCGCGTTTGGTTCTTCCACATCCGGAATAATGCGCGCTTCAGCAACGGCGATCCCGTGACCGCCCAGGATTTCGTGTTCAGCATCTCCCGTGCGCTCGCGCCGGCCACGAAGTCTCCGGTCGCCATGCTCTACCTCGGCGAGATCGTCGGGGCTCCCGCGTTCAACGCCGGCAAGGCGAAGACACTGCGCGGCGTGCGAGCGCTCAATGCGCACGAGCTGGAGATCAATCTGCGCGATCCGATTGCCTACTTCCTTGGGACGCTTTCGTACCCGACGGCCGAGGCACTCGATCCCCGCGTGGTGCGCGGCCACGCTCCGGCGAGCTACCTGACCAATACCTGTAAAGCCAATGTCGGCGCCGGTCCATTCGAGTTCGTGTGTGTGAACGGCTCGTCGCAGCGCACGTCGTTCTACCCGGCCGGCCACTCGCCGTACATGCTGTTCAAGCCGAATCCGTACTACTACGGACCAAAGCCGCACATCATGGTCAGGGCGCCGTTCATCGCCGACACCGAAAGCAACTGGCGGCTGTTCCAGGCAGGCGGGATCGACGAGACGGGCGTGCCGACGGCGGATCTGGCCGCGGCGCAGCACATGAAGAACTTCATGAAGGTAGCTGCGCTCGAGACCGATTACATGACGCTCAACTCCCAGTCGCCGCCGTTCAACAATCTCAATTGCCGGCTGGCCGTCGCGTATGCTTTCGACCGCAACACGATCACGGAGAAGGTCCTGCGCGGCACCGAGTACCCGCTCTACGACGTGATTCCGAAGGGCATGCCGAACGGTGGGCAGGGCTACTTTGGCCAGGAGACCGACGTTCCGTACTACAACCCCACCAAGGCCAAGGCCTACCTGGCTGCCTGCCCGGGGCATCTCAATGGTGTGTCGCTGGTCTACCAGAAGACCAGCCAGGATCTGGTGCACGAGTATGACACCATCAAGTTCTACTTGAGCCAGATCGGCGCCAACATCAATCTCAAGCCGCTGAGCTTCAACGCGTGGCTGACCGACGTCACCTCGCCGATGAAGTCGACCGGCACCCAGGCGGCTGAGAACCTGTGGATCGACGACTACCCGGACGCGCAAGACTGGCTGCAGAACCTGCTGATGACCGGCGCCAACGACAATATCGGCGGCTACAGCAACCCGACCTACGATCGGTTGGTGCAGCAGGGCAATGTGACGGTCAATCCGGCGCGCCGCGCCGCTCTCTACCGGCGAGCGCAGAAGTTGGTGGTCAATGACGGCGGCTGGATCGGCGTCGGAGGTGTTTACAACATCTTTGTCGTGCGACCGCGGGTCCACGGCGTTGTCATCGGCGGTGGCCTGATCGAACCCGTCAACAACAACTGGGCGAACGTGTCGATCCACTGATCGACGTTCTAGCCTGATGTAGATCCCTTTTCCCTGTCCCGCGCCACGGTCGTGGCGCGGGACAGGGAATCCAGGCGTCTCGTCTGTCCGTACGATAGAGTGGAATGGCGGGACGACTTCGGGGGGCTTGAATGTCCGATATCCTGATGTTCACGATCAAGCGGCTGCTTGCCGGGATCGTGGTGGTGTGGGCGATTGTTACCATCGTCTTCATCCTGGAGCACGGACCCGGGGCATCGGACCCGATTCGCCACATCCTGGGCAATCACTACACATACGGCAACTACCGGCAGTTGCTGCATGCCTACGGTCTGGACATCCCGCTGCATGAGCAGTATTTGAACTACCTCGGTCTGGCACCGCTCCTTGCCAAAATTGGCATCCACTTTGGCCATGGAACGGTTGACACCGGCCTCCTGGAAGGCAACCTGGGTCTCTCCTACCAGTACCCGGGGACACCTGTCTGGGATCTCATCCGGCCGTACGTGCCGGTGTCACTGAGGCTTGGCGGTTACGCGCTGACGGTATCGCTGCTCATCGGGATCCCCGTGGGGCTGCTCTCGGCGCTGCGCCAGAACTCCTTGCTCGATCACGTGAGCCAGGGAATGATGATCATTCTGTATGCGATGCCGACCTTCGTGCTGGCCCCACTGCTTCAGCTCGAGTTCACCATTCAGCACCACTGGTTTCCGGAGCAGGGCTGGGGCGACAGCTTCAGCGAAATACCGCTACCCGTGGCGGTGTACGCGGCTGGTCTGGTCGGATACTTCGCAAAATCATTTCGGTCCTTCATGCTCGAGGTTCTGGCGCAGGACTATATCCGAACCGCGCGTGCGAAGGGTTTGCGGCAGCGCACGATTTTGTGGCTGCATGCCATGAAGAACACGCTGGTACCGCTCGCGTCAATCGTCGGCCCGGTGGTCGCCTATCTGATCGTCGGCGCCTTTATCGTGGAGCGGTTTTTCGCCATCCCGGGCATCGGCGATGAAACCATTCAGGCCACCCTCAACGGCGACTACGGCGTCATCGAGGCGACGACGATCATGCTCGCGGCTTTTGTCGTGCTCGTCAACCTCGTGACCGACATCTTCTACTCGATCATCGATCCGCGAGTGAGGCTATAGACCGTGGCTGAGCCGGTTGAGAGGAGCGCCCAGGCTCCGCCAGTGGCTCCGAGCCAGAGCATTCCGCACGAGGAAGAAGGGGCTCCAGTTGGGTCCTCCGACCTCATGGTGGTGGACGAAATGCGCCGCACGGCTGATGCCCGCGTGCGCTCTCCGATGCGGGAAGCGACCCGGCGCTTCGTGGCGAACTGGGCAGCGGTGCTCAGCCTCGTCATCATCGTGGCACTGGTGCTGGCCGCGATCTTTGCTCCGTACCTCCACACCAGCAATCCGACGTTCCCCGATTTCCTGGCGCTGGGTCAGGGTCCGTCGTCTGCTCACTGGTTCGGCACCGATCCCGAGGGACGCGACATTTACTCGCGTGTGCTCTATGGACTGCGTGTTCCCTTCATCGTGAGCATCGTGGGCACGATCCTGACGGTTCTGGTCGGCATGGGCCTCGGACTGTACGCGGGGTACTTCGGCGGCATCGTGGACTCGTTGCTCAGCCGGTTCACCGACCTGATGTTCGCGTTTCCCGCCTTCCTCCTTACCGTTGTCATCGTCACGATCTACGGCCCGGTATTCGACCAGGACTTTCCGAACGGTACCGGACGCGCCATCATCCTGACCGCCGTTTTTGCGCTGGTGAGCTGGCCGTTCCTCATGCGGTTCGTGCGGTCGCTGGCGCTGCGGATGAAGGAGGAACAGTTTATCGAGGCGGCCCGCACCGTGGGCACCTCGGGGCCGAAGATCATTCTGCGCCACATGGTGCCGAACGTATGGGGTCTCGTGCTGGTGCAGGCGGCGCTCAATATAGCGACGATCATCGCCACGGAGTCGCTGCTTAGCATCTTCGGGCTCGGCGTCAATGACCCCACGCCGGACCTCGGAAACCAGATCTACGATGGGTACACCTATATGGACTCCAATCCCTTCGGATTGGTCTTCCCGTGCCTGTTCCTGATCATCATCGTCCTGGCCTTCACCTACCTGGGAGACGGCATTCGGGACGCGGTGGACCCGCGGACGCGCCGCTAGCGTATGCCCGGAGCAGCCAGCTACAACTCCGCCCGGGATCACCTGCTCGAGGTGCAGGATCTCAAGACGTATTTCCACACACACGACGGGGTGGTCAAGGCCGTGCAGGGCGTGACGTTTCACCTCGACAAGGGTGAGACGCTGGGCATCGTCGGAGAATCGGGAAGTGGGAAGAGCGTAACCGCCCTGTCGATCATGCGTCTGATTCCCCAACCGCCGGGATGCTTCGAGCACGGTAAGGTGAGGTTCCGCGACGTGTCGATCATCGACGTCACAGAGGAACACTCTTCTAACGGACGTAGGGCTCGCCGGATCGACCGCAGCGTCTCAGAGGGCCAGATGCGCCGCGTGCGTGGCGGCGACATCGGCATGATCTTCCAGGATCCAATGACCTCGCTCAATCCGCTCCTCACCGTGGGACGGCAGATTCGAGAGGGAGTGCAGACGCATCTTGGTCTGGGCAAGAAGGAGGCGAACGAGCGCGCCGCCGAGATGCTGACCAAGGTAGGCATTCCGAACGCGAAACAGCGGCTCGGTGACTACGCGCACCAATTCAGCGGCGGTATGCGCCAGCGTGTCATGATCGCGATCGCGCTTTCAACGAATCCCGACTTGCTGATCGCCGATGAGCCGACAACCGCCCTCGACGTCACCATACAGGCTCAGATCCTGGATCTCATTCGCAACCTGGCGAGCGAGTTCGGGTCCTCGACGATCCTGATCACGCACGATCTGGGAGTGGTGGCCGGAATGGCGGATCGCGTGGCTGTCATGTACGCCGGCTACATCGTGGAGACCGGAAAGCTGGACGACATCTTTTACCGGGCCCGCCACCCGTACACCCACATGCTGCTGCAGTCGATCCCGCGCCTCGACCGTGATCCAGGAACCGAGCTCAAGCCCATCCCTGGCTCGCCGCCAGACCTGCTCAACCTCGCGCCTGGCTGCCCATTTGCGCCGCGCTGCCCGAACGTCATCGACGTTTGCCGGCGTGAGATGCCACCCCTCGACCCGGTGGGCTCCGGCCAGCTCGTTGCCTGCTGGAACCCCATGAAAGACGAGCCGGCATGAACGGGTCAAAGGTCCTGATCGAGGCGAAAGACGTCACCGTAGAGTTCCCGATCAAAGGGGGATTCCTCGGCCGGACCCGGGCGGCCGTCCACGCAGTCACCGGAGTATCGCTTGCCGTATGCGAGGGCGAGACACTGGGACTGGTGGGAGAGAGTGGCTCGGGAAAGACCACACTGGGACGAGCGCTCCTTCGGCTCGTGCCGACGACAGGGGGCACGATCAGCTTCGAGGGCCGGGACATCACCCGGATGTCCCCGCGTCAGGTGCGCCCGCTGCGGCAAGATATGCAAATGATCTTCCAGGATCCGTATGGGTCACTGGATCCAAGGATGACCGTTTTCCAGATCGTGTCCGAGCCCCTGGTCAACTTCGGCAAGGGGACCAAGCAGGAGCGGCGAAACCTGGTGCAGGAGCTGCTGCGGACAGTCGGCCTCAATCCGGGCCATATCAATCGGTATCCGCATGAATTCAGCGGCGGCCAGCGGCAGCGAGTTGGGATTGCCCGGGCGCTCGCGCTGCGGCCCAAGCTGATCGTCGCCGACGAGCCTGTGTCGGCGCTGGACGTCTCCATCCAGGCCCAGATCCTGAATCTGATGGAGCAGCTGCAGCGTGAGTTTCGGCTGACGTATCTCTTTGTGGCGCACAATCTGAGCGTGGTGCGTCACATCAGCGACCGCGTGGCGGTGATGTACCTGGGGCATCTCGTGGAGCTGACCGCCAGCCAGCAGCTGTACGACAATCCGCTTCATCCGTATACGCAGGCCCTGATGTCGGCGATTCCGCTGCCCGATCCGGTGGAGGAGCGCAAGAAACAGCGGATCATATTGAAGGGCGACATGCCGAGCCCGGTGAACCCTCCCCCGGCGTGCCCGTTCCACACCCGGTGCTTCAAGGCGCGTCCCATCTGCGGTGAGGTGGCGCCGGCATTTGAAGAGAAGGTGCCCGGCCACTGGGCGGCATGCCATTTTGCCGAGGTGCCCGACGTGACGCGACCCGAGGAGATCCACCCGCCTCTCGTGGAGGCGCCGCCGGCCGGGCGCGCATCCTCGGCCAGCCCGGAGACGCCACCGCCGCGTCCGCAGCCGCAGCCGTGAGCCGGCGTAGACCGTGGGACCATGTCTCGGTCCAACTTCTCTGAGGCTCAACTGGAGGCTGGAGTGCGTTTCCCCGGACTTCCCCAACAGTCAGAGGATTTTATGAACGTTACAGGGCGTCACGACGCTCGAAGATCAAGAGGGCGGTCGCGGCAGAGAGCGCCCCGAGCGCCAGGAGAGCGGCGGCACCCAGCAGATCGGCACTTCCGGTCGCCAGCGCCTGCTGCGGCTGATAGGCAGAGAAGATCGAGAAGTGTTGCAGCCAGCTCCAGCGGTCGCTAAACCCCGCCACAACAAACCCGAGGTAGAACGCGACCGTGAGCCCGGCGGCCAGCCCTGCCGCCCGTCCTCGAGTACTGGACAACGAGGAGAAGAAGGCCGAGTACCCTGCCACCGCGATCGAGAAGGCGAGCAGTTCCAGCCCCAGCCCTAACAGTCCACCAACGGTAAGTGATTCGCCGATAATCCCGGCGCCGACAGCAATGGAAGCCACGGTCGCAGCGACCAATGCAAGGGCGCCAGTCAGCAGGGCGACCACTTTGGAGCTGAGGAGGCGCCAGCGCGGGAGCGGGATGGAGAGCCACAGCTCGATCGTTCCCCTTTCCACCTCCTGTGCCACGGTCGCCGTCCCAACCGTGATCAAGAAGGCCGCGGCGATCAGCGGCCACATCAGGTTCAGGAGCTCACCGCCCATGAATCCCGCGAACGTCCCGAAATCGCTGATTCCGAAAACATGGAGCAATTCCTCGGGCCAGACTTTGAGAACCTGCTGATACGCCGCGCTCTTTCCCATCGAGGGATAGAACGCCACCATGCAGAGCGCATACAGCGCCAGGCCCAGGCTGTACCAGATCGCTGTCCAGCGCAGGTCATTCACCGCTCGGCGGAACATCGTGGCGCTCATGACGCCGCCTCCACCGCTTCGTTCGTGGTCTCCCCAACCGGAGGCGCCTCTCGGCCGTAATATTGCAGGAACACGCCCTCCAGATCCGGCGGACTGAAGATCAGGTCATCGACGGGTAGCTCGCCCAGCAAGTGCAGCAACGGCCCAAGGGCGCCACGCACCCCCAGGCGAAAATGAGTGCCACCCTGGTCGGACGAGAGAACCCGCACCCCGGGAATCGCACTGAAGCAATCAGTCGGTACGGGTTCGTGCAGCGTCAGCTCCGCCTGACGCTCTCGTGCCGCCCTTAGCCGCGCTACCTGTTCGACAGCGACCAGCCGACCCTCTCGAATGATCGCAACCCGGTGCGCGATCCGCTCGACCTCCGGAAGCAGGTGCGAGGACAGGAAAATGGTCTTGCCATGAGCTTGCTCCTCCTTGAGGAGCTCGAGGAAGTTGACCTGCATCAGCGGATCCAGACCGCTGCTGGGCTCATCCAGGATCAGAAGTGGCGCATCGTGCATGAGCGCCTGGACGATGGCGAGCTTCTGACGGTTGCCCTTGGATAGCTGCTTGATGCGAGGAGTCAAATCCAGATCGAGTCGCCCGGCCAGGAGATGATGGCGCCGAGGACTCTCTCGCGGCCGGAATGCTGCGAAGAAGTCGAGGAACTCCCGGCCCGTCATGTGCTCGTACAGATGAAGATCACCCGGTAAGAATCCCACCATTGCCTTGACGCCCGGTGCATCCGACCAGCAGTCCCGGCCGAAGACGCGCGCCCTCCCGCTGCTGGGTCGAAGCAACCCCATGAGCTGGCGGATGGTGGTCGTCTTCCCGGCGCCGTTAGGCCCCAGAAAGCCGAATATCTCCCCTTCCTCCACCTCAAAGGTCAGGTCGACGACGCCACGACGCTTGCCATAGAAGCGGGTGAGGTTTTCAACGTCGATGGGGCTTACCATGCCACGCACCCCTGCACTCGTTCCGCAGCCGGACATGACCGACCGGAGGAGGGTGAGCCGGATGTCGCCACGATGGCGATGTGGTTCTTCCTGTCCACGTCGGCGAGGCGACAGGCCGCCGGGTCCGGACGCTCTCGCCTGGAACGGCGGAAGCGCTGTACCACGAAGTCGGCGGAGAGTCTCCGGTGAACGACCCGCAGGCGGGGCCGGGAATCCCGCCCGCCGGGGCAGTGGTGAATGTCGTGCATGCTGTCATCGACAGCTTCCTGCGGCAAAGCTCGCCGTGCCATCCCGGTGCTCATGCTCACTTCATTCACTTCCTCTCCCTGGTTTCCAGAGTACGCGTGCACCGTTATCCCCACCATAGGGCCGGGACCTGATTGTCGGCTGCTCCAGGTATGAAACTGTGGCCTTGCTCCCGTCGGCGCAAGTTCGCGTGATTGGACACGTACATCCGCCCTTCCGCATTTGAGCGCCGCCACGCGTCGGCAGGCATATTCCACGAAGTTGCGCTCCCGGTCGCCATGGCAGAAGCCGCGGGCCATCACCCGGCCCTCGGTGAGAGAGTCAGCTCGTCTCTCCTTCGCGCGGCAAGCCGTCCTGCCGTATGATGCCCCGGGAGGGCAATGGGAGGAACCAATGACAGAAGACACTGCTCGACGCCAGCTCGAGGCGCTGGCTTCCAATCTGGCGTCACTCTGGACCGGCGGACGTGCCGTGCTGGAACGTCTCGTCACGCTGGGTGGCCGCGATGACATTAGCCCGTGGGCCGCGCTTCAGATGCTGCCGGACGCGCAACTGGAGGCGATATGGCCGGACCGGTCGGGGAACGTCCAACCCGAATCGGCGCCCGCAGCCCTCAACCGGTATCTGGCCGCCGAGACCTGGTTCGACCGTGCGGTGACGCGTGATTCCCGGTTAGCGGCGCTGGTGGACGCGCCCGTGGCGTATTTCTGCATGGAATACGGGCTGGCTAGCTGGCTCCCCATCTATTCCGGCGGGCTCGGCATCCTCGCCGGTGACATGCTGAAGGAGGCGAGCGATCTGGGCCTGCCGTTCGTCGGCGTCGGACTGTTCTACCGGCGCGGTTTCTTCCACCAGGTGCTGGATGAGCGCGGCTACCAGGGGGAGCGGCAGCCGGTACTCGACCCGCGCACGCTTCCCGTCGAGCCTGTTCTCGACGGCGAGGGGCGGGAGATTCGGGTGGAGATCCCGATCGAGGGTCGCGCCGTGCGGGCCGGCGCCTGGCGCTTGCGCGTCGGCCGCGTTGCCCTGTTTCTCCTCGATACCGATGTGCCGGAGAACCGGGAGGAGGATCGGGCCATCACCGAAAGTCTTTACAGCGGTGACGCGAGCACGCGCATTCGCCAGGAGATGGTGCTCGGAATCGGCGGAGCCCGACTCCTGCGCCGGCTCGGTATCCGGCCGTCGATCTACAGTATGAACGAAGGCCATGCCGCGTTCCTCGGCCTCGAGCTCCTCGCGGATGAGCTGGGTGCCCGGGGTGGCGCTGAGAGCCCGGACACACTGTCCGCCGCGCTCGACATGGTCCGTTCGCGCGTGGTGTACACCAACCACACCGTCGTCGCCGCCGGCAACGACGTGTTCCCGCGCGGCCTGGTTGATCGCTACCTGTCGGGGTATGTCGCGTCCCGCGGGATGCGCATGGACGACGTACAGCAGCTCGGCGGCGCGGATCGGAGCGCCGGCTTTTCAATGACGCTTCTAGCGTTTGCCGTTGCCGGCAAAGCGAATGCGGTGAGCCGCCTGCATGCCGACGTCATTCCCAGAGAGTGGCCCGGGCACCAGGTCGAGACGGTGACCAACGGAGTCCATGTGCCGACCTGGCTGGGGGACGAGGTGCGCGCGCTTCTCGACCGGTACGTCGCGGACTGGGATGGCGACGAGCCCGACTGGGAGAAGGTTCAGCAGATCCCGATGGATGAGCTGGCCGCGGCGAGGGGATGCCAGCGCCGGCAGATGGTGGATTTAGTCAACGAGCGTCAGCAGGAAGTGCGGCTGGATCCGGACGTGCTCACCCTCGCCTGGGCACGGCGCTTTGCCGAGTATAAGAGGGCCTGTCTGCTCGTCTCAGATCTGGAGCGACTGGCGCGCACCCTGGCGAACGAGGCCCGGCCGGTCCAGCTCGTCATTGCCGGGAAAGCGCACCCGCGCGACGAGGGTGGAAAGCGGATGCTCCAGGATCTTCTACAGACGCTTCGCTCCGACCCGCGGGTGTCCGCGAGGGTGGCGTTCGTTGAGGACTACGACGAGCAGGTTGCCCGCTACCTGACGGCCGGAGCGGATGTGTGGGTCAACACTCCGCGGAAACCGTTCGAGGCCAGTGGCACGAGCGGGATGAAGTCAAGCGACAACGGCGGAATCCAGCTCACCGTGCGCGATGGCTGGGCGGATGAAGTCGACTGGTGGAATGTCGGCTGGGGAATCGAGGGGCGCGATGACGCGGCGGACGCCGCGCAGCTGTACGATTTTCTGGAGACCGGCATAGTGCCGACCTTTTACGATCGGAGTGCTGGGGTGTCTCCGGCGTGGGCGGCTATGATGAAAAACACCATGACAATCACGCTCAGCAGGTACAGCGCGCGGCGCACGCTACTGGAGTACCTCCAGAAGCTCTACTGCCCGTTACTGGAGCGCCAGGCACGGTCCGATGAAGGAGTGGCCGCGGCCGGTCGCCTGGCCACGGGCTGAGGTCACGCGACCTCGGGCACCGACTCAAAGACCGGAGACGCTGTGGCGCGGACGCCGGGCATGAGCAGCGCGGCGACCGTCCCGAGCGCCACCACTCCTGCCCCTGCGTACAGCGCAGCGCGAAAGCCGTCCATGAACGCGGCGCTGGTCGGAGCCGTCGCGAGGTGCTGAAACACGGCGCCCAGGATCGCGACGCCGAAGACGCCGCCAAGCTCTCGAACCGCATTGTAGGCGCCCGATGCCTGTCCCTCTCGCGACCGGTCCACGGCGTTCATGACAGTCGTTGAGAGCGGAGCAAAGGAGAGGCCCATTCCGATGCCTCCCAGAATGAAGGCCGGAAGTAGTTGTAGGTAGGGGGTAGCCGGCTCAGCCAGCGAGGCAATCCACAGCAACGACACCGTCTGCATGGACATGCCGGCGATGACCGGAAGCCGTGTGCCGACGCGTGCCGCGAGCAGACCGGCGAGAGGAGCAACCACCATGATGGTGCCGGTCCAGGGCATGGTGCGGAGGCCGGCGCTGAACGGCGAGTAGTGCTGAATCTCCTGCACGTACAGGGTCAGCAGGAATATGGAGCCGAACATGCCGGCGCCCATGAGGAACCCGACGCCGTTGGGAACCGAGAAGCCACGGATCGCGAACATGCCGAGATCCAGCATGGGCCGGGCGGTGCGGCGCTCCCAGACAAGGAACGCCGCGAGCAGCAGGCTTCCGCCGATCAGTCCGGCGATGATGGGATCGCTTCCCCAGCCAAGGGCATTGCCCCGTATCAGGGCGTACGTCACTCCGAAGAGCCCGCCACCGGCGAGTGCCAGACCAGGGAGATCGATGCGGTCGGCCCGGCCGAAGGACTCGTCGAGCCGCAACCATCCGAGTGCCAGAACGAGGACTCCGGTCGGAACGTTCAGCCAGAAGATTGCGTTCCAGGCGATGCCGTTGACGATTGCGCCTCCCACCAGCGGGCCGATCGCGAGCCCGAGACCGGATATTCCCGCCCACAGGCCGATCGCCGCGGCCCGCTGTTCCGGCGGAAACGCCCGAGCAAGCAGGGTGAGGGTCAGCGGGGAGAGGAACGCAGCGCCGACCCCCTGCACGGCGCGCGCAACCAGGAGATGTGGTGCGCTGTCGCTCACCGCAGCCATGCCCGACCCCAGCGTGAACAGGGCCACTCCCGCCAGGAAGATCCGCTTGTGCCCGAATCGGTCACCGAGCGCGGCGCCGGTAAGCATCAGCACGGCGAAAGCGAGGGTGTAGGCGTTGACGGTCCACTCCAGGTCGCCGACTCCGGCGTGGAGGGCGGCGCGAATGGCTGGAAGGGCGGTTAGAACGACAAGGTTGTCCAGCATTGCCATGAAGAGGGCGGCACAGACGATTCCGAACGTCCACCAACGGGCTCGCGGGGACATCAGATTCTCCTTACTGTCTAATCACTAACTAAGCACCCCAAAAAAGGGGCGCCGGAGTAGCCGTTCCGCACGACCAGACCTCCCGGCCCCTCGTTAATTAGTGTACACTCACTAGCTAAGAAGTGCAATCCCTATATTGTGCGGTGCCGTCTACAGCCGAAAACCAGCCGGTGCGGCCACCACGCCGAAGAGCGCGCCACGTGACAGGTCCACGTGTATGCCGGCGGTGCGGCGGTCGGGCCGGGAGTGGGGGTCGGGGAAGCAGCCGGGGGACGTGCGGGCCGCGTGGAGCGGCCGGTCCTTCGCGCTCCCTTTGTAACGGATACCGCGGTGCGTCCGCGGGTCAATGCCTGAGGATGAAAGAGCTGGTGGAGGGTGACGAAGTGGTAGCCACGTGCCCTGAGATCCGGCAGCACCTGAGCGAGTGCGGCCACCGTCTCGCTGCGATCGCCACCGCCATCGTGAAAGAGCACGACCGATCCAGGTCGGGCGTTAGCCAGAACCGTGGTCACGATCCAGCTGACCCCCGGGCGGGACCAGTCACGGGGATCGACCGACCAGGTGATGCTCTGAAGACCGACCGAGGCCGCAAGACCCGCGACGCGGGCATCAATCGCCCCGTACGGAGGCCGAAACCAGAAGGCGCGCCGGCCGGTGGCTGCCTCGATCTCGTGCTGTGTTTCCTGCAGCTCAAACAGGATGCCGGCATTCGGCAGCGCGAGCAGATCTGGATGCGTGAACGTATGATCGCCGATTTCATCGCCGGCAGCGATTTCGGCCCGAGCGATGGCCCGAAACTCGGGCACCTGCCGGCCGATCACGAAAAACGTTGCCTGGGCGCCATACCGGCGCAGCAGCGCGAGGATAGCGGGCGTGTACGGCGAAGGACCATCGTCGAAGGTGAGGGCGATTGCAGGCCGGACGGCCGGACCCGCGCTCAGCACGGCCGGTGTCACACCTCGGGCGGAAGTGGCATCGGCTGGCCGGTAGAACGCCGCCAGGGTGAGAAATGCCGCCAGCAGGACGGACTGGAGACGGCGAAGCGGCGTCAATTGGGGTCCTGACTTCGTGGACGAGTGAGGGTGTCGCGTCGAGCCATTGATCCAACCCGCTGTGCGCGGCCGGCACCGAGGCTTCGGGATGGCCTGGAAGCGAACCGGCCGGTCATGCCTTTCAGAACGCGGCGCCGCCCCGAGGCGTTACGCCGCTTGACGGGAATCTTCGCATGTGTCGTGACGCGCCGTCCACATCGGTTTGCGTCGCCACGCCGGGTCGTCAATGAGTGGCGCGACGTAAGCTAGAGCATGGACATCACGCTCACCTTTCCTGAATCGGTTGCGTCTACCCTGCTCGACGGCGTGCCACTGCCACGCGTCGCGCTGGTGGAGTACGACCAGCCCACGCCTGCGGCAGTGGATGATGTTCCGGCAGCTGTTCGAGACGAGTTGCATCGTGGCGGCGCCCGGAACCTTCTTCCACCCGGAGGAACGGTGGCGATCGGCGTCGGCAGTCGAGGCATCAGCAGGCTTCGGGATATCGTGACCGCGCTGGTCGGCGAGCTCAGCTCCTGGGGACTTCGACCGTTCATCTTTCCCGCCATGGGGAGTCACGGTGGGGCAACAGCCTCCGGCCAGCTGGAAATGCTGACGCACCTTGGAGTCACGGAGAGCCGCGTCGGGGCGCCCATCGAGTCGCAGATGGACACCGCAGTCGTCGGGCGAACCCCAGACGGCATGCCCGTTCATCTCGACCGGCGAGCGCTGGCGGCCGATGCCATCGTCTTCGTGGCCCGGATCAAGCCGCATACGGCGTTTCGCGGACCGTATGAAAGTGGACTGGCAAAGATGATTGCCATCGGCATCGGCAAGCAGGCGGGCGCGGCTGCGACCCACGCTCGCGGCTTTGGCGATATGGCCGACATGGTGCCGGCCATGGCCCGTGTGGCGATCGAACGGGCGCCGATTCGGTTCGGACTGGGCGTGATAGAGAACGCGCGCGACGAGGTATGCCGGGTGGTCCTGGTTCCAGCCGATCGCGTGCTGGACGAAGAGCCGCCTCTGCTCGATCAGGCCCGCGAGGCGATGGCCCGGCTGCCCTTTGAGTTTATCGACGTGCTGGTGATCGATCGCATCGGCAAAGACATCAGCGGTGACGGCGCGGACCCGAACATCACGGGACGCTACCCCACCCCCTATGCGAGCGGCGGACCGACCGTGAACAAGATGGTGGTACTCGACCTGACGGAAGCATCCGGTGGAAATGGGACGGGCATCGGCATCGCCGACTTCACCACGCAACGCTTCGCGCGGAAGCTGGATCTGGGTCGCACCTACCCCAATGCGCTTACCTCAACCGTGCCGGGGCCGGTCAAGCTTCCGATGACTTTGCCGGGTGATCGACTAGCGCTGGCCGCGGCAGTGCTGACCTGTAACGCCGTCGGCCGGCAGCCCCGCCTGGTCCGCATTGCCGACACGCTTCACCTAGGCTCGCTCTGGATCTCCGAGGTCATGCTGGGCGAGGCAGGGGAGCATCCACATCTTCGGTTGATCGAGGCGCCCCGGTCGCTCGATTTTGACGCTGCTGGGAACCTACGCGATCTGGCGGGTGATATGGCGGTGTCCGGCGCACCCGGAAGACAGGTCGTAGGACCATGGTAGGAGCGACCGGGCCGGTGTCAAAGGCCATGGGATATCATGGCAGGGACACCGCGATATCTCAAACCTGGAGGTCAGCGTGCAGCCAGACGCCGCCGACATGGCTGATGTGACGGGCCACGGAGCACCCGGCGGGACCGCGCTTTCGCCCGGCGAGGAGCTCGAGACCGAGTCGGAGCGCAAGGCTGAAGAGATGCGAATGCTCCTCCTCGGGTTTGGAACCGGGCTGACCATCGCCTTCGTGTTTCTGCTGTACGTCGTGCTCGCTTACGGCAAGCTGTTTCCGTAACGTCTCATCGCAGCTCGAAGCGCGCGGCGGCGAGGATGTCGCCGGTGGGCTCGGCGAGGATCGCTTGAACGTCGACGGTTCGGCTGCGGGGGCGCCCCGACATTCGCGGAACGGTGAGCGAGTAGCTGCCGGCTCCCCTGCGGTCGAGCCGAAGATCATGCGAACTGTACCGTCCGTCCGGCCAGAGGAGCTGCACGCGAACGGACGCTGATTTTGGTCCGATGAGCAGTATGGACTGACGCTGACCCGGCGACACAGTTGAGTGGAGGGCGAACACCTCGAGCGTGGCTCGGGCCACGCTGAACGAGCTCGTGGCCGCGCCGGCGCTCGATTGCAGCGAAACAGCGGCACGCTGGGAGCGGTACGAATTGGCGCCTGTCGGGATGGTGAACGAGTACGTGGTGTGACCGCTGTGGCCGCCGGTGAGAACCACTCGCTTGCGGCTTCCGCCGGCGTAGGCAATGGAGAGCGTGAGCCGCACGCCGGGAGGCGCCACGATGGAGATCGTCTGGCGTGTGCCGGGTCGCACGGTGGAATGCGCCACGGAGACAGTGACGCGCGACTTCGGGCCGGTGACAACGACCAGAGACCGCAGCTGAATGACCGTCATATTCCGTGTGTTGAGGAGGCCGGTCAGGCGCACCACTTCGTTGCCGACGAGATCCTCGACCGTGCCGGTGGACCCGTCGGCCAGCGTGATGGTGGTTCGTGGACTGAGATCCACGATCACCGTGCGCCGGCCGATCGACGCTTCGAGAAACGATTCACCGGGATCGACTGATCCCACTACCGCACTCTGGCGCTGTAAGGGAACCACCGACTGGTCGAGCAAGCTGAATGCCGTGTAGACCAGGGCGCGCTGCGGGTCCGGAGTTGCGGAGGTGAGGAGCTGATCCCCCACCGAGAGCTGAGGGAACGCCAGGTGGTCGCCGCGTGCGTCCCGGAGATCGTACGAGGGACCGAAGAGTATCGTGACGAGTGTGCTTCCGTTGATGCGGAGCACGACCGAGTGGAGCCCGTGACGTTCCGAAACACGAACCATTGTGCCGCTGAGTCCCTGGCTGGTCGTGTAGTCGCTGCGCGGACAGGTGCGCGGTTTGAGGACCAGCGGCGCCAGGTTCGAGTGGCTGAAGTCGAAGCTGGGAGCGAGGGACGCGGCTGTGCGGTCGCGCTGCGTCAGTGGAGCGAGGCCGAAATTCTGCTCGATGAACTTGAGCATCGAGTCGAAGTCGTAGCGACGATGGTCGACGAAGTGGCTCCGGGCGTATGGCGAAATGATGATCATGGGAACTCGCGGTCCCAGGCTGATGTCATCGAGTCGCGGCGGTGGTACGTGGTCGTAGAACCCACCGAAGTCGTCCCAGGTGAGGAAGATGGCGGTGTTCTTCCAGTACTTGCTTTGCATGATCGCGTTGATCATGCGGACGGTCCATCCCTCTCCGACGCAGATAGACGCCGGCGGGTGGTCGCTGCTGACATTGCCGGTAACGAGCCAGCTCACGCTGGGAAGGTGCCCGTTCTGCACGTCCGAAACGAACGTTCGGTCGTTGGGCACGTTCGTCTTCCAGAGACTCGAATACCGAAGGTGCCGAATGGCGTCAAGCGCCGACCACACATACCCGGGTGCGAACTGAGGCGGCGCGTAGTACTTCCATGAAATGCCGGCGGCCTGCAGCTCGTCAGGTAGAGTCTTGAAGTTGAAGCACGGGTGGGTGACGAATCGGATGCCGTCCGGGGTGATCCCGCTGACGGTGGACTGTGGTCCACCGTCGCAGCCCCAGGCATGGACCAGCTGACCGTGCGGATTGTCGTTGACACCCCCGGAGGTAGCGGCGACCGAGATGAGGTGATTGGGGAAGCTCGGCCCCATGATGGTCGAGAAGAAGTGGTCGTCGAGGGTGAACGTGCTCGCGTATCGCCAGTAGTTTGGAATGTCGGCCTGCCGGTACTGCGAATCCGCGATGTTTTTGCCGTTCTGGATGGCGCCCGGAAGGAGATCGAACTGGTCCATCCGCCCGTTGTCCACCGCCAGGACGGCGGCTTCCCCGGCATGTCCGATGTCCAGCAGCTGCTTATCCGGGGTGCGCCCGAGCCCGACGATCTTGCCGTTGGACGTGGCGGCATCGCGAGCGCCGTCCGCGCCGGGGAACTGGCCGAAGAGGTTGTCGAAGCTCCGATTCTCTTTGTCGATGATGACGATGTGCTTGATTGGATAGAGGGCCGAGACGGAGTGTGCGGCCGGCGGTCGCGGACTCTCCTGGCCCAGCGCCGGCCGATTCAACCCGAGTAGCGCGGCGACCGACATCAGGCAGCACAGGAGTGCGAAATGCCACGTCTTCATGGCCCGCCGGCCTCGTTCTGCTCGGTAGGAGGCGGAGCCGTCAGGCCGAGGCTCTCCCGCATCCACCCCTCCTCGACTGGGCGGCGGGTTCCCAGCTCGGCAACGATCTGTGTCCGGTCGCGGGGCAGCAGGGCCAGCAGCTCGGTCCGGAGCTTCGCTGACAGCTCTTCCCGTCGCTCGATCTCCGCCGCCGATAGCTTGCGGCGCGAGCGTGGTGTGTTGAGACTCGCCAGCAGCCGTCCCCAGAACGCGACGACTGCCGGAAGCGTAAACTCCACCGTGCGCTGCGACTGTTCGGCATCACGCATGGCCTGTCTCGTGGTCCGCGCGAACCGCTCCAGCCAGCGACTCTCCTCACGCACGAACCGGTAGCGCGATCGAATGTCGCGTGGGGCGACCATCACGACGACGCGGCGAATCGGGCGGAGCGAGAGGTAGTAGTTTGCGATTCGCAGCAGCGTGTCGACGTCCTGGGTTGTCACCAGCAGCGGCAGGGAGCGCGCACTTCTCCGCCGTTTTCCCGTCATTCGCGCTCGCCGCCCCTCCATGCGTTGCTCGTAGCATTGTAGTTAGGGCGCCGGTTGGCGGGAGACCGGACGGCTGCACCGGTGTGCAGAAACGTGTGGAACAACTTGTGGACGCCGGGGGAGAAAGGGCGCCGTGCGGTGGATGCGGCGTTGTTGGTCGACAACGTCCGTGTACCTCTGTCAAACAACCGGGGGCTCGCACGCGGAATCCAGAGATCGACATAACACGTCGAGAACGGCCTCGGCGGCCCTTCGGGGGTATCGACACGTTGAAAGCAAGCGGCTACTGTAGGCACAGGTAATCTGTGGAGGTGGGGGATTACCGACGGGTGGTTAACCGCCACCCGGGCACTTATCAACCGTCCTTTTTGTCCTTCTCCTTTCCGTCCCGCCTGGTGGTGGGGCAGCCGAAACGCCGCTCCGCCACCAGGCACCGCCGCCTCACCAATCTTCGCCTTCTCCTTTCCGTCCCGCCTGCGGGCGACGTCACCAAATATGGCGCCGCCCGCAGGCACCGCCGCCAATTCAGTCGCCTTCTCCTTTTCGTCCCTGCGGTGGCAACTGTACCCAAGAGTTGCCACCGCAGGCCGCCGCCATTTCGGAGACGGTGCAAGGGCACAACGGACGGGCGATGCCGGGCCTGCCTTGGCGTATCTCGATGGCGCGAACCGGGATCGAGAGGCGGAGCACCGCGAGAGCTGTGGCCCGAAGCTCGCCGATGTGTGTGACGCTGGGGAGCCGGACATGATTGATCTGCACAACCACATCCTTCCTGGAGCCGACGACGGCGCGGCCGATCTTGCCGAGAGCCTGGAGATTGCACGCGTGTTCGTCGCCGAAGGAGTCACCCGCGTGGTCGCGACGCCACATCTGGATCCCGAAAACGATCGCGGTTTGAGCGGCTCGCAAGTGCGGGAGCGCACGGATGCACTCGGCCAGGCGCTGGCCGCGGCCGGCATCCCGCTCCAGGTCCTGCCCGGCCAGGAGATCTACCTGACGCCGGAGATTTTGTCGCTCCTCCGTTCCGGCCGCGCGATTCCACTGGCAGACAGCGACGCCGTGCTCGTGGAGCTGTCCCTGGTCTCGCCGGAGCGTCCGGCGTTTCTGGAGGACGTGCTATTCGGCGTGCAGATCGCCGGGTATCGGCCGGTACTGGCCCACCCCGAGCGGTACGCATTCGTCCAGCGTGACCCTGACAGCCTGGAACCACTGGCCGACCGTGGCATCATCATGCAGCTGACGGCCGCGCCACTGGCAGGGCAGTACGGGAAGCGGATCCAGCGCACCGCACGCCGGCTACTGCGGCGCGGGGTCTACTCGATCGCTTCCAGCGATCGGCACCACCCGGACCAGCCGCGCTCGCTTGCCGCCGCGTACGGCCAGATCGCCGCGCTGACCGATCAAGAAACCGCCGATCTATTGACCCGCGACAATCCTGCAGCGCTTCTAGAGAACAGTGGCATCCGCCGGCCCGGACCAATCGAACCCATCAACGCGTCCTTCTTGGACCGACTGTTCGGAAGGTAGCGGGCCGGCGGTTGCGGCTGGGTGGCCGGCTCGGGCTTCACGGCTGATCCACGCCTCGAGTGCCTGCAGGCTCGGCAACGTGCCGGTGCGTCGATACGATGCGTCACGGACCTGGTACACCTCGACCTTATTCTCGTGCAGCGAGCACAGCAGGATGTCGAACGATTGCGCGAGCGCGCCGAGACGCAGCAGCGCGACTCGTCGGTCCAGGCGGGTGACATCCGCGATGACGAGATCCGTCGCTGGTAAAAGCGCCCGCACTGTCCTCCAGGTGGCGGTGACCACTGTGTGCCGTCCCGCGACGGCACCGTGAGCGGTGCGATTGAAGATCGGGAAATCCGAAATCACGAGGACTGTTCTCATGGCGTCCGGAGTCAACGATACCGTGCGCCGGCTACTCGGGAAATGGGTCAAAGGGATACCCGCGGTGGATGTTTGAGTAGTTCGGACGAACACCGGCCCGCTGTCGCGAGCGGCCGCACGTCGGCGGCGTGTTGTGCGGCGAGTCATGGCAGCATAAGATGACCGTATGCATTCGGCCCCCGATTGCACCGCCTACCGTGACGTTCCATGATTGCTAACAACTCGACAACTACCAACGGAAAGATTGACGAGGCAACCGCAGCCGCCGAGCAGCTGCTTTCCCTTCTCGCCGGCCTGTCCGGCGAAGAAGTACGCCGGCAAAGCCGCGAGCAAGAGCTGCTCTGCAAGCTGGCCGAGATAGAGAGCAGTGAGCGCGATGCCATCGCTCGCATTCGCCGGGTCCGAGAAGTTGTGGAGGCGGGCGGTACACCGGAGGAGCTGACCGAGCTTGGCGAGCTGTTCGAGGCGCTTGCACAGCAGCCGGGTGATCTCTTCATTCTCTTCAGGGTCTCTGATGAGGCTCACAGGATAGGCTCAATGTTGCATGCCCTCCGCGCCGTGGCGGAGCTCGCCGGCGAGCCGTAGGATTCAGGGCCGCCCTTCAAGAACCGTTGGCCGGCGCCTTCATCCCCGGTTCCGGCGGGTCTCGCAGTCTCCAGTCGGAGGTGGTCGGAGCGAGAGCATGATTCGTCCGACCGGTCGTCGCCGGGGCCGTACCGGCTAGAGTAAAGGGTGGTTGCCCGGTTTCAGGGAGTTTTTACCCCGCTCGTCACGCCGCTCACGGCACTGGAGTCGCCGGACCTGGCCTCGATCGAGCGGCTCGTCCAGTTCCAGATCGAGGGTGCGGTTGATGGGATCTGGGCGATGGGGACCAGCGCCGAGTTTGCCGGCTTCGACGAAGATGAACGGGCGCGAGTGATCGACACGATCGTGGCTACCGCCGGCACGCGTATCCCGGTCATCGCGAACGTCAGTGACGCCTCAACCCGCCTGGCTATCCGGCACGGCCGGCGTGCGCTGGCATCGGGGGCGGTGGCCATTGCCGCCACGCCTCCCTA
>DATGJB010000138.1:0-12843 GCA_035295425.1 Chloroflexota bacterium | reverse complement strand
CAAGATGAAGTCGACGTCGGCGAGGGCAGTGACCCCGGATGGTCCGAGCCCCGCCTTCTGCGTGCACTGGGCAGAGCCGGTCCCGTTCGTGTAGACCGGCCCGCAAAAGGCTTCAACTCCGTTGGCGAAGATGAAGTGAACGTAGGTGGCAACGCCGGGGTAGGGCCGATTGTCAATGGAGAATTGTCCGAGAACGTTCACCATGCCGGTTGTAGGCGGATTGTAGGGTTGCGCGCTCGCCGTGTACTCGGCCTGATTCCCATAGATGCCGACCTGCCCATTGGCGTCCGTGCTCACCTGGAGTGAGCTCTGCCCAGGCGGGCCGCAGTACGCCGGGCCGTAACCTGGCGGTCGCGGCGTGGGCGGAACAGCCGTCGGCGTGATAGTGGCTCCTGGCGATGTCGCCGTCGGGGTAGGTGTTGGTGTCGCCCCCGGCACCTGATAGAGCGGAAAGCACGTCGGATTGAAGATTCCGTTCATAGCCTGGAGATCGAGGGGCGCGTTCGGGACAGGAACGTTGACAACGGACAGAGCGTTGTTCGCGCAGTCGTAGGTCGAGTTCGGCCCGAAGCCGACCGGGGCGGCACTCGTACCAGTGGCCGGCTCGCTTCCGTCGGAGCAATTCACATTGAGCTTTAGCACGATCGTTCCGGTCGCCTGGATGTTCACCAGGCATCCCTGGCCGACTTGCTGGAAGTACTGGCCGGGCTGCACTGTGCCACCGCAGTCCGATGACCCAACCGAGAGGTGCGTCGCCTCCAGATACCGCACGGTTGTCGTGAGCGAGAAGGCACACGCCGGACCGCTGAAGGGGCCGCCGGGACCGCTCAGAAGTAACACATTGGGCGTGAACGTGGTGGACGGCGGACAGCTTCCGTTCGGGTAGGTTCCGACAAAGCCGGCGATCTGAACCAGGTAGAGGTGAGGTGAGGCCATATTCAGAGTCAGCTGCACCTCGTTCGCGCTGGACGGAGTGGACGCGCTCAGCTCCGGAGCGGTGCAGCTTATGATGCCTCCCCCTGAGTTCTTTACCGGAGTCGTACCGGGGGGACAGGTGTTTCCGGTCGGTGCGACGATGCAGATCGACCCGCTCAAAGACATGCCCGGTGGGCAGGGCTGGCACAACCCGCCGGACAGAGAGTAGCCCACGGCACAAATCGGGTTCACCATCGGACCGCAAGAGACTGAGCCCGAATACGTCGGCACGCTCACCCCGGCGCAGGTGGCCGACGAGAAGGAAGACGTGGCGCCCGCGGTCGCATCGGTGACCGAGGCGCCCACGTTGAAGCAGCCCGTCGTGGGGTAGCCCTGACCGGCCGGACCGGTGAGGTAGGCGGCTCCTGTATCGCACACGAAGGTGACTGTCGTGCTCGTGCCGATCGCCGCGACGCCGACCGCGGGGGACGCATCGACAATGCAGTTGCCCGTGGTGGGATCGGCGATGCACACCTCGCCCCCCGGCTCACCCTGACCGGTTGGCCCTCCGGCGGCATGCGCCACCAGATGAGGACCGTTCGCTGCTGCTGATGAGGCAGTCGACGGCAGAGTCCAGCCCGACGCCGCGGCGACGACCAGGGACAAAGAAAGGACGATTCGAATGTATTTGGGGGAAACGCTCAGACCCAGGAGAAAGCTCCAGTACTGGAGATTGGGTCTTCTGCGAGGAGGGGACGATGACTAGCTTACACGCCCTGAGGCGTGAGTTCAAGCTGGCCTGACTCCGCGCTATCCGCTTCCCGTCATTCGCACCACGTGGTCATGCCTGGCCACGCTGAAGTGCCAGATCTTCGTCTCATGACGCGATCCAAACGCCAGAACGGCGCGGAATTGGTACTTTCCGAAGGGAAGAGTCGACGGAATGATGTACACCTGGTAACGGCTGTAGCGGCCCGTTTGGTTTGGCTTTACCCGGGCCCTGTAAGTCACCTTGAAGATCGTGTGACTGCCGGCCTTGATGGTATACGTCGTCGACCGCATGACCGGCTTCGTGATCGCGCGCACTGTGAAATACATCATCAGCCAGACGTGCGATCCGGGTCGCACCGCGCTGAGACCGGAGAGGTCTCCCGGATTGTCGATCTTGCTAACTCGTGCCGCATCCAGGCTGAAGACCGCATCCGACACGGCGCTGGACGGTGTGGCCGTGGCTGTGGCCGTCGACGTGGGCGCCGGCGTAGACGTGGCGGTCGGTGCCGGCGGTGCGGGCGGCCCACCAATAGGCGTCGGGACAAACGTCGGCGGGGCCGGCGGGGTTGCAGACTGAGCGTGACCGGACGAGACATGAAGCCCGCTCTGGGTCACTCCAAGCGCCAACGCCAGGGCGCCCAACAAAGCAGGCACCGACAGACGACGCTTTGTCCTTATCCGCAGCTTGGAATCCATCTCCCACACGTGTCCCGACCGAAGGTCAGAGCCACACCTACCGAGGTCTAGCTTACACCGAATATGAATAATCGGCAAGCTTCAGATGAAGACGCGTTCAACCAGCATTCATGTAAAATTCACGAAGGAAGCTGGACGGTAAAGAAGCTCCGCCGTCGTGAGTCGTTGCGCTCCGCTCGTGGGGCGGTTGGTATACTCACTTTTGGCGTCGACCTACTGCGCACGGGAGAACTCTTTCGAGTGAAGCTCGCTATCGTTCTGACCGTCGCCTGCTGTGTCGCGCTCTCCTCGGCCCAGGGCGTATGGGCCGATGCCGGAACTCCCACGCCGCTCCCAACTCCGCCGCCTACAGTTGTTACATCACCGGTTGTAATAGGCACACCCGAAAGCGGCGCGACGGCGACGCCGGTGCCGACTCCGCCTGTCTCGGTATCGTCGGAACACAGCACTCCGGTTGTTCGCATCGACCAGTCAGGGATCCCGACACCGACCGCTGCGACCGACGGGCAACAGGTCACCGAGACCGGGCCCGGAGCCGGTTCCCACAATCACGGCGCCGGCCCGACCCCTCCTCCGAGCGCTTCCGGCCCGCCTGGCTCGGTCGTGGGGCCGGGTACTTCCGCCCCGTCAGCCGGACAGCCGGGCCTGACCCTACCGGATTCGAGCACCTTCGTGTACACGACCACCTCACGAGCGGCCGCCGCCCCAAGCCAGCTCGCCTGCTACGGAAGAACCGCGCCGCCGGCCGGGCCCTTCCTCGAGTCTCCGTTTTCCGGCTGGACTGAGGTCGCGTCCTTCGTCGACCACGACGCGCCGGACTACTCGGTAGACGGCAAGATCGTCCTGGCTAACGGACTCACAGCCACCGCCGCCGACGGGGTGGCATCCGACATGTTTCCAGCGTACTGGTCCCCCGCTTTGCGCCAGTATGTCAACTATGACGGCCACAACGGGTACGACTTCGAGATCAGCTATCAGCCGGTGCTGGCAGCCGCGGCCGGCACGATCCAGTTCGCGGGCTGGAATAGTCCTGACCCGTACGCGGGTTACGGCCTTATGGTCCTCATCAATCATCACAACGGATACGTCACGCTGTACGGCCACCTGAGCGAGCTCAAGGTGCACGCCGGACAGCGCGTGGCTGCCGGGCAGGTGATCGCGATTAGCGGCACCACCGGGCACTCATCCGGACCGCACCTCCACTTTTCGGTGTTCCACAACTGCAATGTCACTGACCCCTACGGCTGGACCGGGAGGGGCCAGGATCCGTTGCGCCCGTTCGACGGTGAGGAGTCTCAGTACCTCTGGCTGCCGGGTCATGACCCGCTGCTCCTGAACCCCCCGCCCGGCTGGCCCGCGTTCCCACTCGGCCTGAAAGTTCCGATCGCCGATGCCTCGGTCGCACAACGCGACGTACCGGCCGCCAGCCGGCTGCTTCTGCTGTCCCTGCCCGAACCCGCGACGCACGGCCAAAGCTCGCCCGGCGAGGCCCTCGCCGCGACGGAAGCCGTGGTGGGCCAGGAGGGCCGGGAGCTGAAACCCGCCCTTGACGATCTCCAGCAGCAGCGATTGATCGATAGCTATCAGATTATTCCGGCTGCGGCGGCGGTGTGGGTGCGCGGAATCGCGTCGGCGCAAGAGCTCGAGTCACTGCCGGGCGTCGCGTCGCTGGCGGGGGCCCGGCCGAAAGACCTGGTTGCCGCCGAGCTCGGACTCGCCCATAGCGCGCTCATCCAGATGGACCTGCAGCGAGCACCGTCTCTCTGGCCGGTTGGTTTCCGTTCGGCGCTCCAGACCTGGCGTCCGATCGTCAGCGTGGTCCGGGACGCAGCGCTCGTCGCGGGTGTCGCGCTTCCCGGACAGACGGTGACCGTCTTCTTGCATCGAGGTGCCCTGGTACCAGGCACCGCCTCGGCCACAACCGATTCCCAGTCGGGAGGTTTCGTCGCGCTGTTGCACGACCTGAACGGCGCGCCCGTGAGAGTACGGCCGGGCGACCGCATTGAGGTCCAGAGCAGTGGCCGCACCTGCGTAATTCAGATCGTGCCCCTTTCTATCCGCGCCCGTGCATCTTCGATTGACGGGCGAGCGGGCGGTGGAAGCACCGTGTCACTTGGACTGGTCCCTCCAGCCGGCAGCTCCGACTGGAGCCGCGTGACTACCGCGAGCCCGGACGGGAAGTTCTCCGTTCCTTCCGTGCGTCCACTACCGGGGGGCACCCTGGCCACCGCGACCGTGCGTGACGCGGCCGGCGACCAGGAGTCCGCGGCTACCTATGTCCCGGGCGTTGACGTCACTCTCGGAAGCTCCGCGGTCACCGGCTGGGCGCTGAACCAGCACCCGGTCTTGACGCTCATCAGGCACGCCCGCGTTCTCGTGCGAACGCGGCCCAAAGTGGCGTTCGGCGGCGCATTCTTCGCCGATCTACAGTTGAACGGAACGCCCGTTCCCTTGCGGGCCGGCGACCTCCTTACCATTGGTTCGCTTCATCACCATCGAGCCGTTGCAGTCCCCGACCTTCGGGCCGGTGTCGACAGCGCATCACGCGCCATCTCGGTAGCGGGTCCGCCCGGCGCCGTACTCAGCGTCGCGACAACTGATGCCGGGGGAGCTGCGAGCCGGCACGCAGTGACGCTGGACGGCTCCGGAGTCGCGGAGATCGCCGCCGCGTCGAGCAGTCGCGTGGCAGAGACCGTGTCAGCCGAGCTCACATCCGCGGCCGGGGATAGATTTGATGTTGTCGGCGAGGCGCGAGGGCTCGTGCTACACGAGAGCTCGGCCTCGATTGGCGGCCAGCTCTCACCTGGAACCAGCGCCAGCATTCGGGTCACCGGTCGGTCGGGACGGTACCTAGGCGGCACGGTCGTGATTGGATCGCAGCCGTCGGGAAGAGTCTCGGCGGCGCTTGTCACGCCTGCTGGTAAGGACCTGCGCCTCAAGCCCGGGATGCGTGTGGTCATCCGGAGCGACGCGCGTGTTGTGATTGCTTCGATTCCGGCCCTTGGAGCGCGTCTGTCCGCGAGCCGGGCGGAGATCGGAGTCTGGGCGGACGGTAACCGGGCCGTGGCTCTGTCCACCGTCTATGCGAATGGGCGCGTCCTTTCGAGCAGACTGGCACTGAATGGGGCTGGGTACGGCTCCATGTTCTTGCCGGTCCACCAGCTCGGGGTCGTGCAGCGGACAACGCTCCGTGTCTCCCTGCCGGGAGGCGTGACGGTGGAGAGGGTCATTCGTTTGGCCCCGCGGCTCCTCAGACTGACGCCGCGCGGCGCCGGCGTCCGGTGCGCCTCGCGCGGTGGAAGCCACGGCAGATGCATGGCGACCGAAAGCCGAGCCCGTTAACCGGTGCCAGGCTCGACACCGCGCCGCTATAAGGTTTCCAACCGCACGCGGGGCACGCTGCTGGCAGAGTCGGCACGGCTGGCGAACAACCCGCTGACGCGCGCGGTCGGGCTCATGTTCCGTAAGTCGCTGCCGCCAGGTGGTGGTCTGATCATCCGGCCGTGCAACGCCGTGGTGTGCTTCTTCATGCGCTTTCCGATCGACGTGATCTTCGTGGATGAAGACGGCGCGGTCCGCTACATCATTCCCGCGATGCGTCCGTGGCGGGTCAGCCGGTTCGTTCGGGGGGCCAAGAGCGTCATCGAGCTGCCCGCCGGGGCCGCGGCCGCGGCACAGACGTGTGATGGCGACCTGCTCGTGGTCGAGGAAGTCGGCTAGGGACTAACGGCCCGGGATTACGGACCGACGAACGTCCCGAACCGTCACGCTTGGCGGAGGAAGCGCTCCTCCGGCTGCTTCGGGTGCGTTAACATGCTTACTCGGAGCACCCGCCCTGCGGATCGGCTCCAGTGTGATTTGAAAGAGGCACGACACGCATGGGAGCCGCTCTCGGTTCGGCGCTCGAGGACCGATCGGTCCTTGCCGCTCCGGCCGGCCGATTGCTTCACTGGCGCTCGATCTGCGCCGTTGGTCCTCTGCTCGTGCTGCTCGTTCTCTGGCTCTGGTTGTTTGCCGCCGAAGGCGCCTTCAAGGGCGGACCGAACGGGAGCTCGTTCGGCGCCGACTTCGCCATGTTTTACACGGGCTCGCATGTTCTGGCCAGCGGACAGAATCTCTACGACCACACGGTCTTGCTTCAGGCCGAGGCCCGATGGCTGGCACATGACAGGCTCCCGATTGTGTCGCACCGTGAGGTGGTGCGTGTCGGCAATCCTCCGTTGTTCTTCTGGGCGCTTGGACCGCTTGCCGCGCTTCCGTTTCAATCAGCTGCCTACATCTGGCTGGCATTCGTGTACGGAGTCTCTCTCGTCGGATTCCTGTCCCTGTCACGAACCTTTGGGTGGCGGCGGCGCGCCCTGCCGGCTCTGGTGTTTCTCGCCATGCCCCCGGTGGCGCTTGGCGCGTTTTACGGCAACGTGGTCGCGCTGGCTTTCGCCGCCACGGCGCTTGCACTGGCCCTCGAACGCTCACACCCGCTACTCGCCGGCATGCTGCTGACGCTCTGCTGGCTGAAGCCGCCCGTGGCCCTTCCCGTCGCGCTCCTCATTCTGGCATTCGGACATGAACGGACTCGTCTCATCGCGGGCTTCCTTGCAGGCTCCGCGCTGACAGAGTTCCTCACGGTCATCGCGACCGGCTGGAGCTCGACGGCAGCCTGGCTGCACGGACTAGGCGCGTACTCCAACGACATCGGCCTGTCTCCGGGCATCGCATCGCTGAGCGGCATTTATGTGCGAGATACCTCGGGCCTGGTGCGCACCGGGATCTCCCTCATCATTCTCGCCGTCGCCGCCGCGGCGACGCTCCGCGTGTGGCGCTCGGGGCTCCCGCGGAGGGCCGGCGCGCTGACAGTTCCGTCACTGTGGATTGTGTGGTTCCTCGCCGCCCCGTATGCCCACATCTTCGACGAGATATTGCTCACTGCCCCGGTCATGGTGCTGATCGGCCGGGACGCTCACCTCGCCGTCACGCGGAGGGGGCTGTCACTGCTGTACGCGGCGTTCCTCTCGCTCGCCGTCATCCAGGCCGTGATAGTCGGTGTTCAGCTCCTCTGGGTGCCCGTAGTCTGGATGCTCCTGGCAGCCCTGCCGATCCGACCCGGGCAGATGGGAATAGACGTCGACCGTGAGACCGCAGTTGGACTGTCCGGCGCCTGACCCAGCGGCCTGCACGCCGGAAGTAGTGATCGGCCCGGCGCCACGCCCGCGAATCGCTTCGTTCCTGGTTGCTCTGTTCTTGCTCCTCCTCGGATTGTGGCTGGCAGCGTTCGCCCTCTCCGGAGGCATCGCCGCGGGCCCGAGCGGCACCCGTATGGACGGGGACCTGGCCATGTTTCTAGCCGGCGCGCGAGCGGTGAGCGTGGGGGAGAACCCCTACGACCAGGCAGCCCTGTACCGAAACGAAGCCGCTTTGCTGGTTTCTCACAGAATCGCACTGCCGCCGCCGCAGAGCTTCGTCAGAGTAGGCAGCCCCCCCATACTGTTCTGGGTGCTGCAGCCTGTCGCGCGATTGCCGTTCCGCACCGTCGGCGTCATCTGGTCCCTCACTCTCTATCTGACCGCGGCGTGCGGATTCCTCTTGCTGCTTCGCGCCGGGGGATGGACACGGCGGCTGGCTCCTCTCACGGCCTTCCTCGCAATGCCGCAGACAGTCCTCGGCGCCTACTACGGCAACGTGGACGCACTGATCTTCGCTGCGGTCGCAGGAGCCCTGGTGTGCGCGCGGCGGCATCCGGTGCTCGCCGGCGCCTGTCTCTCGCTTGGACTGCTGAAACCACAAATCGGCCTTCCCGCCGTGGTGCTCGTCGCCCTTTTCCACTCACCTGCGCGCGTAAAAACCATGGCTGCGTGTGTCGCCGTCGCTGCGGGTGCCATGGCGGCATCCGTCGCGCTCACCGGTCCGAAAGTGGCGCTTTCCTGGCTTTTCGCGCTAACAGGCTACTCGCGCGGCCTGAGCTCGCAACCGGAGATTGCCTCCCTCTCGGGACTGTTCAGCTACTGCGCCGGCCCTGTGGTGACCCTGGCGCTCAATGCGACTCTCGTGCTGGTCGCGCTCACGCTGACGCTGTGGTGGATGCGGCGCATGTCTGTCGCCCGGCTTCTCCGGGGAACGGCGGTCCATAACTCTATACCATCGCGCTCCGCCTGGCTCTGGATCGTCTGGTTTCTCGCCACGCCATACGCCCATTTTCACGACGAGATCATGCTGGCCGTCCCCATCGCCGCGATCCTCGGCGTGGACGCAGGTTTCGCGGGACGACCCGCCGGACTCGTCGCACTGTACGGAATGCTCGGCGGCCTCATCCTG
The DNA here is from genome assembly GCA_035295425.1 of Chloroflexota bacterium. Lineage (GTDB taxonomy): Bacteria > Chloroflexota > UBA5177 > UBA5177 > UBA5177 > DATGJB01. The sequence goes on along the minus strand of DATGJB010000138.1, from coordinate 4,152 downwards.
TTTCCTGCCTCGCGCTTTCACACCGATTTTCAGTCGCTCGCGCTGCTGCCGGTGCTCGCCGCGTCGCTTTTCCACGCGCGCGGCCCTGGACGGCGCACGTTTGTAGCCGGAGACACCCCGGCCCCGGCACTACCATCCGCGGAGCGTTCTGCCCGCGGACTCCCGGCCCGCCTTCTCTCCCCGAGCGTCGTTCCCCTCATGCGGCGAAACTCGTGGCGGAAACATGCCGTCGGTGATGCGGGCTCGCCCGCGCGGAACGGAGGGCCAACAGTCGGGTCGGATTGCTCTCCCGGTTCGGCGGTGAACAGTAGCACCACGATCCCCATCGGGATGGAGACGTAGATGGCCGCGATCGCCGAAGTGGCCGGCGCCAGCGTGGAACGTCGGTCACAAGCCGGGGCCCGACCGACGCCCGGCGGCACGCGTTGGCTCACTCCCGGCGCGCTGGCGGCTCCGCTCGCTGTATTGGCCGTTACGCGCGCCGCTCTCGCAGTTCTTGCGTGGCGCGCCCACGTGCTGCTTCCGCCACCGCGCCGCCATCCCAACCTATCTGTCCTCCCGCACACCGACCCGCTGTCGGCGATCTGGTCCTGGGCGAGCCCCTGGTTTCGATTCGATGCCGCCTGGTACGTGGGCATCGTGCAGCACGGCTATCGCTGGGGCAGCCTCGGCCACGCCAACACCAATTTCATGCCGCTGTATCCCGCACTGGCCAGAGCCGTCCAGCCGCTCGCACTCGACAGTCCGTGGCTCGCCGCCTGGCTGGTGGCAAACCTCTCGTACGGCGTGGCACTGGTACTCCTCTGGCAGTGGGCGTGTTTGAAGTGGGATCGCCCGATTGCCTGGCGCGTGCTTCTGCTCTCTGCGACCTTTCCCTTCGCCTTCTTCTTCGCGGCTCCGTATGGTGAGGCGCTCTTCCTTGCCCTCGCCACCGCGGCGTTTCTATTCGCCGAGCTGGATCGTTGGCCGCTTGCGATAGGCGCAGCCGCCCTGTGCACGGTCACCCGGCCCGTCGGCCTTGCCGTGGTCGCGGGAGTCCTCGTTACGGCGCTTTCCCGCGGACGGCGTCGACCGGCTCTCTGGACATCCGCCGCGGTCTTGCCGCTCGCGGGATTCATCGCGTACCTCACCGTCGCATTCCGGCAGCCGATGGGATTCCTGACCTATCATTCCGCGGGATGGGTTGCGCCGCGCGGCGACCTTCTCACCACCGTTCGCATCCAGTTCGCCACGCATCTCGCGCCCTTCGATCGAATCGACGCGCTCTGTGCCGCCGGATTCATCGCGCTTGGCGTGGCGTGCTGGAAACGAATAGGACCGGGTTACAGCGTGTATGTCCTGGGTGGTGTTCTCCTGCCGCTCGCCCACGGACTCGTGTCCATGGAACGCTACGTCGCGGTGCTCTTTCCGGCGATTGCTGTCGTCGCGACCTGGGACAATCGGGGCGTGCAGCGCGTCGCCTTCATCGTGTCGCTGTTGGGTGCGACTCTATTCACGCTTCTCTTTTGCTCCGGATACGCCGTCTTCTAGTCCATTTTCCTACGGCGTGGATTCCAGACCCGGCAGCATGGGTGGCTCAAACCTGGTAGTCGGCCGTCACGCGACTGACCTAACGACGGAAGTCGCTCACCGGCTTCAACCGCGGTTTCAGAAGTTCCCGAGCGCGGACGACCCTGGAACCCAGACTGCTAGCTCCCGTCGCGTGCGGAGAAGTGGTTCTCTGCCTCAGCGGCGGCGGTACACCACATCCGTGGGGTTGGCATAGACGCGCACGTACGCCGGGTCACGGTCAAGCGAATCCCTTAGCGCCTTACAACAGTCACTGCCCGCCGGACCGGCTTGTCTCAGCACGAGGAGATAAGAGAACTGAAGGCGCGCTCGCTGCTGCCACCGCTCAAGACATCGGACCGTTTCAGTCGCGCATCTCTGCGCCGCGCCGTAGATCTCGATGTTTGGTAGAAAAGCGCCACGTATCCACTCGCGACCCTGGAGTGTAGTGACGCTCGCTCGGTCTGTGAGGGCAGGGAACCACTCCAAGGTGGAGTCTTCCTCCCACGGCAAAGATGTCACTACCAGGAACTTCGCGGACTGCGGAGTATGAGCGCGGATCCACTGGAAGGACGTGACTTCGGAGCCCCGAAGGGCGGCGTTGTTTCCGGCCTCGGCCAGCGTTGTGGCCAGTGCCCCGTGCACCACCAGGAATCCAGTAGCCAGGGCCGCCCACCGGAAGCTCTGCGGTTGCGCGCTCGCGCTCGGGCCGGTTTGATGGGGGGCTGGAGTCAATAGTGGTATGAGCACCTCGGCGAAGCCGACTCCCGCGAGGAGGGCGAGAGGCACTACATCCTGCGTGATCCACGATGCAGGATCGGCCAACCACGACGTTACGAGCCATGCCGGCAAAAAGAACCGACGAAAGCGCAGCGACGAGACCACGCCCCCCAAGGCGAGGACGGTCGCAACGGGCAAGCCCAGCTCGTGAGTGAGATCAAGCTTGACCAATTGCTGCCAGATAGCGTCCCAGGCGAGGAGATGAGAGCGCCCACCGGAACTGGCGAGGAACGGAGCCGGCCCGTGCAACGCCAGTACCGAGCCCCACCAGGGTGAGGCAAGCACAATGACGCCAACGCCGGCTGCGGCGCAGGCCACCGCTGCCCGAGTAGTGCGCCCAAACGCCAAGAAGAGAACCCCGCCGCTGTAACAAGTGAACCAGCTCCACTCCGGGTGTGTAGTCAGGACGAGCGAGCCAGCCACGATTGTGAGTCCTATGTCACGTCCGCGGCCTGATCGAAGCAGCCGCACGAGGGCCCAGAGGGTGAGGAGGGAAAAGAGCTGGCCCGGGGCACGGGTCACTCCTCCACCTTTGATCTCCCAGTGGAAAGCGTCCGGAAGCAGCGCGAAAACGAAAACAGCGCCCGCCGCCGCGAGCCGGGACGGAAGTAGTGAACGAGCCAGCAATGCAAAAACCCCGACCGCAGCTACTGAGACGAGAATCGGCATGAATCGGAACACGTCCAGGAGACTGAAGCCGAAAGACTCATTGAACAAAGCGACGACGTAAAGCGCGAGCGGCGGGTACGCGAAGGGGATATGGCCCGCGTTGTACGTCGTGTACGCTGGCAAACGGAGGTGATTGGCCTCGAGGTCGCGGACCATGGCGAAGAAAAGGCCCCCGTCCCCAATTGGATACCGGCTCGACGTTGCGAGCAGCAGACGCACCGAAAGAGATAGAGCTGCGGCTGACATAACGCATACCGCGAAGGCAATATCCCTGGACTCCGAGGTATCCGCCGGGTCTGCGGCGGGAAGCACTGGGACGGGGCGGGCCGCCGCTGCCACCGCGAGTGTCACGAGGCCCGGAGCTCTGCCGGAGAGAGCGCCGAGCTCGGAAGGCGGGTCGCCAGCGCGGAGTATAACCACACGATCCGGCACACCACGACAAGGGCAAGACCGAAGAATGGAAACAGGCTCGGGAACCCGCGCAGTCCAATCAAGTAGCCCCAGTTAAGCTGCACATGTCCGTGGAGGAAGTGCGGGAGTAGCTCGTTGAACACAGGATTGTGGTCGGCGAAGGAAAACGTACCCACCGATACCACGGCCATAAACATGAGCGAGATGGAGAGCGCGGCGAGGGGAACAAAGGACATTCTGAACCAGCGGTGGCGCAAGCCGGATGCCATCGGCACGATCATGAACGGTAGAACGGGCGTAAGATGCCGCGAAGCGATACTCCAGCCACCGGACCAACCGTTCTGATCGACGCCGCGAGACGCATCCATCAGGAAGTACAGCACGACAACCGAGGCGCAAACCAGAAGCTCGGCCCGCAACCTGCGTTGTCGCCACATGAGCACCACAGCCGGGAAGAAGAGCACCAGCACCGGGCTCACGATGAATAGGCCCCGGTAAGCGCCAAAGGTTATTTCCCAGAGCGAGTCGAGGCTCGGCGACTTGACGCTATTTAGTGCTACACCCAGCAGACCGCCCGCGACCGTGTTGTGGTACAACTCCGAGTTAACGTGATTGTAACCAGTCGTAAAGGGGTTGCCGAAGGCAAGCTTATCGTAGAACAGCATGAGGCCAAGCGCCGGGAACGCGCCTAGGCAGTACGCAAAAGCAGCTTTCAGGCGCCCCGAGGTAACCGCGACCACGTAG
>DATGJB010000137.1:0-11250 GCA_035295425.1 Chloroflexota bacterium | reverse complement strand
CCTGGTGACCTAACTCCCGTGATGGGACCCAGCAAGAGGAGCGTGCCCTCCCACCGCCGATCGCAGAGCAAGCGACAGAGCCGCCAGCCTCACTTGGGCTGACGGCTCCGTTCGTGGCCCCTCACCGGCCTTGAGACGTTGGGGGCAGCGCTGCCTGCAAGATGGCTACGGGGACCGCTCGATCTGCATCCTCGCCTTTGAGGCAGTTGGTTGGAGGCAGCCCTGCGCGATCTTGGGGATCATGTGTTCCAACCGTACGCGGCGTTAACCGTGTGAATGAGTTCACTTCTTGCGCCTCCGGCGGACCTCTGATATTCTCAATTCACCATGTATATGGAACACGAGTCACAACCCTCCATCTGCGCCCGCTGCGGGTGCTGCTGTTGTTGCCGGCCGATGAGCTGGCATGAGGGGCTGCGTCCGTGGCAAGGAGGACGGCTCTAGCGAGTCCGTATACCCATCCATCCAGGACGGCATAGCCGGTCAGCTCGACGATGAGCTGACCGGCTTTTTGTTTTCGCCCGGCCAGTGACGAAAGGAGAGGCACTGTCCATGACGAACCAGTACTACCCCGTGGCGCTCGACCTGCGAGCAAAACACTGCCTCGTCGCCGGGGGTGGCAAGATCGCAACCGAGAAGGTCGAGGGTCTGCTCGCGGCGGGCGCCGAGGTGACTGTCGTGAGCCCTGACGTGACGGCTCGCCTCGCCCAGCTGGCGAGGGAGGCACGGATTGCCATTCACCGGCGAGAGTACGACGTGGTCGACCTGACCGGCATCTACCTTGCCTACGGGGCAACCGACGACCCCGTCGTCAATGCGCGGGTCACAGCCGATGCTCGCACCGCCGGCATCCTGGTGAACGCCGTCGACGATATCCCCAACTGCGATTTCTTCGCCATGGCGATCACTCGACGCGGCGATCTTCAGATCGCGGTCTCGACCAACGGCCGCAGCCCGGCCTTCGCCCGTTGGGTGCGTGAGCACCTCGACGAGACGCTCCCGCCGGAGCTCGGCGAGCTCCTCGCACTCCTCGGCGAGGTGCGCGACGACATCAAAGCGCGCGGCCCCATTCCACCGTACGAGCGCTGGGAGGCTGCCATCACCGACGAGGTGCGGTTCCGACTGCGGCGCGGTGATCGCGAGGGCGCGCGACGGCTGATCGTCGAGGCACTGCACCGGGCCGGCGATGATCCCGAACCGGTTCCCATTGTCGCCGGCACGCGAGGGCGCCGGCCCGCGAGTCACCTCGAGAGTACCCGGCCATGATCGGGCCCGGAACGGTTTCGCTGGTGGGCGCCGGCCCGGGCGATCCGGAGCTGATTACACGGCGTGGCTACGAGCGGCTGTGCAGCGCCGATGTCGTGGTCTACGACCGTCTGATCGATCCGCGCGTGCTCGACGCCGTGCCGGGCCATGCCGAGTGCATCTTCGCCGGTAAGGCGGCCGGCTCGGCCGCCCTCGACCAGCGCGCCATCGAGGACGTGCTGATCGACCGGGCGCGGCGCGGCAAGCGGGTCGTGCGGCTCAAAGGCGGAGATCCATTCGTCTTCGGACGCGGCGGTGAGGAAGTTGAAGCGCTGGCGCGAGCGGGGATTCGTTACGAGGTTGTGCCCGGCGTCTCATCGGCCCTGGCGGCGCCGGCCGCGGCCGGCATTCCAGTGACCCACCGCGAGCTCGCATCGTCGGTCACGATCGTTACCGGACACGAGGCGGACGTGAAGGAACGGCGAGGATTCCCATCCCAATCCATTTCCGCACGCGGCGTCGTGGGGGCAGTGCCCTGTGCCTGCCCTCCCGGCCGCTCCACCACGGTAGCACCGCCCTCCGAACATGCGTCCCCGCAGCCGATTCCCGGCGGGACAGAGTCGGGTCAGATGGATGCATCTGCCCGTACCGGGATCGCGGGAGGGGGCACTCCCGGGGGTCGTGGGCTACGGAATGCCCCTAGAACGATTCACCGGGAGGAGCACCTCGCGGACGAACCTGGAATCGATTGGGACTGGCTGGCGCACGCGCCGGGAACGCTCGTCGTACTGATGGGGCTGGAGCGGGTCGAGGACATCTGCGCTCGCCTCATCGCGGCGGGCCGCGACTCGCGAACGCCGGCTGCGGCGGTGGCATCCGGGACGCTCCCCGCTCAGCAGACCGTCAGATCCACCCTCGACCGTCTTGCCGCGGCGGTAGCGCAAGCCGAGCTGTGCTCGCCCGCGGTCATCGTGATCGGTAAGGTGGCGGATTTCCCCGCCGTCCTTGCCTCCACCGGCCTGCTGCGCGCCGTCTGAGCCACAAGGGAAAGGAGACACCAATGCCCGAAGCACCCGCCCCGACGATGGACCTGGTTCTCAAACGCAATTCCATCGAGCGACTCAAGCTGGAGAAGTTTCCCTTCGAGCTGATGAACGAGCTGCCCGAGCTGATCGAGCGCGGCTACGAAGAAGTCTCCGAAGAGGATATGGTCCGCTTTCAGTGGTACGGCCTCTACCACGACAAGCCGAAGGTCGGCACCTTCATGATGCGGGTCAAGATCGCTGGCGGTCTGCTCTCGCCTCACCAGCTGCGGACGATTGGCGAGCTCTCGCTCCGGTTCGGCCGCAACGACGGCGAGCTGACCACACGACAGAACATTCAGCTCCACTGGATCGAGCTCGGACATCTGCCCGATGTCTTCGCCACGCTCGACGCCGCCGGCCTCGGCACCACCGGGGCGTGCGGCGATTGCGTCCGCAACATCACCGGCTGTCCGGTAGCGGGCATCGACCAGGACGAGCTGTTTGACGCCACGCCGCTGGTGCGCAAGGCAGCGGCATTCTTTTACGGCAACCGGGAATACTCCGATCTGCCGCGCAAGCACAAGATCACGATCAGCACCTGCGCCTACCACTGCAACGCCCCGGCGATCAACTGCATCGCGCTGATCGGCGTCCTCAAGGACGGGCGCCGGGGCTACGCGGTGCGTGTCGGCGGCGGCCTCTCCTCTGCCCCACGCATCTCCCAGCATCTCGGCGCCTTCGTGCCGGAAGAGGAGGCGCTGGACGTACTGCGCGGCATTCTCGACGCCTGGCGAACCAACCTCAAGTACCGTATGTCGCGCGCCAAGGCCCGTCTGAAGTTCATGGTGGACGACTACGGCGCCGAAGGGATGCGCGCCGAGGTCGAGCGTGTGCTCGGCCGCCGGCTCGAGGATCTGCCGCAAACGCCGACGCGGCGCCCGGATGCTGCCGAGGACATCGTCCATTTCGGCGTTCACCCGCAGCGCCAGGAGGACCGTTCGTATATCGGTTTCCCGGCCTATCTGGGCCGGATGAGCGGCGAGCAGATGATCGCGATTGCCGGCATCGCCGAATCGGCGGGCGCCGACATTCGCCTGACAAGGCACCAGAACTTCATCCTGGGCAATATCCCGAATGGCGACGTGGACCGGGTTATCGCGGTGGTCGAGGAGGCCGGCTATCCGCTCGAGGTCAACCGGCTGCGTGCAACCTCGCTGGGATGCACCGGCTCCCCGCTGTGCAACTACGCGGTTGCCGAGACGAAGACCAAGCTCGACGAGATCGTCCAGCACCTGGAAGCGACCTTCGGCCGGCAAGCGGAAGGCGTCGTCGTGAACGTCGACGGCTGTCCGCACGCCTGCGCGCAGCACTGGGTAGCCGACATCGGCCTGCAGGGCAGCACCCTGCGCGAGCGTGACACGGCCGGCGCCTCGCTCGGCAAGATCGAGGCGTACGAAATGTATCTGCGGGGCAGCCTGGGCGAAGAGGCGGCGATCGGCCGGCCGATCGTTCGGCGCGTGCCGCACGACCAGGCCAGATTCTTCGTGGAGCGCCTGGTCGCGGCGTACCTGCGGCATCGCCTGCCGGAAGAGTCGTTCAAGGACTTCGCCGACCGGCAGACCGACGAATTCTTGATTGCGACCGCCAGCGACCGGCCCATCGCCGAGGTCGCGGCCGAGCTGGAAGCCAAAGCGCGGCGCGGGCAGCGGCAATCCGACGCCGAGCTGCTGAGCGCCTGACAGAGGAGACATTATGGCTCTCGAGGTAGACGACTATCTGGACGAGTGGGAGGTCGGCGAGCTGGCCATCGAGCTCGACGACAAGGAGCCGCAGGAAGTGCTGCGCTGGGGGATGGAGCGCTTCGGCGACCGCCTGGCGATCTGCACCAGCTTTCAGGCCGATGGGATGGCGATTCTCGACATGGCCTGGCGTATAGACCCGCAGGTGCGTGTTTTCGCCACCGACAGCGGCCGCATGCACCCCGAGACCTACGAGCTCATGGACCGGGTACGCGAGCAGTATGGAATCGCGGTCGAGGTCTCATATCCCGACCCGAACGAGCTCGAGCCGTTCGTTCGGAGGGAGGGCATCAATCCCTTCTACCGCAGCGTTCCACTGCGACTCCGTTGTTGCGAGATTCGGAAGGTGAATCCGCTGAAGAAAGTGCTGGAGGGACTCGACGCCTGGGTTACCGGGTTGCGACGCGACCAGTGGGCCAGCCGGGCGAACATCCGCAAAGTCGAGATCGACCACGATCATGGGGGCCTGATCAAGATCAATCCACTGGCCGACTGGATGGAGGAGGAGGTCTGGGAGTACATCCGCGCGAACGACGTTCCCTACAACGCGCTGTATGACCAGGGTTACACCAGTATCGGCTGCGCCCCCTGCACGCGCCCGACGTCCGCCGGCGAGGATCCGCGGGCGGGTCGCTGGTGGTGGGAGAAGAACGCGCCAAAGGAGTGTGGGATTCACTGCCCGATCGAGACCGGCGGCTTCGAGCACGAAGCCGAGGTACTGCTGGGCCGCCTCCCGCACGCGGGCGGGGCCGAGTCATGAGAATACAGGCGACGGAACAGGAGCTCCTGGTGCAGGAGATCGCGGCGCTCGGCACCGTCCTGCGCAATCCCGAGACACGTGCCCGCTACGCCGATCTGCGCGCCGCCATCGAAGCAGGTGACGTGCCCGATGAGCTGCTCGGCCACCTCGGTAATGTCCTGGAGCTCGGCTTGCAGAGCGGCCGCCTGCGCAAGCTGTACGGCGCCGACGGCGAGCAGGCGCTGGCGCACGTCTTTCGCCGCACCCCTCCCGGGGCCTCCCTCTCGGAGGCCGCAAGCGAGGTGACGAAGGCGCTATCCGGCATCCGCGGGCAAACCGTCGAGGATATCACCGTTTCGGCGCTTGGGCCTGGTAGCTACGGCGTGACGATCGACACCGACCGGTGCCAGCTCACCATGCGCCTGGACCGTGCTGGCGTCCGGATCGAGAACGTGGCAATCGGGCTGTGAGCCATGAGCGTCCTTGCCCAGTCCCGCCGTGGCCGGGTGTGCCCAGCTTCCTCCCCGCATCTACTCCCTTGATTGGAGGTTGAGGCAATGACATTCGTGGTGACGAACGCCTGTATCGCGGAAAAGAATAAGTCCTGCATCGACGTCTGTCCGGTCGATTGCATCTACGAAGAATCGGATGAGCTCGATCAGATGGTGTACATCAACCCCGACGAGTGTATCGATTGCGGGGCGTGTGAGTCGGCGTGTCCGGTGACCGCGATCTTCGAGGAGTCGGCCGTGCCCGACGAATGGGCCGAGTACATCGAGCTGAATCAGCGCTGGTTCGATGATCGTGACGCGGTACGCCTGCGGGTGCTGGAGCTGAGCACGGATCGAGGGCTGGCCGCGGCAGGATAGGCGGCCAGCCCTCAGTAGCGTTGTCTACTTCGTAACCGTGAAGTGCTCTAGGGCGAATTCCTGGCTGCTACGCTGTCCGAGAATGAAAGCGACTCCAGACGTTTCTCGTCGGCGTCGAGACCATTTCTCTGCGCCCAGGCGGTCAGCTCAAGGCGATTGCTGAGACCCAGCTTCGCGAGGATATGGTCGACGTGACTCTCGGCGGTTCGCACCGAGACGCCAAGGATACGACCGATCTCCCGATTGGTGTGCCCGCGCCCCACCAGGGCTGCAACCTGTAGCTGGCGGGGCGTGAGCCCGCCGGGGTTTCGCCATGGATCCATGGCCGGTTCACCATCGACGAAGGCAATCGCCTCTTCTATGCTCATCCTTCGCCCGTCTTCGAATTCCCGCCTCGTGGTTTGAACACCGATCAGTTGTTCGGCCCGCTCTCGAGCGGGGTCGGCACGTCGCTGGAGGAACGGAGGCAACACGGTGCCGGTGCGCTCGAGGTAACCGGCCGCAGCGCCCATGAGACGCATTGCGTGCGCGGGGTCTTCCTCGACGTTGACCCGGCTGAGCTGATGCAGTGCCACGCCGCCCAGTGAGCCCAGGTTCGAGATGTGTAGCGCGGTTTGGCAGTGCCGGCGCGTCCGTTCCACGTCGCCTGCATCGGCCGCGGAGATGCTGAGCATCATGTGCGCGAAACCCTCACCCCAGCTGTCGCCTATCCGGTGGGCAAGGTCCACGGCCGCCTGCAGGTTCTCCTCGCCCTCTGTCCGGCGATGCAGCATCGTCGCCTGAAGGAGGCCAAGAACGGCGAGGGAGCGCACTCGCCCGAGCGGAATATCGAGCTCATCGTGGAGGGCAAGCGCAGATTCCAGATGTTCCTCGGCATCGGCGAGGTCCTCCCGAAGGACGGCGAGGCGCCCCAGCCACAACCTCGCCCACGCTTCGGTCAGGCGGTCGCCGGCCTGCCGGGCCGTTGCCACGACTGGCCGGAGCAGTTGCGTTCCTTCGGCGTACGCCGCTACCTGGGCCGCCAGGGGTCCCGCCGTCAGGAGCGCTCGCAGGCGGTGTGGATTGCCCTCCGGCACGCCCCGCAGCAAGCGCTGGAGCCAGTTCCACCCTTCGGTCGCATTGACCATCCGCCAGAATTCATCCAGGGCTGAGGCGAGCCGCAGACTTCCCTCCGGGTCGGCCGCTGCTCCCCACGCCAGTGCGGCGCGAAAGTTGTCGCTGTACGCCGCGAGTGCGGGCAGGGCCGAGTCATCGCTTCCGGTCATGCGACCGTGGTAATACCGCTCGGCGACAGCGAGAAAGTGCTCAAAGTGTCGCCGCTGCATGGTGTCCACCTCGCCTGCCTCGGCGAGTCGCTCGGCCGCGTACTGCCGAATGGTCTCGAGCAGGCGATAGCGGCCCGCACCCGGCGCGAGGGGGTTGGCCACGATCAGCGACTTGTCCACGACGCGCATATGCACGTCCACGAGCTCCTCGCGGGCTGGGCAGTTATCGGCGCAGACGGACTCGGCGTCCACAAGCCGCCATCCCCCGGCAAACACGGCGAGCCTTCGGAACAGGGTCCGCTCGTCCTCCGACAGCAGGTCATGACTCCAGTCGATGGTGGCACGCAGCGTCTGGTGCCTGGCAGGGGCGGTGCGTCCTGCCACGGAGAGCAGCGAGAAGCGACGATCGAGACGCTGGATGATGTCATCGAGGGACATGGATCGTGCGCGGGCGGCAGCGAGCTCGATAGCCAGCGGCAGACCGTCCAGGCGACTGCAGATCCGCGCCACCACCCAGATGTGGTCTTCGTCGAGTACAAAGCCTGGCCGTGCCGCAGCCGCTCGATCGGCGAACAGTCGGACCGCTTCATAGTCTCGAAGGTCGTCCGTGAGAGCCGGCTGATGCGTGGACGGCGTCCTCAGCGGAGGCACGGAGAACGTGACCTCACCAGGGATACCTAGCGGCTCCCGGCTGGTCGCCAAAATTCGCAGGCCGGTACATCCCTTCAGCAGGCGCTCGGTGATCGACGCGCAGTGATCGATCAGGTGCTCGCAGTTGTCCAGCACCAGCAGCATCTCCGCGTGTTTGAGCGCCCGCACGAGCGCTGCTTCGGTGTCGGTGCGCGTGTCTCCCACCAGGCCAATCGCCTGGGCGGTAACCTGCGCGATGAAGGCGGGATCGGACAGCGGCGCCAGCTCCACCAGCGCGATGCCGCTGCGAAACTGCATTTGGACCTCTGGCGCTAGCTCGAGAGCAAGGCGCGTCTTGCCCGACCCGCCCACGCCGGTGAAGGTCACCAGGCGAGATACCTGCACTAGCTCCCGTGCGCTCGCCAGCTCGCGCTCCCGGCCGACAAAGCTGGTGAGCGCAACCGGCAGAGCAGTCCTATGGGAGGTTGGTCCGCGCCGACGGGACCCAGCAGCCCCCAGAGCGGCAGCATCCCCTGCGGAGAGCGTTAGCGCCGCGACTAGACGTTCCACCGTGGCCTGGTACGGGGCCCGGTTCACCCCCCGCTCCAGGTCGCTGATCGCCCGCACACTGAGCCCGGCCCGTTCGGCCAGCTCTTCCTGGGTTAGCTCGCGGTCCGTTCGATAGCGCCGAAGGAGCTCCCCGAACGTGCGCGTGGCAAGGCCTTCCACGCTCAGACCTCTTCTTGCTCCCGCTCCGTTACGTGTTCGCTGCCACTATACCACCACCTACGGACGCCCCTCAGCCGTTCGCGCGGAACTACGTGGGCCTCCCATGTGGACTCTTCCTGGTCACGCTGCCGCCCCCGGCTCATAGTGGGCTTCGAGAACCTGAGCAAGCGGAAGTGCCGCTCGACGAAGCTGGAGATAGGAGAAAGAGATGGCCGAGGTCGAACGCATCCTGGTCGTGGGAGGGGGTATCGCCGGGCTTTCCGTGGCCACGGCACTGCGCCAGCAGGGCTTCGCTCCGGAGCTCGTCGAGCGCAGTCCGTCCTGGCCCGCCGTCGGAGCGGGCATCCATCTGCACGCCAACGGCATGCGGGTGTTGCGCGCGCTGGGAGTAGGTGAGGCCGTTGAGAAGAGCGGCACACCTATCCGCCACTGGAGATTCTTCGATCAGCGGGGCAGAATGCTCTACAGCACTAACGTGGAGCAGATGTGGGGCGACGTGGGACCCTGTATCGGCATCGCTCGGACCCGACTGCAGCAGGTGTTGACTGCCGCCGCGGCTCCGGTGCCCACCCGGCTCGGCACCTCCGTGACCTCGTTGACCCAGGAAGAGGGCCGGGTCCAGGTGGGCTCCAGTGACGGCTCAACAGCCGACTACGATCTGGTAATCGGTGCCGACGGCATTTACTCGAGCGTGCGACGGCTCGCGATCAGCGCCGCGCCGCCTGAATATGCCGGGACTGTGGTTTGGCGCAGCATCATTGCCAGCCGCCCCTCTGGCGTAACCGACTTCACGGTCTTCATGGGTGATGACCGCTACTTCGGCCAGGTTCCCATGGGGGCTGGCCACACGTATGGCTTCGGGGCCGTTGCCGGGCCCCCTTGCGACGATCCAGTCCATGGGCGTCTGGCGCGTTTTCGGGACCGTTTTGCGGACTTCGGCGGGCCGGTTCCCGCGTATCTGGCCGCGTTAGAGTGCGACCAGCAGCTGCATGTTGGTCCCTTTGAATTGGTGGAGCTTGATTGCTGGCACACCGGGAGAGTGGTGTTAATCGGTGATGCTGCACATGCCCATCCGCCGAACATGGGGGAAGGAGGCTGCATGGCCATGGAGGATGCCTTCGTGCTGGCCGAGGAACTACGTGCGGCAAGCAGTGTCGAGTCGGCGCTTGAGCGGTACGAGGCCAGGCGTCGGCCGCGGGCGAACTGGGTACAGGAGCAAAGTCGGGCAGCAGCAGAGGGTTGGGTCTTGCCGCCTGATCTGCGCAACGCCGCCCTCCGCGAACGCGGGGACCAGATCTTTCGCGACCGCTACCGACCGCTTATCGCAACCGCATAGCGATAATGGCGGACGTCTGTCCCCACCAGGTCGCAGAACTACAGCGTGAACCTTCCAAACGCGGCCTGCGTACTGTCCTCGCCCCGCTCGACCACCACGCCGCCGCGCACCATTCCCTCCAGCGCCGGATGGTCGGCTTCGATACCGGAGTCCACCACACACACTTTCACCCCCTCGCCGGTCGCGCCGCCCCAGGCCCAGTCGGGCGTCATCTCCTCCCAGGGGACGGCGAACACCGGCGGCTGGTCTTCCGGTCGGGTAGGCCAGCTAAACGCCGGGAGAATCGGCTCGCCGCTCACGGCGCCGTGTCACCACGCAGTGCTTCCTCATTGCGCTGGAACGCTTCCTCGATGACGGCGCGGGCCGCACTGCTGCCGTCCCAGCCAAGCAGCTCGGTGTCCTTCTCCTCCAGCAGCTTGTAGGTCGCGAAGAAATTCTCGATCTCCCGCAGCCAGTGCGTCTCCAGGTCCGTGAGATCGGCAATGTCCTCGAAGCGCGGGTCGCCCACCGGTACCGCCAGAATCTTCTCGTCCTCACCCTTGTCGTCGATCATGCGCAGCACGCCGATCGGTCGAGCCGGCAGGTGGCACCCGGGGAAGGTCGAGTCGAGAACCAGCACCAGTACGTCCAGCGGGTCGCCATCCTTGGACAGCGTATTGGGAATGAAGCCGTAGTCGGTCGGGTAGTGCACGGACGAGTGCAGCACACGATCGAGCCGGATGGTATGTGTCACATGATCGAATTCATACTTGTTGCGGCTGCCCCGTGGAATCTCGATGACGACGTCGATGTAGTTCACATCCGTTCCTTTCCTAGCCGCGCGGCGGCCGGCCAATGTGCCGGTGGATACCAACGTCCTGCGCGACGGCCCGGCGGTAGCCGGCCGCGACACTCGGCACCAGCTCCCGGTTGATCTCGAACGTGCCGGCGCTGGCTTCGACGTAGCGGCGTCCCAGCTCCCGGCCCTCGTCCAGAAGCGCCGCCTCGTCGACGCGGGTGAGTCTCCCGCCATGCACCACCGTCTCGCCCTCGACCAGTACCGTATCAACCGCGCTGCTCGGCAGGCAGTACACCAGCTGGCGGAGCGGATGGTTAAGCGGGGTGAACGGAACCGTGTTGAGATCGAAGAGCACCAGATCGGCCCGCTGCCCGACCTCGATCCGCCCGAGCTCCTCGCTCATCCCGATGGAGTCGGCGCCATACACCGTCCCCATCGTCCAGGCTTCGGCCGCTCCCAGCCAGTGCTCGAACTCCGGCTGCTGCGTCTTGTGCAACAGCGCCACGGTCTTCACCACCTCATACATATCCTGGCTGTCGTTGCTGCTCTTGCCGTCGGTGCCGAGACTGACCCTGATCCCCTTTGCCAGCATCTCGGGAATGGGTGAGATACCGCTCCCCAACTTGAGATTGCTCAGCAGGTTGTGGGTGGTGGCGGCGCCGGCCTGGGCCACCAGCTCGATGTCGCGCTCGGTCAGCCAGATAGCGTGATTGAGACTGACACGCGGCGACAGGAATCCCAGCTTCGCCAGGTGTTCGATGATCGTCTCGCCATAGTAGATCTGGCCGGAGTAGGCCTGCACCTTGGTCTCGAGGGTGTGGATGTGAATCCGAAG
>DATGJB010000136.1:0-10817 GCA_035295425.1 Chloroflexota bacterium | reverse complement strand
CCGGACATTCTGGCGAATGCCGGCGGTGTGGTAGTGAGCTACTTCGAGTGGCTGCAGAACCGGCAGAACGAGCGCTGGAGCCGGGAGGATGTGAACCGGCGGTTAGGCGAGGTGATGGAGCGGGCGTATGCCCGGGTGGCGCGCACCGCGGCCGAGCAGACGGTGAGCTTGCGCCTGGCCGCCTACTGTGTCGCCGTCCAGCGCATCGCCGCCGCTCTGCCTCATCGCGAACCGAGGCTGTTGCTCGAAGTCTGATCGTACGGCAGTGCGGCGCGGCTCTCCGCGCCGCGTTAGACCGGGGGCTCGGTGTTGAAACCGAGCCCCTCTCACTTTCGCCACCTTCCGCTCGCGCTGCTCGGACGTCCGCCGGCCGGATGCAGGGAGCGTGCTCAGGCCTGCGGAGAAGATTCGCGCTGTTCCACCGTGGCTTGTCTGGATTGGTGGAACAACGAGCAAGCGTTCGCACCCGGCCGTCGAATCTCGAGGTGAATGCAGCAGAAACCGGTGTGCCAGAAGGCACACTTCTGGCACACCGTCAGTCGCCAGGGAGCGACTTTCTCGGCCTGAGGATCGACATCTGACCGGTAGTAGCCGGCGTCGTACGCAGCCTTCAGGCCAAGGAGCCAGGGCTCGGTCGCAGGCGGCCGTGGGTCATGGAAGCGGGGCCAGACCGGCCGCTCTCGTTCGCCGGGTGGCTCGATCTCACGATTCGCGACGGCACGTTCTGCTTGTACGTCGGCGCGTGCTGCGGTGAAGCAGAGGCTGAACAACTGCACTGCCCCGAGGGTCGCGGCAACTCCCAGAACCTCGACCCACTCCAGTGGTGTCATCGCTCAATCGCTTTCCGACGAGTCGAGCCGCGCGATTGGGTGGCGCCGTCAGGAGAGCACCAGCGAGCCGCTGTGCTGCGGTTGGCGCGCTTCATCGGTGACCTTCGCGGGGACGAGGGCGGGCACGATGACAATGGGACAGTGGAGACGGTGAACCAACCCATCCGCCACGCTCCCGAGGATGACGCGCGAGAGTCCGGTTCGCCCGTGGCTTGCCATCAGGACGTCGGTGATGTCCCATTCCTTGACGGCGGCGACCAGCGCATCTGCTACCGGTCCGACCAGCAATCTCGCTTCCACCCTTTCGGGGAGTGTGGTGGCGATGCGCTCGAGGTACGAGAGCTCACTGGCCGGCTTGGCGCGGTCCACGGGTGACAGCCACTCGTGCGAGATCACCTGAGTAAGAACCAGCTCGGCATCCCACTCCACTCCGATCTGCCGGGCCAGGGGTAGGACGCGCTCCGCCTGAGGGGAGCCGTCGAGCGGAATCAGTATGCGGCGGGGGACTCTGTCGGTACCGTTTGGAGTCGGGGACTCCTCGTCGATGTGGCGCAGCAGGACGGGCACCGGGCTGCAAACCAGCGCGCGACGTGCCACGCTTCCCCAGACGAGTCTTCCCAACACGCCACGTCCGTGTGTGGCGCAGGCGATCATGTCGGCGTGAAAGCGCCTGGCTGCCTCGTCGATCGCAATCGCCGCGTCTCCAACGCTGACGGCGTAGGTCTGAACCCTTGCGCCATCGGACCGGAGAATCGTGGCAACTGACTCGAGATAGTCGGTGGCTTGAGTGCGGGAGCGGTGCCGCTCGTAGCGGAGCGCCACATCCGCGCCTCCGGCTCTTCCGAGAATACTGGCATCTTTGATGAGAATCAGCTCGCCATCGGGGCCGGCTACCCGTCGAGCGTCCGGCAGGATGGTTTCACCGAATGCCGTGCCGTCCAGCGGAATCAGGATGCGGCGCATGGCCGGTATACCCCCTTTCAGAGAAGTTCTGCAGCTAGAGCGTAGACGGCAGGAAGCTGTGGGGATATCGGGTCCTGGCCCGATCTTTCGTCCGTGGGGGCCGCATATCGGCCCCGACGATCACCCGGCACGCCCTGGGAGTGTGCCGGAGCAGCTCCCGACGGAGGCGGCCTCTTCCGCCGCTGGCCGGCAGACGAGCCGCTCCGCGAGCTACAGGAACGCGTTCACGTCCACCCGCTCCGAGACGGCACCGGGTGACGGGCCCCGCACGCCTTCCGTTCCCGCCTGAAGACTGACTACGTGACGCTTGGGAAACCCTGCGGAGCCGGTCACCAAGACTCCGCCCTACGGGTTCTCAGAGAAGATCTAGGAGGCGGTCCGCACCGGTTCGCTGGAGCGGACCTCGAAGGTTGTAGAAATGTCAACGGTGCTGCGGAGCATGGCATGCACCGGGCAATACTTCTCCACGGAGAGCGCGACGGCCTGGCGTACTGCCTCCTCGGCAACGTCATGTCCGGTCACGATGTGCCTGATAGTGATGGCGCGGTATGGCTTCGGATGCGCCGTAACGCGCTCGCCGTCGATTCGCAGCCGGTAGTCCGTTACCGTCAGGCGCTTCTTGCGCAAGATGCTGATGACGTCCATCGCCGTGCATCCAGCGAGTGCAGCGAGCACCAGCTCCATTGGCGTCATGCCCGCCCCTTCACCGCCCGGCGGAGCCGCATCCAGGACCACCGTCGCTCCGCGGGCGTTGACGGCCTGAAACTGCATTCCGTTCTGCAGCACGAGGTCGACAATATTGATGTCTGGTTGCGTTGTGGGAAGGTCTTGCGCTGTGGGTGTCACGTGAAGATGATCTCCCCTCCGGCCGCCATGCCGTAGAACTCGCCGACCGTAATGATGTCCTCCACCTGAGGGATGAGGTCCTCTTTGGTTAACCCGAAGAGATCGATCGACGCCTTGCACCCGTAGAGCTTCGCGCCGGTATCCGCGATCATCTCGATAAAGTCAGGAATCGAGGGGATGTCGAGATGCTCCATCTTGCTCTGCATGTAGTGGGTCATCACGCTGGACATTCCAGGGAAGCCGCCAAGCCACGTGGCGACATGCAGCCCCGGGTTGCCCACCGTCGCGATCTTGATGTTCTCGTGGCGCTTCTTGTGGATCGCGTCGAGCCCAAAGAAGGTGAAGAACAGATTTGCCTCGATGCCCTCGGCACGCGCCCCATTGGCCATGATCAGACCGGGGTAGATGCCCTCGAGCGAGCCCTTGGAGATGATGATCGAGACCTTCTCGATGGTGGCAGGTTTGGCCGCGGTTTTCTCCGCTACCATCTCGGTTGCCATTGTGTGTACTCCTTACTGGCGGTGTTCACTCTGTCAGGATTTATCGAACCGTTCGCCCGCCCATCCGGGAGAACCGGCGGCCGAACCGGCACTCCTAGATGCAGCCGCGGGGTTTCGGGATTCCGGCGATCCGGGCCGCGACCTTGGCCGGCCCCTTCGAGAAGAGCTGATACAGGTCCTTGATCGAGATGTCGGCGCTCTTGCTGAGCGCCCGCACCGCCGGTCCCGTCCCTTTCTGGAGGTACTCCTGGCGCATGAACCGAATCACCTTCCAGTGTTGTTCGGTCAGTGGATCGATGCCTTCGCGGCGCGCCAGCTCGGGTACCATCGCTTCGGTCCACTCATCCGGGTGAACGAAGAAGCCTTCGCCATCCAGCGTCACTGATCCCAATGTCTCTACTGCCATTTTCAAATCCTCCAGTTCGGTGTGTCTATGCCGGCTAGACCGGCTCGTGAATCTTGCCTCGATCCGGCATTGCCGACCCCACCCCGGGCAACGAGTGCCCCGGCAGCAAGCTGTGCCAGTAGATCCACTCGAACATCAACTTGCCCAGGTGATTCAGGTGTGACTCTTTCAAGAGAGGGAGCCCAATCGCCGCTGGGTAGTGTCCCGGAAGTGGCTCGGTGTCATAGTTGAAGTCGATCAACACCGCCTTATCGAAGCCTGTCTCGATGAAGCAGTTGGCATGACCATCAAACTGCCCATCGAGTGAGCGCCCGGTCAGGTACCGGCCCACGTTTTCGACAAGGATGTCGCCCTCGAAGTGAGTCACCGATCCGGCCTTGGATGCCGGAATGTCGGCCGCGTCGCCAATGGCAAAAATGTTCGGCTTCACCCGGGATTGCAGCGTCTGTGGATCGGTGGGAATGAAGTTGAGCTCGTCCCCCAGGCCATCGGACCTGCTGACGTAGCCGGCGCCTCCGTGGAGTGGCACGACGACGGCGAGATCGTAAGGGACAGTCCGTCCGTCATATCCGATGAGCTGTTTCCGTTCGCTGTCGACCTCGCCCGTGTTCAGCTCGGTGACGACGTTCACTCCCTTGGAGGCCAGCATGCTACCCAGCACCTGCGATGCGATTGGCCGGGTAAATGCCCCGTCGAGCGGGGTGACGTACGTGATGTCGATACGGTCACGCTTGCCGTTCTTACGGAAGAACCAGTCAGCGAGGAAGCAGAATTCCAGCGGAGCCACCGGGCACTTGATCGGCATGTCGATCACATTGACGACCAGTCGACCCTCGTCGAAGGCGGCGAGCTTACCGGCAAGGGCGGTCGCTCCTTCGAGCATGTAGAAGGTAAAGATTGTGTCGTTCCAGCCCGCGCCGGTGAGCCCCGGCGTTTCGTCCGGGAGGAGCGTTGCGCCCGTGGCCACGATGAGAACGTCGTACCGTAGTACTGCGCCGTCGGCGAGGACGACCGTGTCCTGCGCCACGTCCACTCGATCAATCGGCGACTGGAGGTACGCGATACCGTCATGCAGCTGGGCGTGGCGAGACCGCACGAGCTCTTCGGGCCGCTTCAGTCCGAACGGCACGAAAAGCAGGCCAGGTTGGTAGATGTGGTCGTCGTTCTGGTCGACAACGGTGATTTCCACGGCATCCCGGGAATGCAGGCGGCGGAGCCGATTCGCTGCCAGCGTGCCGCCGGTTCCGGCGCCAAGAATCACAATTCGTCGGGTCATGGCTCGCCCTCCGCGCTAGAGTTCGCTAGCTTCAGCCTAGGGAGGGCCATCGCACCGGTCCATCGGACGCGGACCCGATATTTCGGGGCAGGAGATATGACACGACCTGATGCGAGTCGAATGCCAAATCTCGGGTCTACACCCGATGGTCTGATCGGGAGAAGTCAGGTAGAGTCGGGGCACCGCAGGTCGATGGCAGTCTTGGTCACTGCTGAGGAGCGTGGAAGTGGCGATTGTGCGATGTATGGCTCAGCCGCCGAGTCTCTGTGGGGTCACGTAATGGGCCTGCTCCCCAGGGTTCGCCGGCTGCTTGTCGTGATTGCTCATCCCGACGATGAGTCGTTTGGGCTTGGCAGCGTGCTCGCGGCGTTCATTGCCCAGGGGGCGAGTGCAACCGTTCTCTGCTTCACTCGCGGCGAACGCTCGACGCTGGGCCCGGGTGACGACGATCTCGCCGCCACGCGGCAACAGGAGCTCCTCGCCGCCTCGCGCGTTCTCGCCGTCGAGGAGACGATCATTCTCTCCTACCCGGACGGAGCGCTGTCGGAGGCACCGGTGCAAGAGCTGGCGCACCACGTCCTGGAGCACTCCGACGACGTCGATGCTCTCCTCGTCTTTGATGAACAGGGTGTCACTGGTCACCCGGATCACTGTGCAGCGACGGCTGCGGCGCTCGCCGCGGCCGCTGCACTTGACCTTCCCGTCCTGGCCTGGGCGATCCCGAGTGCTGTCGCCGAGCAGTTGAATGCGGAGCTCTCAACTGCCTTCGTCGGCCGAGACGAGGAGGAGCTTGACCTGGTCATTGCGGTTGATCGGCGTTCCCAGCTCGCAGCGGTAGCATGCCATCGGAGCCAGTCGACGACAAATCCGGTCCTCCGGCGGCGGCTCGATCTTCTTGGTGATACCGAGCACCTGCGCGTCCTTCGGAGAACATCGGCTCTGCCCGTGTCGTAGCACCTGGCCCTACGAGTGTCCGCTCCCAATCTGGACGGCCCGTACTACCAGCAGGACGACGGCGACGATAAGATACCCGCGCAGCGCCCACATTGCGATCAGACGCCCGCGGGACCAGGTGGGCCGGCCCAGGAAGGCCAGCGGGGGCATTCGCCAGGTGGCGCGATTGAGCTGAGGGCGCGCTTCGGCCGGGACGGCCCGTCCGCCGCTCCAGGAGGCCAGCCCCAGCCCCACCAGACCGAGAGTGAGCCCCAGGCTCAGGACAACGACGAGCCGGCCGACGTCGATCGACGGTTGGAGCGTGGTGACGACGAGGATGCCGGAGAGCATCAGGAGCGTCCCGAGGATGACGGCCGCGATGGCATTCAGCCAGGGAGGGTTTACCCACGGACCGAGCACTTCGCGATCGTTGCAGAGCAGGAGAAGAAAGACGCTGGCGCTCGGCAGCAGGACACCTGCCAGCGCCTGCACGGCGGTAGTGATCAGGCCCAACGGGGCGTGTGGGATCAGGACGATGCCGGCGGCAAGCGCCACCACTCCAACGAACGATGCGTAGAAGACCTTCGCTTCGCGCCAGGGACGGTGGAGCGAGTGATGGATGCCGAAGACATCGCCGAACGCGTAGGAGGTTGCCAGGGTCACCGCGCTGGCCCCGATGATCGACGCATCGAGGAGGACGATAGCAAAGAGCGTGGCGAGCACCGGTCCGTTGTACCGGTCGAGCCCCACCGCCACTCCCAGCGCGTCGATGAATTTCCCGGCAAGTGGCGTGCCTTCAAAGACCATCGCCGGGGCGATCATCAACGCCCCGGCGCCGATGATGACGACAAAGGCGCCGATTACCGTATCGGCGCGCTCGTACCAGATCCAGCGTGGCGTGATCCGCTTGTCGATAACGTTCGACTGCTGGAAGAAGAGCTGCCAGGGCGCAACCGTCGTCCCGACGATGGCGATGATTAGCAAGATGGCGCTCGACGACAGGCCACCTTTGATTCCCGGTGTGACGGTGTCATGGATGATCTGGCCCCAGCGCGGATGGCTGAGGAGGGCGATTGGAATGACGAGCGCGTTGACGCCCAGAAACAGGAACATGAACCGTTCCCAGCGCTCGAATCTCCCTGTCACGGTGACCCCAACCAGTGCCGCCGCCGCGAGCGGGACGGTAACGTATGGGCTGATCCCGAAGTACGAGCCGGCGAGACTGATGCCGATGAACTCGGTGACGACCGTCAGGAAGTTGAGGACAAAGAGGTCGCCCACCGAGAAGATTCCCCAGAAACGCCCGAAGCGCTCAAAGATCAGCCGGCCGTGGCCGACGCCGGTAACCGCGCCGAGCCGCACCACCATCTCCTGGTTGACGATGAGCACCGGGACAAGCAGAAGGAGAACCCAGAGCAGGCTGGTACCGTAGTTCTGACCGGCCTGGGCATAGGTGGAGACGCCGCCGGCATCGTTGTCCCCGACCATGACGATGAGGCCTGGCCCCGTAATCGCGGCTAGCGTGATGAGCCGCGCCCGCCACGTCTGCCGGGGAGCCGTATCGTCCTGACTGATCCGGCCGAGGGCGCCGCGAATCTCGCCGACATGCGCCTCGTCCAGCACCGCGGAAGTCTCGGCAGGATGCACGCTCTCCAGCTCGCCCGTGGTTCCTTCCGTCGGCATCAGCTCCCTCCCTCGCCGCGCCGGCGCCAGTCCTGCGGAACCAGGAGCTCAAGCACGTCGTCAACCGAAATGGCGCCGAGCACGTGGTTACTTTCGTCGACGACCGGCAGCGCGGTGAGGTTGTAATCAGTCATGCGCAGAGCGATGTCGGTAAAGTCAGCATCGGCCGTGACCTGGACGCGGACCAGTCCGGCGCACTCGCCCACCGGTGACGAGGGAGAGGTGCGGAGGAGATCCTGCAGCGCGATCAACCCAAGGAGGCAGGACTCT
The DNA here is from genome assembly GCA_035295425.1 of Chloroflexota bacterium. GTDB lineage: Bacteria > Chloroflexota > UBA5177 > UBA5177 > UBA5177 > DATGJB01. The sequence continues at coordinate 3,110 of DATGJB010000136.1, read as the reverse complement.
GGGTCGACGACGAAGATCGCCGTGATAGGTATGGTTGCCTCTTTGACCTGCTCCAGCGTCTGTCGTACCGGAGTCGTGGCCCCCACCGCAAGAAAATCGGGATGCATCAACCCGCCGGCTGTTTGCGGGTTGTACGCAAGCAGCCGGCGAACCTTCGTCTGCTGTGGGTCGGGGAGGCGCGCCAGAATATCGGCCCGACGGGATTGGTCGAGGTCGCTGATGAGATCGGCGGCGTCGTCCGCTGCCATTCCGGCAAGGAGAGCGGCGGCCTCTTCGTCGGTTCTCCCCTGCAGAAACTCGAGCTGGTGCTCGGTGTCCAGCTCTTCGAAGACGTCGGCCTCCAGCGCCGGATCGTCCCGCACCGTGGTGATGATCTCTTCCCCTTCGTCGTGTGATGCCGCCTCCACCAGATCTGCGATCTGAGCCGGATGGAGCCGCCGCAGCCGCTGCAGCGGCAGGCGCAATCGGGCTGAGGGAACGTGGCTGAGCAGCGGCTCGAGCCGGGACCAGTCGATGATCGATCCCGGCTCGATCGCTGCATCTGATGCTGTGTGCAAGACCCGCTGCAGGAGGGGACGGGGGTGAGGATCAATGCCGACCACGTGCCAGGTCGTCCGGTCGCGACCGAGGATCACGTCGACGGCTCGAACCAGGCGGCCGGCCTCAACATTGATGAGTGCATGGTTGAGGATCTCGTGCCGGAGAAGGACTTCGCCGGGGCGGCGCTCGAACCGGCCGAGGTCGACGGTCTGTCTCGTCAGATGGGTACGTCCTGGCTCGACACCGGCGACATGCTCGATCGGTACAAAGACCGAGCGGTCGCCGATCCGTGCCTGAAGACCGGTAACGGCTGGATAGCCGCTCCTTTCCAGCCGAACGATAACGTCCTCGACGCGTCCGACGGTATCACCGCGCGTATCGACCAGGTTACCGGGTGCAATCTGCCGCAGGCGGTACAGCCGGAGTGCTTCCGTGGTCACGGAGTCTCCTCCTCACACGATGATCCCACAGTCTCTGACCGGCTCACCCCAGTCGTGGAGGGCGACTGGAGCGTGAGCCGGCCTGGGACTACCGGAGATCAGGCGATGGTCACCTCCGGGAGCAGGAAGACATCTTGAATGGCGTTGAGTAGCTCGATACCCTCGGCGAGCGGCTTCTGGAACGCTTTGCGTCCACTGATCAAGCCGGTCCCACCGGCGCGCTTATTGATCACGGCGGTGCGAACGGCCTGCGCCAGATCATTGTCCCCCGAGGCGCCACCACTGTTGATGAGTCCGACTCTCCCCATGTAGTTGTTGGCCACCTGGTACCGGCACAGATCGATGGGGTTGTCGCTGGTCAGGTCGCTGTACACCTTCCTGTGTGTCATGCCGTACTTCGCGCCGTTCTTGTTGAGAGCGCCGTAGCCGTTGTTTGTCTCCGGTTGCTTCTGCTTCACGATGTCGGCCGCGATAGTTGCGCCCAGGTGGTTCGCCTGGCCGGTGAGATCCGCCGCGGTGTGGTAGTCCTGATCTGACTTGAAGGCAGGATTGCGCAGGTAGCACCAGAGGAAGGTTCCCATGCCGAGTTCGTGCGCCGCCTGGAACGCCTTACTTACCTCGACGATCTGCCGGGAGCTCTCCTGGCTGCCGAAGTAAATCGTCGCACCCACCGCGGCTGCTCCCATGTTCCAGGCCTGCTGGACGCTGGCGAACATGATCTGATCGTACCGATTGGGATACGAGAGGAGCTCGTTGTGGTTGAGCTTCACGATGAACGGAATCCGGTGGGCGTAGGTCCGGCTCACGATGCCAAGGACGCCGAGCGTGGACGCGACGGCACTGCAGCCGCCCTCGATGGCGAGTCGCACGATGTTCTCGGGATCGAAGTACAGCGGGTTGGGCGCGAAGCTGGCGCCCGCACTGTGCTCGACTCCCTGATCGACCGGCAGGATGCTGAGATAGCCGGTGCCGGCAAGCCGGCCGTGGTCGAAGATCGATTGCAGATTGCGAATCGTCTGGTTGTTGCGGTCGCTTGCCAGGAGGACCCGCTCCACGAAGTCGGGACCTGGGAGGTGGAGCTGGGCGGCGCTGATCGTCCGGCACTGATGGTTCAGGAGCGACTCGGCTTCAGGGCCGAGCAGTTCGGCGACGCGATCGATGGGACGGGCTGGGGCGAGTACCATGGTAATCCTCCAGTGAAATCAGTCAAGCGCGCCCGGTACAACAGCAGAAACTGAGTGACCGTGACCGGCCGCCATTCGCACTGTACATCGCTGGCCACGGTGATTCGGATCGGCTACGCGCCCGATATTCCAGATCCGGCCGGCTGAGAGCGCACCCGTCTCGCCGCTATACGACGTTCGCACGATTTCGGGATTGCACTGACTCACGCATTGCAGTCTGGCGCTGCGGCCGGTCCCACAGGGCACGCAGTAGCTCTCGTTCCATCTCACCGGAGGAAAGACCAGGGTGAGTCTGGCTGCGCCGCAACACTTGCTTGACTGCCAGGCCGGCCGGGCCGGCAGCGACGAGCTCGCCGGTGAAAGCATTCAGTTCAGCGTCAAATGTCTCCGCCGGCCACACTGCGTTGACGAGGCCCAGACGCCGTGCCTCGCCGGCCGGGACCCGGCTTGCGGTCAGCATCAGGGAAAGGCACACCGAGTAGCCGACCAACCGCGACAGGCGTTCCACCCCCTGCCACCCGGTGATGATACCCATGCGAGTCTCGGCGAAATGGAGATACGCCGAGTCGACGGCCACGCGTAGATCGAAGGCAAGGGCCAGCTCGACGCCCCCGCCAATCGCCGGCCCGTTCAGGGCGGCTACGGTAGGGCCCGGTAGAGCCTCGATCCCTCGCAACACTCCCGCCATGCGATCGGCCATCTCGACCGCTTCACCGGAAGTGAGCTCGGCGAACTGGCGTAGATCGCCGCCACTTGAGAACCACCGGCCGGAGCCGCGCAGCACGAATGGCCGGGTTGTGCGGCTGAGGTGGAGATCGCGGACGAGGGCCTCGAGATCGGCGATCACATCCAGGCTGATGGCATTACACTTTTCGGGCCGTGCCAGGGAGGCCACGATCGCGTGCGGACGGTCCTCGACCGCTACCAGGCACGGTCGATCCGCGTC